>PLYD01000124.1 GCA_003151665.1 Candidatus Dormiibacterota bacterium
GGCTCGAGCCGGTTCACGTGCGCCGGATCCAGCTTGAAATAGCAACCACGGTTCTGGAGCAGCATCCCGGTGCCCTCGGCGACGATGCCCGATCCGAATCCGTACGCCACGCTCTGGATCAGCGAAACGAGATTGCCGTGCTCGTCTGCAGCGCAGAGATAGATCGTGTCGCCGCCCTCATGCAGGTGTCCACTGGCGTCGGCGACGGCGTGCGTCGGGTCGAGGAACGGCTCAAGTGGCGCAGGAGAGAAGTCCGGGTCGGTGATGTACCGGTTTCGCAGCGGATAGGTCTCGTCACGGATCTTCTTGAACGCAGCGATGAACTCGGCTCCCGGCTCGAGTGCGCGGCGATCGAATCGTCGAAGCCTGGCGAGCATGGCAAGCGCGGTCAGGCCTTGCGTCGGCGGCGGCAGCTCGTAGACGGTGAGGCCCCGATACTCGACAGTCACAGGGTCGACCCACTGCGAGCGGTGGGTGGCCAGGTCCAGCGCAGTGACAAATCCATCGCGCCGGCGCAGCGCCTCCGCGATCGCGGCGCCGACGGCTCCGCGGTAGAAGGTGTTGATCCCCGTGCGGCCGATGTCGCTGAGCACAGATGCCAGGTCTGGATTGCGCAAACGCATCCCTGCCTCCATCGGCGGGTACAGAGCGTGTGCCGCAGGTTCGCGGCCGAGCAGGTCAGCTTCCTCTTTGAGATCGTCCGACAGGTGCCCTGTGATGATGTAGCCGTCGCGAGCAAGGAAGGCCGCCGGCTCGAGCACTGCCGCCATCCCGACGGTGCCATATCTTTCGAGCAGGCGGCCCCAGGCCTCGACCGTGCCTGGCACCGTCACGCTCAGCGGGCCCCTCTCGGGCATCTCTTCGTGTCCGCGCGCCCTGACCTCTTCGATGGTGGCGAGCTCGCCCGAGCGCCCGGCTCCGATCAGGCCCACCGGCGCCGAGGCGCCCGCAGGCCAGACGATCGCCATGAGGTCGCCACCGACTGAGGTCATGTGCGGATAGACCACGCACAGCACCGCGTCCGCGGCAATCGCGGCATCGATGGCGTTGCCGCCGTCGCGCAGGACCTGCGCTCCAGCTTCGCCGGCCAGCCGATGGGGTGTGGCGATGACGCCCTTGGTCATCGCGACAGACTATCGCGGAGTGATGAACTCGATCGCGCCTGGCTGAATCTCGAAAAGCGCCGGTAGGAATCCGGGCTGCTCACCATCGAGGTCGATGCGCACCGGTTCAGGTGACGTGACCGCGATGCGTTTGCCGTACATCAGCTCCATCTTCGGATTGTGCTGGTCGAGGTGCCGGCCGGCTGTCATATCACCAATGCCGCGGATCGTTTCCAGCTTGCCTGCGTTGCCGATGAGAATGACGTCGAACACGCCGTCAGTCGGCGAGGCCGAGGGCGCGATGCGCATGCCGCCGCCGAAGTACTGGCAGTTGGCGACCACCACCTGCTGGGCTTTCTTGAGCTCGTGAGTGACCCCGTCGATGACGACGGTCATTGGCTTGTTCTTCCATCCCATCAGCGTCGTGAGTCCGATGATCTTGAAGGTGAGGCCACCAAGTGCCTTCGTACCGGTGTTGACCCGGCGTACCACCTCCCCGCCATATCCGGCGTCCGCAATGTTGATGAAGTGGCGAACCGCCGTCGTACCCTCGTGTGACTGATAGGTGACACACCCTGCGTCGAGCCGCCTCGCCAGGCCGCTGATGATGACCTGGACCGCACTCTTGGTGTCTTGCGGGATTCGCATCGTGCGCCTGAAATCACCCCCGGTCCCGAGCGGAACCATCGCCAGCTTCGAGCTGGTCGGAATCGGCGCGCCGTTGTGGAAGAAGCCGTTGACGACCTCGTTAAGAGTCCCATCGCCGCCGACGGCGACCACGACAGGTCGGGATTCCCTTACAGCACGCTGCGCGATCTCCGTCGCTTCCAGCGGCCGTGTGGTCCGCGCCACGTCAAACTGGAAGCCCGCGGAGGGAAGCCACGTTTCAACCGTCGACCAATCGCGTCCTGCCCTTCCCGCGCCCGACGCTGGATTGACGATGAACAGGACCGGAGCGGCTATGACGCACCTCCCAACGCGCGGGGGTTGAGGGTTCTTGTTGGGTCAATCCCTTCCTTGACCGCTCGCCAGACGCGCATCCAGCCGCCCATCTCGTCCGCGACCCATCGCGCACGTCCCTGGCCCGTTCCGTGGTGATGGCTTATCGTCGCTCCCAGCCCAAGCGCTGCGGTCATCGCACCCTCCCATGCCCGGCCGTAAGCGGCGCGGGCCTCAGCCTCTGTGTCTGCAGATCCTCCGAACGAAAAGTAAGCGCAGCAGCCCTGCTCGTAGGCGTGGCTGAAATGGCATAACGCCAATCCACCGATGGCTATTGCGGACTTTACATCGGCATGAAGCCTGGGCAGCACCGTCCATCGCGCGGCCAGCTCGATGGTGTCGAGGTAAGCTCCGGGGGGTTCGAGGAATGCTTTCAGGCGCTGCGCGGAGAGGCTGAATCGATGGCTGTCCCAGCGGTGCCACGGTTCCTCTCCCAGGTCTTTGGCATCGGCCACGAACCGCTTCAAGGCATCGGCCTCGGCCTTGGCGACTTCGGACAGTCCGGCGGTGGCGACCACGAGGAGGCATGAGCCGGTGGGAACGTCGTGGCCGTTGAACGCAGTGTCCTCAGCGTCGTAGAGGCGCAATACCAAAGGCCGGATGCCCGACTGCATCACGGCCCGCATCGCCTCGAGACCAGAAGCGAGGTCGCTGAATGCGTATCCCCGCCCGATCACCGTTTCGGGTAGGCGGTGCACCCGCAGCTCGGCCCCGAGGATGACGCCGAGCGCGCCTTCAGAGCCGAGCCACAGCTGATGGAGGGCCGGCCCTACCGCTGATCGGGGGCCTGGTCGGGGAGCAGCAAAGGTGCCGTCCGGAAGGACCACCGCAAGGCCGAGCACCATGTCCTCGACGTTGCCGTAGCGGCTCGACTCCTGGCCCGACGATCGCGTAGCCAACAGGCCGCCGACGGTGGTTCCTGGCAGCGAGCTCGGGAAGTGGCCGAGGGTGAGGCCGCGCTCGTTCAGGTGCTTCTCCAACACGAGGCCGTTCACCCCGGACTCACAGCGGCAGACCAGGTTCGTCTCGTCGAGGTCGAGAATGCGGTCGAAGCCGCCCATGTCGAGCACCAGCTCGCCCGCGCGCGGCGCCAGGGCACCGCACACGCCGGTGCCTCCGCCCATCGGAGTTACGGCAACGCCATTGGCCGACGCCCAGCGAAGGATCGCGATCACCTGCTCGCGCCCGGCCGGCCTTGCCACCAGGACTTTGGGCCGCCTGACGCCATCGCGCTCTTCCATTAGTCCCAGGGGCCAGTGGTCGCGCACCTCGCGCTCGTCGAGCGCTGCAGCGCCAACAATCTTCTCGAGTTCAGCTCTCATTAATCAGACACCGGCGCGGCAGGGTTGGCCGGGGCCCCCCGGGCATGACTTTGTCTCTTCCGAGCGACTGCCAGACATGGCTGGGAGGAACCAATTCAATGAATCCAAACCCGGGAATGGAGCAGAGCCTGCGGCGGAGCCGCACGCTCGATGAGGGAAAACAGTCTGGTTTTCCCTCATACGGCCTTGGCTGCCCACGTTCCCGCCAGCCAACCGGTCAGGAGTGGGACGCCGAAGCCACACGCGCCGGCGTAGTCGTAGCCACCGAGCACCGCGCCGGCCGCGAAGAGATTCGTGTATGGCGGTGCGCCCACTTCATTCAATGGATGCAGCTGTTTGTCAGTCATCAATCCGCTCTGCATCTCAGCGGCCGGGTCCAGGTACTCGAGGTGGCGCAGGCGCGCTCCCCCGGTGCTTGCAAGAACGCCGTCGTGAAAGACCCCGAGATCGAGCAAGGGCTCCTCAGGCTTGCGGCCTCCGCGGATCCCTCCACCGATGTGATGACCCGTGGCAAGGACGAAAGCGTCGGCTCGAAACGCGCGATCTCCGGCGCGCGCGGCCGTAATGCGACCTCTTTCAAAGTCGAATCCCTGGATCTCCGCTTTTACCGCTCCCAGGCCGATCACCTGCTGCAGGCGCCATCCGTGGGGGGACGGCGGCGCGGCCAGGAGCTCGAAGCTGTCGTCAGGGAGATTACTGAATCCCGGCGGGTACGCGACCGAAGCCGCGCGCGCCTTAGCCAGCGTCGGGGCCCGGCGTCCATAGAGGTCGGTGAGCGACGCCGACATCGGCAGGTTCGGGATCGACACGTCCTCGGCAAACGCGTCGATGCCGTGCAGCTCCTTCAGCGCCTGCGCAGTCGACGCAGCGTCGTAATCGCCGACCTGGGGCACCCCGACCACGGCCACCCGCCGACCCGCCAGCGCGCGCAGCTCACCGCCCGCCACCGTGGCCGGCACCAGGTTCGCGGGCCGGGCCAGCCCATGGATGTCGGCGTACAGGCCACGGTGCTTCCAACCGCCCTCGAACTTGAGGCCGCCCTTCTCGAGCGCGAGGTCGACCGCCTGGATCGCGGTGTCTAGCTCCGTGGCGATGCGAACGGCGTCGAGGCCGAGCCTAGTGAACGGGTGATGCGGCTGCGTCCTCAATATCGAATCGAGGTCGTCGACGATTTCCATCCCGCCCGCGTAGAGCGCCGTGGCGCCCGGAGCGCGCGCCACCACCGTCACGTCAGCACCTGCACGCCGTGCTGCCAGCGCTGCGCAGTAGCCCGCAAACCCCCCGCCGACCACGACGACGCGTATCAAAGCTTGACGATCCGGCGCGTGTCGGCGACATCGCGGCGCAATTGTTCGACCAGCTCATCCGTGGTCGGAAACTTGATGTCTGCGTGCAGATAACGGATGAACCGCAGCTCCAGCCGCTTCTGGTAGAGATCGCCCTCGAAATCGAGTAGAAATGCCTCCACGCGAAGAGTCGTGCCTCCGAACGTTGGCCGGTAGCCAACCGAAAGCGCCGCGATGAAGGTGCCTTCCGGAGCGATCGCCCGCCCCGCGTATGCACCCAGCGCGGGCACGAGCTTGTTCGGCTCGACTCCGATGTTGGCGGTTGGGAAACCGAGCCTCCGACCGACCTTGTCCCCCGCTTCGACCGGTCCGGCCATCGAGTATTCGCGGCCGAGCAACCGGTTTGCCTCTTCCATCTCACCCAGCGTCACGAGTCGTCTCAGGTCGGAGCTGTGAAGCTCCTTTCCATTCAATTTGAAAGGGGGCACGACATCCACGACGTGCCCAGTGGCGCGCAGCCACTCGGCGTTGCCGCGCCGCTCACGGCCGAACGCGAAGTCGAAACCGACGACCCAGCGCCGCACCTCGATCGCAGGCGTCAAGAGGTCGACGAACTCCTGCGGCGATAGAGACGCGAGCGCCCGGTCGAATCGGATGACTATCGCGTGCTCGATGCCGAGAGCCTCGATGAGAGCGAGCTTCTCCTGGAGCGTAGTGACCGATGGCGGGCAGTTCGCCGGGTCGAGCAGGCAGCGCGGGTGAGGCTCGAAAGTCATCAGCGCCGGCTGGGCTCCGTCGATGGCGGCGGCGGCAACTGTGCGCCGGATCACGTCGACATGCCCGAGATGAACGCCGTCAAAGCTTCCGACTGTGAGCGTCACCGCTCCGATCGGGCTCGAGGGGAGCCCAAAGTGCACCTTCATCGCGCCAAGTTCAGCTGAGCACCTTTTCGGGCACGAAGGTCCGGCGAAGTGGGTCCGCATGGCCGAGGGCGACCAGCCGGCCGCCTGCGTCGTGAGCTCTGATCAGGCCGGGTCCGGGCTCCGGCAAAACGCGGACGGAGCGACCTTGCCTGACCATCGCCTCCTGCTCGACATTGAGCCGGACCCGCTCCATGTCCGGCAGTATGACTTCGGCAGGAAGCAACAGGCTGCGAACTTCGTCAGCGGTGGTCAGGGCACCGACCTTCACCGCAGATTCGATGAGAAGTGGCCCGTAGGCAGTGCGCACCAGCCGCCCGAGATAGCCCCCAACTCCGAGCCTCCGGCCGAGGTCACGCGCGATCGACCGCAGGTATGTGCCACTGCTGCACCGGATCTCCACACGAGCCACTGCTTCGGCGCCGCCGGTGAAGCTCAGAACACGCGCCTCGTAAACCTCGACCTCACGGGCGTGGGGTCGGGGCTCCTCGCCCATCCTCGCGAGCTTGTACGCCCGCTGGCCATCGACTTTGACAGCCGAAAAGGCGGGTGGCTCCTGGAGTATCCGCCCGGTGAACGCCACCAGGCCGGCCTCGATGTCGCCTGCGGACAGGCCGCTCGGATCGCCCACCGCCTCCCGCTCGGCCTCGGCGTCGTCGGTGGCCGTCGAGAATCCCAGATGGATGTCGGCGACATACGTTTTCGGGAGTCGCAATGCAAACTCCGCGAGTCGAGTCGCAGATTCGAAAAGGATCGGGAGCACGCCGGTCGCCAGCGGGTCGAGGGTGCCGGCATGGCCGACGCGGTGCGCGCCGGTCAAACGGCGAAGACGGCTGACGACTGCGAAAGAGGTTTCGCCGGCGCCTTTGTCTACGTTCAGAACGCCAGTCGAGAAGGCAGCAGCGTCAGCTCTTCTGCGAGGTGGCAATGATCGACTCCTTGGCGGTCGCCAGCACGAGCTTCACGGCCTCGTCCATCGGCTTTTCGATCTCCGCCCCGGCCGCGCGAATGTGGCCCCCGCCGCCAAAGGTCGCGCATAGCGCTGCGGCATCCACGCCACCCCGGCTGCGCACGCTGATCTTGGTGAGCTCTGCGTTCACCTCCTTGAAGAGGATGGCCAGCTCCAGCCCGGCGATGCTGTTGAGATTGTCGATGATGCCCTCCGACTCGGCCATCACGGCGTCGGCCTCCCGCAGCATGCCGCGCGTCACCTTCGCCCATGCCAACCGGCCTTCCATCTCGACGCGCATGGTCGCCAGGGCCAGGCCGTTCAACTTCAGTGTCGTCTCCGGCCGCATCTTGTAGACGAGCGTGGCGATGTGCCCGGGATCGGCGCCGAGGCGTGCGAGTCTCGCGGCATCCTCGAGGGCCTGCGGTGTGGTGTTCTCGTGACGGAAGCCGCCGGTATCCGTAAGCAGAGCGACGTAGAGGTTGGACGCGATGGTTGCCGTGATCGGGAAACCGAAGTGGTCGAGCATCCGCATGACGATCTGCCCCACAGCAGAGGCGTCAGGCTCGATCACGTTGATGTCGCCAAAGCGCGAGTTCGAAGGGTGGTGGTCGACGTTGACGATGGTGGCCTGCGACGCAATCCGCTTGACGCTACTCCCGGAGCGCTCGAGGTTGCCCGAGTCGAAGAAGAACACCAGATGCGGGTCGATCCCGTGGGGGGGCTCCTCCAGGATTTCGCTGTAACCGGGGAGAAACGTGTACATCTCCGGCAGCGGCGGCGGGATGAGCACCCACACCTGCTTGCCGGCCGACCGCAGCGCCTCGGCGAACGCCAGGCTGCAGCCGAGCGTGTCCCCGTCAGCATCCTTGTGTCCGAAGATCAGGATGTCCTCATTGGCGTCGATGAGCGCTTTGATCTCGTCGTAGACGCCTGACGTCGGTCGCGGGCTGGCTATGTCGTCTCCTCCTCGCTCTCGTCGGTCAAGGCGACGTCCGCGTTGTCCGGCAAAGGCGGAAGGACTGCCTTGAGCAGCTCGTTGATGTGGACGCTGTACTCGATCGAGGGGTCTATCTCGAATCGGAGGTCGGGCGAGAACTTCAAGTTCTGCAGCCGCTTGCCGAGCTCATGGCGAATCAAGCCCTTGGCGGAATCGAGACCCGCGATCGATGCCTTCTTCTCCTCGGGGTTGCCGAGCACGCTCACACGTACGCGCGCCTGACGCAGGTCAGGCGACATGCGTACCGCCGTGATGCTCACGAACCCGATGCGTGGATCCTTGAGATCTCGGCGGATGATTGACATGATCTCCTCGCGCACCTGCTCGCCGACCTGGTCGGCGCGGTAGCTGGTCATCACGACCTCCGCTTTCAGCAAGACACGCCTTGCCTAGATTTCTTCCCGCTCGAGGCGGTATGTCTCCATGACGTCGCCGGGTTCGAAAGCCTCGAAGCCCTCGAGCCCAACGCCGCACTCCTGGCCCGCGGACATCTCCCGCACGTCCTCCTTGAAGTGCTTTAACGAGCTGATCCTACCCTCGAAGATCTGCTCTTTCCCCCTCAACAGCTTGGCCCAGCCGCCACGGGTAATTTTGCCCTCGACCACGCGGGAGCCGGCGATCACGCCCTGGCGAGGGATCTTGATCGGGATGACGACCTCGACCTTACCCTCACGGATTTGACGATATGTCGGCTCACGTAGACCCTTGGCCGCCCGCTCGACGTCTTCGGTGAGCTTGTAGATAACGTCGTAGTAGCGGACTTCGACCTTGGCTCGTTCCGCGGCAGCGACAGCAGCGGGCGTCGGTTTGAGGTTGAAGCAGATGATGATCGCGTTCGACACGCCGGCCAGCAGCAGGTCCGAGTCGCTCACGGCCCCCACTCCCTGACCGACGATCTTGATTGCGACCACCGGGTCTTCGATCTTCTGCAGCGCGCTGAGGAGGGCTTCCAACGTGCCCTGCGCATCTGCCTTGACGACCAGGCTGAGCTCCTTGACCTCGCCTTCTTTGGCGCGGCGCGCAAGCTCTTCCAGGGTGATCCTCGGGGCGAAGTCTCGTGCCGCTTCCTGCGTGCGTCGCTCCGTCAGCTTCGTCAGCGCGATCTGCCGAGCCGCTTTTTCCGAGCCGACGACCTGGAAGATGTCTCCGGCCTGTGGGACCTCGCTCATACCCGAGACTACGACCGGGGTCGCGGGACCGGCCTCGGTCACGGCCTCGCCGCGATCGTTCGCCAGCGCTCGGACGCGGCCGTAGATATGGCCGCAGACGAAGTCGTCGCCAACTCGCAAAGTTCCGGCTTGCACCAGCACGGTGGCAACGGGGCCACGACCGCGCTCGAGGTGCGCATCGACGACGGTACCGATGGCATTGCGGTCGGGGTTCGCTTTGAGCTCGAGGATGTCGGACGACAGGACGATGGTGGTCAGCAGATCGTCGATGCCCTGGCCCGTCTTCGCGCTGAGGTGTACGCACTCGTGCTCGCCGCCGTAGTGACGCGTGACAATGCCTTGCGCCGCGAGCTCCTGGTGAACGCGATCGGCGTTCGCCCCCGGCACGTCCATCTTGTTGATGGCGACGATGATTGGGACCTTCGCTGCTCGGGCGTGCTGTATCGCTTCGACCGTCTGCGGCTTGACGCCATCGTCGGCGGCGACGACGAGCACCACGAGGTCGGTGACCTGCGCGCCCCGAGCACGCATCGCGGTGAACGCCTCGTGGCCCGGCGTGTCGACGAAGACGATCGGGTGTCCGTCCGCGGTCTCGATTTTGTACGCACCGATGCGCTGGGTGATACCACCGGCTTCGCCCGCAGCGACCCTGGTTTTGCGGATGGCGTCGAGGATGGAGGTCTTGCCATGGTCGACGTGCCCCAGGACCGTGACGATCGGCGCGCGCGGCACGAGCTTGCTCGGGTCTTCGTTGGCGACCGAGAACAGCTCCTCACGCGACGTGGTGACGACGGCCTCGCCTTCTGCAGACTCGGTCGCGACGACGTCCTCGCTGGATACCGGCTCGACCGTGTAGCCAAACTCATCGGCCACGATCTCGGCGGTCGCGAAGTCGATGACCTGGTTGATGGTCGCCATGATGTTCGAGGCCATCAGCTTCTTGATCACCTCGACCGGGCTGACCGAGAGCTTCTCAGCAAGGTCCTTCACGGACAGGCTTGGCGGCAGCTCCGCGCGACGGTCGCCGTTGGGGGCGATCTTGACCGCGACGGAGGCCGGCTTGAACGCGGATCGGGCAGCTTCGATCGCCGGCGGCGCCAGCGGCGCGGCGGCGTTACGCGTCAGCCGCCTCTGCTGGAGGAAGTTCACCAGCTCCTTTTGGCTGATCCCGAGTTCGCGTGCGAGTTCGTGCGCTTTCATGCGGAGCTACTGATTATGCCGGTAAGCGTGGGCGAGGCAGGCCTCCCCCGCGGGACGGCGCGGGGGAGGCAGGCCTCCCCCGCGGGACCCCTACCCGGTGTGGCGCCGCGTCTGGAGGCGCTCTGACGGGGTGTACGTGACGGCCGGAGTGAATCCGGCCT
>PLYD01000017.1 GCA_003151665.1 Candidatus Dormiibacterota bacterium
CGCTGCCGATGTTCCACGCCAACGGGTGGACCTTCGTGTGGATCATCACGGCCGTCGGTGGCACCCATATCTGCCTGCCGAAGGTCGAACCGGTGCGCGTCTTCGACCTCATCCGCAACGAGAAGGTTGGCTGGCTGTGCGCGGCGCCCACGATCCTGATCGCGCTGGCCAACGCGCCTGCGGACGTTCGGGGCGTCGTACCTAAAGGGGTGCAGGTAATCACGGCGGGCGCGGCGCCCGCGGCGGCGACCATCGAGCGCATGGAAGGAGATCTCGGCTGGGAGGTCACACAGGTTTATGGGTTGACCGAGACCGCCCCGTTCATCACCATCTGCGAGCCGCGGCCGGAGCACAAAAAGCTCGGCATGACCGAGCGCGGGATCATCAAAGCACTGACCGGAGTCGAGCTGATCACGTCAGGTGAATTGCGGGTTGTCGACGGCGATGGTAAGGACGTGCCTGCGGACGGCGCGTCTCTAGGCGAGATCGTGGCGCGCGGCAACGTGATCATGCAGGGCTACTACAACGATCCGGAAGCGACCAAGAAAGTCATGGGCGATGGCTGGTTTCACACTGGCGATGCGGCGGTGCTGCATCCTGACGGCTACGTCGAGATCCGGGATCGCATCAAGGACGTGATCATCAGCGGGGGAGAGAACATCTCGAGCCTGGAGGTCGAAAGCGTTTTGCTGCGGCACCCGGCGGTGCAGGAGGCCGCGATCGTCGGCCTGCCTCACGAGAAGTGGGGGGAGGCGCCGCACGCTTACGTCGTGTTGAAGGCAGGGGCCACAGCCACCGAGGCGGAGCTGATCAAGCTGTGCCGGGACCGGCTGGCTCACTTCAAAGCGCCACACAGCGTGACGTTCGTGGCGGAGCTGCCGAAGACAGCAACGGGAAAGATCCAGAAGTTCGTGCTGCGAAAGGGAGCGGCCGCAGTCGTCAGGCAGTAGGTACTGGCAGGCCGCGAATCATTCGGTCATTCAGCATTGCCTCGCCGAAGTCGATCCAGTCAGCGGCCTCGGCTTCCGTCGTGCCGCAGTTGGCGCTGAGCCACGCTATCGACCAATCCCGATCATGCCCTGCCTGTGCCTCTGACCTGGCAAAGATCGCGGCGGCTAGAAAGGATTCAAGTCTTAGACGTTGGAGTCTGACCCACACGTGGACCAATCGATCGAAATCTTCACATCGCATGCGGCGTTTGACAACCGAGCGGCTGCGCTTGCCCACTGCACGATTGTTTCGAACCGTTGTTCAACCGACAACGGGCTTAACCGGAAAAGCTTTAACAAATGGTTGGCGCGAGCGCGCGATCGTTTCTAAAGTGCCCGACAGGTGCGTGTGTTGAGGGGGAGGCATTCCGGAGGTGTGCCCGCCTTTGGTGCCCGGCCTTGACACTGGGCAGGCCACTTGAATCCACGCAGTGGCAGTGGTGTTGGTGACAGGCTGGGAAAAGGGTAGTGGCGTGCGTTTGGCAGACGCGACACATCTGGCGAGGGCGTTACGAACGTACAAAATTTCTTTCGAAATTGGGCCCTGTTAAGGTGTTCTTTTCATTGATTTTGAATACGAATACGGTAAAATACGAACATGCGTTCCGTTGTGGATTTCGGGTATCAAACAAGCCCCAGTTCAACCCCATTTCAAGACATACATGAGGCCCTCCAGCGCTTGCGCGAGGAGGATCTCGAGGCGGTGCCGGCATCGGCAATGGGCCCTGATATGGAAGAGCTCCGCCGACTTGGCAACATGCTCGATGCAGAGCTCTCACGGCGCCTCCACCGCTTCGACTCAGGCGGCGGCTACGGGCCACTCAAGCCCTGACCGCCAAGTCGTGGCTGCGTTGGAAGTGCAACTTCTCACCCGCGGCCGCCGCCGGTCGTGTCGCCGTGGCGCGGGAGCTGGCCGAGCTACCCCAGGCGACGCAAGCGTTCGCCGACGGCGACATCAGCTATGCCCACGCGGCCATGATCGCCCGGACCTCTGAGAAGCTCGGCGACAAGATGGAGAGCAACGCGGAGACGATCCTGGTCACCGCCGCCAAGGACCTGGACCTCGCTCGCTTGCGAATGGTGACGATCCAGCTGCAGCACCTCATGGACCCCGACTCGGTGCGCGAAGAGGCCAATGAGTCGCACGAGCTGCGCTTCCTTCACTTCAGCCAGACGCTCGATGGCGTGTTCTACATGAATGGACGATTCGACTCCGAAGCCGGCGCCATCATCCGGACAGCGCTCAATGCGCTCAGCGGACCGCCAACCCCAGACGACAAGCGCACGCCCAAGCAGCGACGCGCTGATTCAATGGTCGAGCTGGCACGTCAGAAGCTGGACAGCGGCACTCTGCCGCAGGTTGGTGGCCAGAAGCCGCACGTGGCGGTGACCGTATCCATGGCGACCTTGACCAACCAGCCGGGCTCGCCTGCGGCTGACCTCGAGTGGGCTCAGCCGATTCCAGCCGAGACGGCGCGCCGACTCGCATGTGATGGCGCCATCACGCCGATCTTTCTTGGCTCCGAGTCCGATCAGCCGCGGGCTGGGCAGACCAGCCGCTCGATCAGCGGCTCACAGCGCAAAGCGCTGGTGGTGCGTGACAAAGGCTGTCGGTTTCCAGGGTGCGATCGGCCCGCCGATTGGACCGATGTCCATCACCTGAAGCATTGGGCGGATGGCGGCAAGCACGTCATGGACAACATGGTTCTTTTGTGCCGGCGGCATCACCGGATGGTCCACGAAGAGGGCTGGCAGCTGGTCGTCGCCGCCGAAGGCAACCTCGTCGCGCTTATGCCTGACGGATTCGCTTTCGGGTCAGTTCCGCCGTAAGTAGCGGACGGCGTCCGCCCGTGCCTGTGCTGATGGCGACCACCACTCCACCGGGCGCTCGACCAAGGGAAGAAGCAATGAACAAGTCTTCTGGCTCACCACCAGGCGCGCCTCCTGGCCACCCGCCTGTAATAGAGATCCTCAACCCACCGAACAGGCGGCACTAAATACAACGAACCGAGCAACGCCCACCCGCCACCCAGCTCCCTCAGCACCCGATTGATCGCCGCCGCGCCCTCAAACTTCCGCCCACCCTTCTCCACCGCCCACGCCGCCCGATCGACCTCTTCACGCGTAAGGCCGAGCGATGCGATCAACCCCGCCTCCTGGTTGCCCCTCACCACGACCCGCCCACGCGCCGACCGCTCCACCCACCCCGCCAGCCGCGCGCAGAATTCGCACTCTGCGTCGTACAC
>PLYD01000041.1 GCA_003151665.1 Candidatus Dormiibacterota bacterium
GGCTGAACCTGTTCCCAATGGGTTGTCTCCTCGGGGTCGAAGGCGAGACTCGTCATGAGCTGACTCCTTGGTCTGGGTCGTTAGGGATCAACTCACTCTACGGTTTCGGGCTACTCAAGCCCCGTCGGACACGATCAGCCGTGGGCTATGGCCGCGCGCGCCTGCTGGACCCTTGCCAGATCGATCGCGTTCTGCATCGTCAGGGTCCCTGCGGGCGCGCGCAGCATGATCTCGTTCGTGATCACGCCTGTTCGCCACACCACGTAAAAAACTCGTAGAGATCCGGCGCCCGGCGAGGAGATGGTGGTCGCATACGACTGGTCGCCAAGGCCTGGCACGGCCGTCCAAACATTACGGCTGGCCAGATACGCCACGAGGGCCTTGGCAATCGCTGTGGCATAGCGTGAGCTCGTACCGACGGTCGCGGCGCTGACGATGTTTCGCTTGAGCGTGCTGTCCGCAAGCCCGACAGAAAGACTGGAGAGCTGCGGCACGCATTTGGGGCAAAGGGCCGTTGAGCTGGACTGACCCGCGACGTATCCGGCCCTCAGGTCGGCCGTGCTGATGAGGACAGGGCCCAGGTTCACGGGCAGAGCGGTTGGAGTCGGCGAGCTCGCTGGCTGACCAGAGGGCGAGGGCTGCGCAGGACTTGGGGACGTGACAACAGTTGCGGCCGGCCGCTGAGTGAACAGATTGCGGCCAACCAACGTTCCGGCCCCAACCAGGATGAGGACCAACACGAAAGCGATCGCGATGTATGTGAACGCCAGCCGTCTCGCCTTTGAGGAGGAGGCGCCGGCCATACCGGCCCCAATCGCCGGCGCCGTCCGTATGGGCGGCGCCTCTGGCGCCGGCTCGGCCTTGCCCAGGAATCTCTCCACCGCCTGCTCCATTTCCTCCGACGTGATGGCGCCCTGGCGCTGCAAAAACGCGAGCGAATGGATCCGCTCCTCGGGGGGCACAAAGATTCCAGGCCCGGCAAGGTCTTTGGTCAGACGCGGAGGACCAAACGCGATAACCGCAGGCGGCCCTGCCTCGGCGATGCGCCAGATTGGCTGCACCCCATATTCGCTGTGGGGCCGGACCTCCAGGTCGCGGGCTTCGAGAATGTGCTTCGGCATCAATGCCGACGTGAGACGCGACGGCGGCTCCGTGGACGTGTCATCCCGGAAGAGCTCGAAGCCGACCAGCTGCCGGGTTGCCGGGTCGAAGTCCGGCGCCTTCCAGGCGAGGTCGATCAGCGCGCCACGCACCGTGGCGACGAGCTCCTGAACACGGAGATCGGAACTTAGAGCCGTCTTCTGTCCCCTCTCGGCGATGATGAGCCGTGGCGGCGCCGAAGGCAACACCAGGCCGGAGGGCCTAACCGGTCTGTATGTCGACCACCAGGCGCGTTGGGCTGGTGAGGATCTGCTCCCGGTAACAGTCGTTCGAGGCGAGCCCCACGGCCCACTGGACCGTGCCCTCGAAGTCGCCAACTTGGCGCACCTCGAGGATGCCCGGAAAGCTCGGCGTCTTGATGTCCGTCGAGCCGCTGAACGCCGTGTGATTGTCAGCGCCGGTGATCTTGATCAACAGCCCGTACTTGCCGGCGAGGGTGACCGTGGCGCCAGTCGCATCCATGACGAACTGCGTGTTCGCATGCGGGGTGATCTCGATGGTGCCAGTCCTTCCGTTCTGGAACTCGATGGTCAGGCGGTCATACCCGGTGTGCGTGCCCGTACGGACCGCGTCGATCAGCGCCAAAGGCGGCGCGGTCTGGTTCGTCAGCGTCCCGTGGTACACCGCGCACTCAAACGGAGAGGCACTCGGCAAAGGTGAGGGGGTGGGCACCGCCAAGGGGCTGGGGCCTGGCCCGTGCGCCGTCGTAGGCGGGCGATTCAGCGGGTTGCCGACCAGAAGGACGCCGACCAGGACCACGGCGATCACGGCCGCCGCCAGGGCGCCGATCCACACCGGGGCGCGCTGCTCGGGAGCGTGAACAAGGGCCGCGCGGATGCGCTCGGGAAGGGCTGGGTCGGGCGACCCGCCGATCGAATCGACGGCGTCGCCCAGCTCGCGGCGGAAATCTTCGCGGGTCACTTCAGAACACCTCCTCGAGGGTCAGATCCGAGCGCAGCTTGCGAGCTGTTCGGTAAATGCGGGACTTGGCGGCCGCGGGCGAGAGGCCCAGGGTGCGGGCAACCTCGTCGAGCGGAAGGTCGAGATAGAAATAGAGAACCAGCGGCAGCCTCTCGTCGGGCCTAAGCCGCAAAAGCGCGCTCTTGATGTCGGACGATGTATCAGAGAAGTGATCGCGCCCACCAGGAAGCGGCAGGACTTGGGCCACCTTCGCCTCCGCCCACCAGCGCTGGCGGCGGACCATACGGCACTCGTTGGCGACGATCGAAAGAAACCACGAGCGCAGCGAATCGGCGTCACCGCGAAGCTGACCGAGCTTGCGCCAGGCCTTGATCGAAGCCTCCTGCACGGCATCCTCAGCCGCAGACCGGTCGGCGAGCATAACGGCGGCCAAGCGGTAGGCAGGATTGAGCAATGGCTCGATGAGAGCCGCAAAAGCGTGAGCATCACCCGATGCGGCGCGGGCGATCATCTGAGGCCGCTGCTCAACCACAACACCAACCATGTCTCAACCATTCGATGCACCAACGCCGCGATCGGTTGCAAGGTTCTGCCGGCAGAGTCAGGACCTCCCCGCTCGCCATAGAGCCCCCCGAGGCTGAAGGAGTCGAGTTCTCCCCGCTCGCCGGGGAGGTGGCG
>PLYD01000212.1 GCA_003151665.1 Candidatus Dormiibacterota bacterium
GCGATCAGCCATCGAGATGTGGCGCCTGGCTCAGCGAGAATCAACTGATGGAGTCCAGCTTGAATCGAGGCGATAGGTACGAGCGAACTTACGAATTGCGCTCTGCCGCGGGCGAGGACGTCCATGGGGAGGCAAATTTCGTCACCCGCTTCTCGCCAGGGAGCGTCCTCGACGCGGGCTGCGGCACGGGCAGAGTGGGCAGGGAGCTGCACCGTCGGGGAGTCGAAGTCGTGGGTGTCGACGTCGACGCTGAGATGCTGGAGGCGGCCCGGGATCGATGCCCCTCGGCGTCATGGATCGAGGGCGACATCAGCGCTATACGGCTTGGCCGCACGTTCGACATCGTACTGATGGCAGGCAACGTGATCAACTTCGTAAGTCCCGAGTCGCGACGGCAGGCCGTTGAAAACCTGGTGCGCCATTTGCGGCCGGGAGGTCTTCTCATCAACGGCCACTCGATTCGGTCAGATGGCTGTCCGCCCGCAGTGTTTGCGGGTTGGGCCGAAACCGCGAGACTAGAGCTGGTCGAACACTGGTCGACGTGGGACCAGGATGCGTTTGTCGATGGCTCGGAGTACAGCCTGACGGTGCATCGTTTCGTCGGCTGACTTTTTTGCGGCGCCGAGCACGACCGGGGTCTAGCTGAAGCCGTTCCAACCGCCTCCCATGTAAGTCGGGCCGGCCAATGACGTGGTTCCCTTGCCGTTGATCAACCAGAGGCTGCCATCTGACCCGCGCGCCACCAGGTCCTGGTGGTTTGTAGAGGTCCATTCGCCGCCGCCCACGATGGTCGAGTATTGGTCCCAACCACCCAAGCTGGACATCTGCTGAGGCGGAGCAAGCGAGTGGTCTGGTCGACCCAGTGAGATCCACATGGATCCATCGGGCTTGCGGGCGATCAGGTCGGGCAGTCCATCGCCATTCCAGTCCACCGGAGCGACTATTTGATCGTAGGCATCCCACCCGGTGGCGAGCAGCTGCGGAGTCGGATCAATCTGGCCATTCTGCGATCCGGAATAGAGATAGATCGAACCGCTTGGCGTTCGCGCGATCAGGTCTGGATTGCCATCGCCGTTCCAATCGCCGACCCCCGTAATCGTGTCGTAGGTCGACCACTGGATTCCTGAGCCAATCTGGAACCGGGCCTTGAAACCTCCGTGCCCGTCGTTTGGCACAACAAAGAGGGCGCCGTCTGACGTTCTGCGTGCAAACAAATCGGGACGAGGTTGGCCAGTCCAGTTTCCGGCCGGGGCAATCAGGTTGTACTGCGCCCAGCCGGTGCCAATGACCCTGGATCTCTGCAGCCCTCCAGATCCATTGCTCTCGAATAGATACATTGAGTCGCCGCCCCTGGCGAGGAGGTCGGGATGGCCGTTGCCGACCCAGTCCCCTGGTGCCACGAAGCCACCAAACGATGTCTGGCCACTGTCCTTGAACGCCTGGAAGCTGGTGAGAGCGTTGGTCACGATCTGTGACAGGTTCGGGTCGATGGCAAGGCTGTTGCCGAACGAGATCGATCCAACGCTCACGGCTTGCCCCCCGTCGCGGCGCACGTACCACACGATGTCTGACTTTCCGCCGACGACGTTGGTCCCCTCGGCAACGACCTCGTACTGGCGATTCAGGAGAAACGGGAGCCGGTAATCGACCTCGTCGCCTGATGCTCCAGCACCTACGCCCGGGCTGTTATTGAAGCACAGGCGCTCCCAGTACTTGCCATTCGACCCGATGATTCTCGACTTAACACCAACCATCAGCCACGAGCGAGGTCGAAGAACCTTATACGATGAGCATGTGTTCTTGGTCGTGTAAAGGATTCCCGAACCAAGGAGGTTGGCCACAGCATATTTAGGTCGGACCGGCGCTTCGCCGCCGATCAGGGCGCTGCTCCACGTTGCACCGGGTGGCTTCACGAGGTTTTCCACGCGGAACATGGTGTTACCGGACAATGAGAGGACGCTGCCGCCATCCTGCATATACCTCGCCACCGCGTCGTAACTTGAGCCAGTCCAATACTCGCTGTGCGTGCTCAGAAGCACTCCGTAATAGTTGGCGGTCGACAATAGCCACGGGCTGTCGTTGAGGTCCACATCGGAAACCAGCTGGTAGGCGAAATGGTGCGCCTCGAGCCATTGCAGAATTACCACTTCTCCCCCGGCCAAATGAGAACCTTCGAACATCGGGCTCGCGCCAGGGTCAGGCCGAAGATAACTTACTTGGGTCGGGTGCGTGGGTGAATAGAAGCTTCCGGAGCTTCCGGCTCCGGGCCAGTCGTTGTATGCGTTCCATGTATTCGTCGACGCCACCACCAGCAGTTGCCGCGTGGGCGGAGGCGTGCCCGGACGCACAACAAAAGTGATGTAAGCCGTGTAGCTGAGCGAGCTTCCCGTTTTGCCGATAGGAACCGTCGTGTCCAATCGGGCGGCGTACAGACCTGAGCGCCACGAGCACGTGTCGGAGTAGATTGCAGACGGCCTCCACTGCGCGCCGTCACGATTTGCGTTTGGTGGAGTGGCCTGGACTACGCCATCAGTCTCAGTCACGATAGCAAGGCTCTGCGGGTCCGCATGACCGAATCGCTCAAAGTTGACCGTGTACCTGGACGCCAGTGAGCTTATGTGGAGAGTGATGGTCGAGCACTGCTCAATGCTCAGCGGGTCGCTGTAGCCAGATATCCCGGCCCCGATAGCCAGCCATAGGTGTCCGTCGGGAGTGCGGGCCAGAAGATCGACCCGGTCGCTCCCGACCCACCTGCCCGGTGTGACGATGGCGTTGAAGGCGCCCCAACCGCTCCCGATTGCCTCGCAGGACGTGTTCTGAAACCCGCCGCGCCCATTTCCGCGAAACAGACATAGCGTTCCGTCCGGACTCCGTGCCACCAAATCCGGGTAGCCATCGTTGTCCCAATCTCCGGGGGCGGCAAGCAGCGGGTAGTTTTTGAAATTGACCGATTTGATGAGGCTGCTACCGGAAAATCCACCATGCCCATTGCCTGCAAACAGAGTCAACGAACCGTCATTGGCATTTCGCACGATCACATCCGGTCGATGGAAACCGCTGAAGTTGGTGGTACCCACGATGGCGTCATAGGCGCCCCATCCCGACGCAAGTGAGATGGGTTTCCCAAGGACTCCGTGTCCCAGGTTAGGGAACAGGATCAATTCGCCGTCATCACGGACGGCCATCAGGTCAGGACGGCGATGGCCCGTGAAGTTGCCGGCTGCGACCAACCGTTTGTACGTGTTGAAGCCCGAGGCGATCTGGGTTGGACCTGTGTACCCGCCCAGTCCATCCCCTGAGAACAGCCACAATGTGCCGTCCGACGCCTTACGGGCAATGATGTCGGGCGCCCCATTGGCCGTCCCGTCCCCATTGGCCGTCCCGTCCCAGTCTCCGGGCGACACGATGAGGTCGTAGTTCTGCCATCCGGCCCCGATCGCACCAGACGGTTTGACTTGAGGCGGCGCCATGGCGGCAGACCTACCTCCAGCCGACTGATACAACCGCGATCCAAGTGCGATGGTACCGGCCAGAACGATCAAACCGATGACGGCGAGTGCTCCAAATCGGCGAAGCACGACGAAGGCCGGCCGCTCGGTGCCACGAGTCATCCGAAAGTCACCCCTTTACTGATGTCGAATGACGTGCCATCTGGAAGCTCTTCCAAATAAGGATCCCGGCCGGTGCCCCAGGTCAGCCACACCTCTACGGTAAACCAGGATCGAATTCCGAACAGCGAAAACGTCGAGGGCGTCCGGGACGTAACCCGCACCCCACCGGCCAAGCGCGGCACATCGGTCGGCCAGCTCGAGATGGACCTCGCCGTCCAGTGAGGAGCGACCAACTCACCGATTAGGTGCTACTCTTTCGCTATTCCACTAGGGGAGTAGTGAAAGTTGATTCATTTCCACCTGGACGCCCGGTCTGGAATGCCCACCTACATGCAGTTGGTGAATCAGGTCAGGCGCGCCGTCCGCAACGGAACTTTGCGCGCCGGCGACCGCCTTCCTACGGCCCGCGAAATGGTCGCCAACCTGGCGATCAACCCGAACACAGTGCTCAAGGCCTACGGCTTTCTGGAGAGCGAGGGCCTGGTGTCCAGCCGGCCGGGCCTTGGCACGTTCATCACGGCGGACATGGAGGCGCAGCTCGCGCCTGCGGTTCAGCGACATCTGCGTCGAGGGCTTGATGCCTGGCTGAAGAAAGCGGCTGATGCCGGGCTCGACCAAGAAGGTGTGCTCGCGCTGGTCAATCTGGCGATGGACGAGTCTCAAAGCGCCGAGGTGGCATGAACGTTGCGATCCAGGCAACCGGCCTAGGCAAGCGGTACCGCAGCGGTTGGGCGCTGCGGGACTGTTGTTTACAGATCCCGGCAGGCCGCATCAGTGCACTGGTGGGACCTAACGGCGCAGGCAAGACAACACTTTTACGGTTGGCAGTCGGCCTGCTCCGTGCCACTTCCGGCGAGATCAGCGTCTTCGGGTGGTCGCCGACGACGAACCCAATCCTCGTGCTTGCGCGGGTGGGCTTCGTGCCCCAGGATCGCCCGCTGTACAGGAACTTCACCGTCGACGAGATTCTCCACCTCGGCCGCAACCTGAACCCTCGCTGGGATCAAGTCGCTGCGGTCGGCCGTTTGCAGCGCCTCAGTATTCCGTTGAATCGACGGCTGGCTGAACTGTCTGGTGGTCAGCAGGCCCAGGTGAGCCTGGCGCTTGCGCTCGGTAAGCGACCTGACCTGCTGCTTCTGGACGAGCCGGTATCGAACCTCGACCCGCTCGCCCGACGCGAGTTCCTAAGCGAGCTGGTGCAGGTGGTTGCAGCCGATGGCTTGACGGTGGTCCTCTCGTCTCATGTTGTGGCCGAGCTGGAGCGAGTCTGTGACCACCTCGTGATCCTCAACGGCGGCCGAGTCCAGGTCATGGGGGAGATAGAGGACCTGGTCGCCCATCACAAACTCCTGATCGCTCCGCGGCTGGATCCTGCGGAGGTCGCGGCCGATCAGACGGTGGTCCAGGTGACACAGACGGAGAGGCAATCAGCCATGTTGGTCAGGGTCGGAACGCATCCCGTCCGGCCCGATTGGGAGGTCCACTCGGTTTCGTTGGAGGACGTCGTTCTCGCCTACCTCGGCAATCCCTCAGCGGGGACATTGCCCGCGCTCGCGCTCGAGGTCGACTCCCAATGACCTGGCTGACGTGGCGTCAACACCGCCTGGAGGCGCTCGGCGCAGCACTCCTGATTTTCCCAACTCTGGTGGCGATCACCGCCTTTTTCATCGTCGCCCAGCCTCTGGTGCAGCAGGCGAACGTCGCTTGCCCAGGGGAGTCCTGCACCTCTCTCGTACAAAGCTTCCTCGACCGATTCGGAACGCTGCGTTTTGCTCTCGAGGCGATCCTGATTGGATTGCCCGTGCTCCCCGGACTGTTCGTTGGCGCTCCCCTGCTGGCGCGGGAGTTCGAGCAGGGAACGGACCAGTTGGTTTGGAGCCAGGGCATCACACGCCGGCGGTGGCTCTTCGTAAAGCTCGGACTTCTTATCGCCGTGACTGTCGTTCTCGCCTCCTTGCTTGCGATTGCCGGGCGAGTGTGGTTTGAAGCGAACCCGTCAGTGAATTCCAGCCAATGGGCGGAGTTCGACGTCCAGGGCCCGGCCTTTGCGGCCTATGTGTTCTTCTCGCTTGCTCTGGGAGTTGCGGCGGGCGCGCTGATTCGCCGTACGGTGCCGGCGATGGCAGCGACACTGGTCGGCTTTGTCGGGGCGCGATTGGCGATTCTCTTTCTGGCAAGGCCGAACTTCCTGCCACCGCAGCAATGGGACGTCAGCACAATCCTGGTGGGCCAAACGGACGCTTGGATGCTTGGCGACCAGCGCCATTTCGACGTGAACGGGCATCCGCTGAGCGACGCGCAATGGCAGGCTGCTGTCAACACTTGCAGCCAGATCCAGGGAGACTGGAGATCCTGTCTGCGCGATCACGGGGCCGTGGTCTTGCAGGCGTATCAGCCAGGTGACCGCTTCTGGCTGTTTCAGAGTTTCGAAGCGGCCATCTTCATCGTTCTGGGTATTGCGATGATCTGGTTGACAGCCTGGCTCGTCGGGCGCCGATCGTAGGGTTTCCAGCTCGAGCGTTGATTACAGCCTTTCGCTAGGGTTAGCGGCGCAATGGCCATGAAGACGAAGCTGACGGCGCTGATGGCGGCCGCAATTGCCCTCACGGCCTGCTCGGCCTCGACCACTGTTGCCACCAACCCCGACGCGCTGGCACATGGGGCTGCGGTCAAGACACTTGATGCCGGCAAGCTCACCAGCCTGCCCACCGGCTCCATCTATGTCCGGATGATTCGATTCGCACAGCCGGTGGGCTACGTCATCCACTCGAAGCAACACGTCTCCAGCGTGATTTACGTCGAGGTCGGCGTGCACCGGTTGACTCTCGACGGTCAGGCGCCCGTCGACCTGGTGGCCGGCCAGGCCTTCTTCCATCAAAGCGTCGCGCACACCCATGAAAACCCAGGACCGGGCCCGAGCGTTTGGTACTCAATCGCCCTGTGGCCGAGCTCAGCCCGCGGTACGGCGCTCGTCGACAAAGTCGCCCGCGCGGCGTTCGAAAGCGGCGACATCGCCCGCGACACATGGCCGCAGGGAGCCTATTCACAGGTCCTGCGTCAGGTCACGCTCGCGAACCTGGGAACCTCTGGTGCCCATCGGTTCGGCGGACTCTCCGCCCTCTATGTGCTCAGCGGCTCCGTGACCATTAAAAACGCTCACAGCGCCCCTCTCACGTTGAGCACAGGTCAGGGTGTCGACTTCTTGCCAGACGTCGCGCTGCAGGAGACCAATGCGGGTCAGAGCCCGGCGGTGTATCTCGAGTTCATCACCACCGCGGTCGGCAAAGACTTCGAGGTGCCGCTCCAGCAACCACCGGCCCCCTGACGTCGAGCCGATTTACCCGATACGGCTGACCCGGTTGCCATCGGCATCGGCGACGTAAACCAAGCCCTGCGCGTCGACAGCGACGCCAAGCGGAGTCGTCATCTGGGCGATCGTGTCGATATTGCCCAGCACGTCAACCCGCCTGACCCGGCCGTTGAGCGCGTCCGCGATGAAAACATCCCCCTGCGAATCCACCGCGATGCCTTGGCCGATTCCCTCGAGTGGATTGGTGGCCAGGTGCAGCTCGCCGAAGGTCGCCGCGCGCCCATCGCCGAGGTAACCCGGAACGCCAGTGCCGGCAATGCTCTCGATCTGACCGTTGACGTCGACGCGGCGCACACGCTGGTTCAGCGTGTCGGCGATGAAAAGGTTGCCCTCGTTGTCGAATGCAAGGCCCCCGGGAGCGTGAAGGACCGCATCGCCGGCACGACCGGCATCACCACGGTATCCGGCCTCACCAGTGCCGGCCACAGTGGAGATCGTGCCGTCTGCTGCGACCTGACGGACGACGTTGTTGCCTGTGTCGGCGATGAAGAGAGTGTCGCCGAAGCCGATCGCGAGACCGGTGGGTAAGTTCAACTTGGCCGATGGCCCAGGCTTTCCGTCGCCCGCATAACCGGCCTCACCGTCGCCGGCGACGGTTGTGATCGTGCCATCCGAATCGACCCGGAGGACCCGATTGTTCAGCGTGTCAGCGATGTAGACGTTGCCCGCGCTGTCCACGGCCAGGCCTTGCGGAACGTTGAGCTGCGCCTGCGCGGCCGGACCCCCGCTTCCAGCGTTGCCGGCCGTCCCGGTACCGGCGAACGTGCTGATCCGTCCGTCCTTCGTAACTTCGCGCACCCGGTTCCCCTCGGCGATGTAAATCTCGCCCGCGGGCCCGATGGCCAGCGCGAGCGGTCGCACGAGCGCCGATGCGGACGCCTGCCCCCCGTCGCCGGAGAAGGCGCGCTCACCGGTGCCGGCGACGTTAACGACGCGTGGCGCTTCGGTTGCTGAGGGCGCCGACAGCCATACGTATCCAAGCGCGACCGCCACCAGGAGCGCCGCACCAAAGACTCCCATCCTGCGCGGGCTTGCCAGGCCCGCCACAAGACGAGGGCGGGTTCGGCCGAGAGCGGGCACGGCGGCAGGCAAGGCGGACGGCATGGTGGATACGGAACCGCCGTCGCCGGGCAGCTCCGCCGCGACCCAGGTGGCGATCTGGACGCGCGATCGAAAACCGAGCTTGCCTCGGATCTGCTCGACGTGGCTCTCCGCCGTGCGCTCAGAGATGAACAACCGGGTAGCGATCTCCCGGTTTGTCAGCCCCTGAGCGACAAGGGCTGCCACCTCGCGCTCTCGGCGGGTGAGACCTGGCGCCACCACAAGAATTCGCGAGGAGCATAACAACGGCGGCTGATCGCATGGCCGAGAAACCGGTACCAAGTTCCGGTACCGATCCCGGTAGTTGTACGCATGACGGCGGCCCGCGCCGTGCCTAGCGTCGAGATCACTGCCGGGCCGTCGGCCTGGTGTCTCGAGTTAGGAGCAATCGCGAATGAGCCCAGTCACGACAAAGCGGGTCCTGTCCGTTCTAGTAGTCGCAGTCGCGCTGGTCGCGGCGTGCGGCGGAGGCACTGCCAGTGCGCCGCCTAACCAGTCGCCATCACCCGGGCCGGTGACCAAGTACCGGAACGTGCTCCAGGGACAGACTGCGGGCGCGCCGATCGACCTGATCCAATCGATCATCTATTTCGCTCCCGGCGCTGCCAGCGTGGTTCACACCCACAGCTCGCCCAACCTGGCCACGGTGCTGCAGGGTCAGATCACCGTCAAGATGTCTTCTGGCGACAAGCTGGCATCAGAGGGGAATGCCCTCGTCGAACCCTTGAACCAGTCCGTTCAGGCACTCAACCTCGGTTCGACAGCGGCAATGGTCGTGGCCGCCTTCCCGGTCCCGCATGGCACGAAGCCGACAGCTCCGGTCGCCGGGCAGCCGGCGCCATCGACGCTCAACAAGACGCTCTACACCTTCACCCTCGACTCGCCGGCAATCACTGGCAGCTACAGCGTGATTCAGCAGGTCCTCGACTTCGCACCGGGTGCGCAAACGCTGAAGCATCGCCATGGTGGGCCAGGCGTGATCACTGTGATCCAGGGCCAGGTCACGCTGAACCGCGATGGGGTCGAGAAGACCTACGTCGTAGGGGACAGCTTTTCCGAGATGCCGGGCCAGACGCTGCAGGCATTCAACCGCGGGAGCACCGAGCTCATCGTGGCCGCCACCTACCTCCTGCCTGACGGCGCGCAGCTCACCACCAACCTCTAGACGTCAGACGTGCTTGTTGCCACCCACACCATTTGGGGAGTTGACATGAAGATCTATCGCAAGCTCGTGGTTGCCCTTGGCGCGATCACAGTCATAGCCGCAGCGGGAGCAACCGTCGCGCTCGCCAATCCGGGAAGCCTGATCAACACGACGGTCCTGGGTCACCGGGCGACACTCTCAGACCGCGTGCACGTCAACCAGGATCGGGTCAAGTTCCAGACCAAGGATCCGACAGACGTCATGGTGCAGACCATCACGTTCCTGCCGCAAGGCACCTCTGGCTGGCATTTCCACCCGGGCATTGTGATCGTAGTCGTCGAGTCCGACCAGGTCACCACACACGATAAGAACTGCCGGACAGCGACCTACGGACCGCATCAGTCGTTCGTCGAAAGTGGAACGTTGCCCTTCATGGTCAGCAATGACAGCGCCACGGTTAATGCCGTCGTGTATGCGACTCTCGTTGTGCCGGCCGGAAGCCCGTTCAGGATCGAGACCGNNTTCGCCCGGCCCAGTCCTTCTCCCAGGTTTCTCGATAGAGATCACAGGTGTTGACGCAGGAAGCGTGCGCAGTCGTCCCACGATTTGCGCGCGCGACCAATCACTCCGGCCATGCGAAGGTAGCCGTGAATCATGTTTGGCTCGTGGATGTGCTCGACGAGCCCACCGGCGGCCCCGAGTGCGGCCGCGTAGGCGCTCCCTTCAGAGGCCAACGGATCCAGCTCACAAGTGATCACCAGCGCGGGCGCCAGCCCGGTGAGGTCGGTCGCGCGAAGAGGCGAAGCGTCAGGCGAGGCGCCGTCGCCGGGATCGGCGAGGTACTGCTCCCAATACCAGCGCATCGACTCGCGGGTGAGACCGTAGCCGGTGCCCATGGTTTCGTAGGAAGGCGTGTCGAGGTCGTAGTTCGTCACCGGATAGATCAGTACTTGCGCCGCGATTCGCGGTCCCCCTCGCTCACGCGCCCAACGTGCGACCACGGCGGCCAGGTTGCCTCCCGAGCTGTCTCCGCCTACAGCGAGGCGATCTGGATCGGCGCCGATCGCGGCCGCGTTCTCGTGCAGCCACACCAGCCCTGCCCACGAGTCGTCCACAGCCGCCGGGAAGCGGTGTTCCGGGGCCATGCGATAGTCGAGCGACAACACCATACAACCGGCCCGGCCGGCGAGCGCGCGGCAGATCGAATCGTGGCTGTCGATATCACCCACCACCCAGCCGCCGCCATGCATATAAAGGAGAGCGGGCAGAGATTCGCCCCGGACGGGAGCATAGATGCGACCCCCAACCGGCCCCTGTGGACCCGGCACGCGAAGGTCCTCGATCCGAGCGACCGGCTCCGGCTCGCCGGCCAGCATAGGAACGCGCATCCGATTGAGCCGGCGCGCCTCCTGCGGGCCCTGTTCAGCAAGGGGAGGGAGACCGAGCGACTGCATCCAATCCAGGTAGGCGCGTGCCTCCGGATCCATCACCCCTGCCGCGCCAGAATATCGCCGAGCCGCATCAATTTCAGGTCAGCCTGCGGTGAAACTCGAGCTTGCCAGGCATCTCCTGGTAACCGAGCTCCTCATTGAGGTGAAGAATCGGTGCGTTCTCTGAGTCGTTGTCGGTTTCCACCGCATTGACACCGAGATCGATAGCCTGGACCAGCGTCTCCAGCTTGAGCGCCCGAGCGAGTCCCTTGCCGCGGTGTTCGCGCAACACCCCGGTGAAGCCCGTCCACACTGAGCTTGGGTGGTAGGCGAGATACGAATAGCCGATCGGCTGGCCGGCGAGCACCGCCACCCAGATCCGCTCCGGCAGCACCGCCGGAGGCTGCATCCAGACGACCCACTCCTCGTACGGCTCGGGGATGTATTCGACGCTCATCGGGATGTCGGCAACGGTCGCATGCGATACGGGGTGGAGGCGTCGAAGGAACGCCTCGCCTCCGAGATCCGCCACGGTCCTGAGCACGACATCCGTCGTATCGAAGCGCTTCTGCGCAGCGCTCCGGAGCTCGCGGATCCGATCCGCGTTGACCCCCAGATCGAGTCGCCAGAACCGCTGTTTTCGCTCTTGGGTCCAGTCGTGGCCGCGCAGCCACTCGACGGCTTGGTACGAGTCCTCGCCAACCTGGCAGATCAGTACCGATGCTCCCATCTCCCGTGCCTGGCCCTCGCCGAAAACGATGGCAGCCGGGATCAGGTGTTGGCTCGCCGGCGGGATCAGTAGGTTCAGGTAGGTCGTCAAAGCACCAACGTCTCGTGGCTGGATGAGTGAGATCCAGCAGCGATCGACCCCGCTTTCCTGGATGATGAAGCGCCTCACCGCAGAGCCTGCCTCGCTCTTCGTCCACTTCTCGAGCAGCTCCTCAGCGACCTGAGGATGATCGGGCTCGGCGGCGGTGGATGTGGCCGCCGCGAAGCCCGCGTCGGCATGGGTGGCGGCGCGAAAGCCGATCACAGGTTTCAGCATGCTGGCGTCATTCTCGTTCGTATCGTGAAGCTGCGGCCGGTCAGTCCTTGTCCTGAGAGTCTGCCACGGTCACCTCTCCTAACCGGGGAATTCAGCCAGTCGCGGCTCCCATCGCGGCGATCCCAGAGTCCTAAGGCTTAAAGTTGGTTGTGCCTGGAGGGGAGGTTGAATGGACGACCAGACGACCAGCCGGCGGACGCGATTTCGAACTCGCTATCGCAACCGAGGTTGCGGCTGCGGCTGCGCCGGTTTCTTCCTTGTCCTCACGGTGGGAATCGTGTTGAGCCTCTTCAACTCGGATGTGGGGATTGGAGTGTCGGTTCGAATCCCCTTCACGTCGGCCAACTTGACGGTGGCAGGCTCGGTTGGGGCGAAGACCAAGACCGTGGGGGCACTGCCTTACTACACGAAAGGTAGGCTTGGCGGAAACCAGAACTTCTTCAACAACTCCTCGACCATGACCATAGGCCCCGCCGAAGGCGCGGCGCTGGTCATCATCGGAAAGCAGGACGGGGCGCCTCCAGCCGACCTGCACCTCGAGGTCCGCTAGCCAGCCGCGCCTTTCGGCCTATGCGTGATGAGGTTCAGCCAGGCCGCTTTGAGCCCAGATGGTGGCGGCTTCCACCGAGTGGAACGTTCGCATCAGCAGGCCGTGATGGTCCATCTCGGTGGCGGCATCGTCATACGCCGATTTGGCAAGCCCGGCTGGCGCCGTCACGATGGCCATTCGCTTGAGCCCCGCAGCGACAGCTTGTGGCAGCCAGGCGTCCCGGGCCCACTGTTGGTCGTCAGGATGAACGATCTTCGCCTTGCGAGCGTCACTGACGTAGCCGACCACGTGCCTCGATCGAATCGCTCGCACTCCGGTGAGCAACGCAGCTCGAAACTCTGCGCTGGTTGCGAAGCCCTTCCATTCCGCGTAGAGAGTCTTGGGGACGGCACGCCACCGGATGGAAATGTTGGGCTCGTCTAAATAGATCTCGTCGTCCACGACAGCCGTGCCGAGGCTAACACTGTGCATCGAGCACTGGGCTCGCCGAATACGATTTCGACTCGCCTACTGCGAGCCGGTGCGCCGTTTTGCCCTCGGCCGCTAGGTGGCGGATCGCTCCATCGCCTGCTCCATCCAACCGCATGAGGATGTTTTCGCCGCCCGGTCCCACCCGATCCATTGAGCTGGTACTCTTCACCTGTAAAGAATGAAATTCGCCTACAGCGAATCCGCCCAGTCTGTACACGCCGCGCTCGGAGCCGTCCTGCGCGGACACCGCGAAGCTTTGCGCCGCACTTTGACGGAGGTCGCCGCCGAGGCCGGCCTTTCGCCCGCGCATCTATCCGAGGTCGAGCGTGGCCGCAAGGAGGTCTCGACCGACCGTCTCCTCGCCGTTGCCCACGCGCTCGGAATTCGGCCCGCCGACATGTACGCGGACCTAGCGCGGCTGCTGGGCGCGGACAGCGAGCAGCGCGCCTGGCCCGAGGATCCACCCGTGAAACTCCGTCTCGCCACCGCCGGCCTGCCGATGGATGCCCTTCGCAGCGTCGCTGACTTCAGCGCGTATATGGCGATGGCCAACCCGCCGCCGAGAGCCCGTCTGCGAATCGGCTTTGAACCAAGGCGATAACCCGATGACACTGATTCCGACGGTCATCACGAGCGATGGAAGAGGCGAGCGAGCCTACGACATCTATTCCCGTCTGCTGAAGGACGGCGTCGTCTTTGTTCGTGGACCAATCGATGACGACCTCGCGACCACAGTCACGGCGCAGCTCTTGTTCCTCGAAAACGAGGCTCCGGAACGCGACATCCAGCTTTACATCAACAGTCCCGGAGGCTCACTCACGGCATCGCTGTCGATTTACGACGCCATGCAATACGTTGCGAACAAGGTGGGGACGTTGTGCACGGGTCTCGCCGCCAGCGGCGCATCGATCCTGCTCGCCGGTGGCAATCCCGGTATGCGAATGTCCTTGCCCCACGCCCAGATCCTCATCCACCAGCCGTTCACGCAGGGCATCCAGGGACAGGCCACGGACATTCAGATCCACGCCCAGGAAATCCTGCGGCAGCGGCAGCAGCTGGCCGCTCTATATGCCAAGCACTGCTCGCATCCCATCGAGGATATTGAGCGCAATATGGAACGCGACTTCTTCATGACGCCGGAGCAGGCAAAGGAGTGGGGCTTGATCGACCTGATCGTGGAGCGCAGCCCGGTCGTGGTCACCGTGTCATGAGCACCGGAACCGAGGTCGGCTTCTGTCCACGCTGTCAGGCGACGAGAACACTGCGGAGCGTTGACACGTTGGCGCTCAGGCGATCGGCGGATGGCACGCATCTCGTGCGTCGCCGGCAACTGGAATGCGCAAGCTGCAACACCTTCCTATCCATGGTCGAGACGCCGCTGCGAACAGAGGTCGTCGCCGGGAGGTCCTGAGAGTCGCAGCCTCAGCCGACCGGCTCGAACGGTTTCAGATGCTCCAGGTCGTTGTCGCTCAGCTCGGC
>PLYD01000175.1 GCA_003151665.1 Candidatus Dormiibacterota bacterium
CGGTTTCGCTGCTGACGGTGCATTCGGCGAAGGGCCTGGAGTTTCCGGTTGTATTCCTGGTCAACCTGCGACCACCGCGACCCCGCGATACGGAGCGTCTTTTCTTCGACCCCGACAACCTCGGCTTCGTGATGAAGAACTGGCGAGGCGATAAACACCCGCGCTTCAAAGAGACATCGCCTGGTACGCCGGCCGTAGCGCTGGCGATGGGCGAGCGCAGGCGCATCGTTTACGTCGGCATCACGCGAACGAAGGATGCTTTGTACATCACCGCCACGCGGGAAGAGCAATCCCCGCGTGATGTCGACCTGGGCGCGAAGGGCGAGGTCGACCATTTCGCAGAGATCCTCAGCTGGGCGTTCGCGCATCCCGAATCCGCGACCGTCGTGGAGGCGGAGCAGCTCGAGCTGCCGGTGATACGCGTGGCTGACGGCTCGGGTACGGACGGCCCCGCAGTGGTGGAGGCAGTCCTCGAGAGGTGGCAGCACATTCGTCCGCGCGACGAGGCGGTGCGCTCTGGACCAGATCGCGACATCGAGCTGAGCTTCTCGCAGCTCCACGATTTCGAGGTCTGTCCCGTCCGATACCGATTCAGCCAGGTATGGGGCGTGCCCGCTCCGCCTGACGACATGCTGCCGGCATTCGTGCGGGCGTCTGGCTCGAGCGAGCTTGGCGCATCGGTCCACGCCGCGCTGGCGGCCTGGCATGCGGGCGGCGGCGACCTGCTCGGCATCTACCGTGGCCCGCTAGCCGGAAGAGAGATGCTGGCGCGCTACCTCTCACACCCTCTAGCCGCCGCGCCCACGCTTGGCGTGGAGCTCGAGTTCAACCTTCGAATCGGCCAGGCGCGGGTCCGCGGATTCGTCGATCGCGTCTGCGAGCTCGACGGCCGGCCGACCCTTGTCGACTACAAGACCAACGCGACCCTCGACGCGAGGTTGGTCGAGGCGTACTCGACGCAGCTCAGGCTGTACGGGTTGGCAGCTCGTCGAGGGCTGCTGCCGGGAGGCCGGGAGCCTCGGCTCGTTCTCTTCGACATTCGCCGCGGGCAGCTGATCGAGGTCGCTCCCGACGACGGTGCGGTGGAGGCCAGGATCGCGGCAGCCACGTCGCGCATCATGGCCGGCGACTTCGCGCTCGGCCCGGAACATGCGGAACGACCCTGCACCCTGTGCGCTTTCAAGCCGATCTGCGCCGACGCGCGCGTCCCGGTTCCAGCCGCGCGGACGTGACCGGCACATCGCCGCTTAGAGAGCAATACTTCGAGCGTCGCCAGATCAGGGAGGCGATTACTTTTGCCGAAACCGGCGGCATCGCGGTCCACCGCAACTTCGACCATTACCACGGCTCGATGATCCGGGGCATGGTGCGCGAGCGCCCGTTTCTGCACATCATCGGTTTGCGGCCTGTGCTCGAGGAATGGGGTCGCCAGCATGGTCTGCGGCCGGAGTGGATACAGGCGGAGAAGCGTAGAAGGGTCGCGCACTACGACGTCTTCGGCCCGCGCGCGTCCGAGCTCATCGAGCGCCTCAGGACCGGTCCTTGACACAGTTGACGCAATGCGTTATGATGCGTTGCGTCAATCAATACAAGGAGAAAGAAAGAGATGACTACAGAACTCGACCAGATCGCAGACTCGGCCGGTGAGACGGCCACCACTGTCGCGGAGGTCGCCTTCGGCGCCGCTCAGACAGTTCGCGAAGTCGCGTCAGACCCAATGGGGACGGCGCGCAAGCAGGTGAAGGGACTGGAGCGCAAGGGCACGCCCGTCGCGCGTAAGGTCAACCGCCGCTTCAACGCCCGGCTGAACGCCGCGACGGCGCCCGCCAAGGACGTCGCCAAGAACATCAACGCCAGGTTTACCAAGGCCGCCAAGCAGGCTGAGAAGGTTGCCAACGACCTGATGCCGGAGCACATCACAGTGCTCGGCGTCGAAGTCAACGGCAAGCTGCCTGAGAAGGTCGTCATCAAGGGATTCGAGCTCGTGAAGCTTCAGGCCCGCAGGCGAGACGTCGTTGGCGGGGTCGCCAAGGGCGCCCTGCGATTCTTCAACGGCTCGTTCAAGACGATCGCCAAGGCCGCAAGCCGGATGGAGCACGCGACCGAGCTCAGGCACGCACCGACGGCTAAGAAGTCGGTTGCGACCAAGACTTCGACCAGGGCCCGTCGCGTCCGCCGCACCGTAGCTCGGCGCCGCGCGGCTTAACTATCCAAACAACTCGATAAGGGCGCCTCATCAGGGGCGCCCTTTCGTTTTGAGCTAGCCTTCCGACCGTGAGCGTCGTCTGCACCGGGTCGATTGCATATGACTACATCCTCAGCTTCAAGGGGCATTTCAAAGACCACATCCTCGCCGACAAGGCGCACATCCTGAACCTGAGCTTCCTCGTCGACGACCTGCGCAAGCATCGCGGCGGCGTCGCCGGAAACTACGCGTACAACCTCACTCTGCTGGGCTATTCCGCGGCCGTGCTGGCGACCGCGGGCGCCGATGCCACGGAGTACCGCGAGTGGTTGGTCGCGCGAGGTGTCGACTGTCACGGCTTGAGGCTGCTTGAAGGCGAGATCACGGCCACAGGTTTCACGACGACGGACCTGGACGACAACCAGCTGACCGGCTATTACGGCGGCGCGATGGGCCGTGCAGCAATCCTTGGGCTGGATGACGCCCCTCCGGGCGCAGAGGCGGTGATAGTCGGGCCGAACGATCCCGCCGCGATGATGCGGCTCGTCAAAGAGTGCCGCGACAAAGGTCTGCCTTTCGTATTCGATCCGGCCCACCAGCTGCCGAGGCTTTCGGCCGAGGATGTCACCGAAGGAACCAGGGGGGCGTGGATCCTCATCGGCAACGACTACGAGCTCGAGCTGATCATGCAGCGCACGGGTCGCACGATGGATGGGTTGCTGGAGCTGGCCAAGATCGTGGTGACAACGCTCGGACGCGAGGGTTCGCGGATTGCAACGAGCGCGGGGGTGGTCGACATTCCCGCCGCACCGGCGCGTCGAGAGTCGGATCCCACCGGCGCAGGCGACGCGTACCGCGCCGGTCTGGTCGCCGGCCTGCTACGCGGCCTGGAGCTTGATCAGGCGGGTAGGGTGGCCTCGCTCGCAGCGACTTATGTAGTCGAGCAGGTGGGCACGGTCGAGCACTCGTACGGGTTCGCGGAGTTCTCTGAGCGCCACCAGGCCGCCTTCGGTGTGGCGCTCGATGACGCGTTCTGGGGTCCGGCTAGGTGAACTTGATCGACGTGTCGCGGCGGTAGGCCCATAAGGCCAAGAGGAAAAAGGCGATCGAGTAAAGGCCGAGCAGCGCGAAGTTGGACTCCACGGACCGATCCGTTTTGATACCGAGCACGGACCAGGCGAGCTGGGCGAATGGAGACAGAGGCAGGTAGGGGGACAACCAGCGGATGAAGTCAGGCAGGAACTGGGTGGGTATGAAAATGCCCGATCCGAACGCGATCGGCAGATAGATCACGTTGACCACGGCGGGAGCTGAGTTGGGACCAGCAAGGTAGCCCAGCCCGAAGCCGAGCATGATGAAAGCCAGGGAGCCCAGCAGCAAACGTCCGGCAAGGCTCACCCAGGCCGTGGCACTCAAGCTGACGCTGGCTGCAAAGTGCGCGAACACGAAGAGCACTGTCATCGCGATCAGCGAGAAGACGAGTGCGTTGAGGACCTTTGCCAGCAGGTATATGGCAGGTGGCAGTGGGCTGGCCCTGAGCAGGAGGTCTTGCTTTTGCCCGCGCTCCACCGCCACTCCGATACCGAACGAGAAGACCATAACGTTTCCGACGGTGTACGCCGCCATCGATGCCATTACGTACGCGCCGGTCGTGACGATCGCGCCAGGGGCGTACGGCGAGGTCGGGTCGCGCAGGCCGAAGAAAATGAAGATGATCAGCGGCAGGGCGAGGCTGAAGAAGGCGAATGCCGGCACACGCCAGAATTTCCGTAACTCTGCCAGGAACTGCATCCAGAGCATTCGCGGGTAGCTCGCGGTCATCTGTCCGCCTTACCTGTGAGCGAGAGGAATGCCTCTTCGAGACCGGCGCCCGCGACCTCCAGGTCGTGAATGTCAGTGCCCCGCCGAAACAGCTCGCGCAAAAGAGCCTCGGGTTCGCTGGTGACAAGCACATAGTGCGAGCCCTGGATCTCTGAGTGCATGACCGGCAGGCCATCGAAGTCGGTCTGAGTCAAGGGCTTCNNCTCGCGATGAAACCCTTGATGCTCTGGATGAAGCTTCTTCTTGATTCCACATCGAGCCCGACCGTCGGCTCGTCAAGGAATATGAGGTCGGGGTCACCGCAGATGGCCAGGGCGAAGTACAGGCGCTGGCGCTGACCGCCGGATAGATCCTTATTTTGCGACTGTGCCTTCTCCTCGAGCCCGGCGAGTTCAATGACCCGTGCGGTCGGCATCGGTGATGGGTAGTACGAGCGGAACAGGTCGATCATCTCGTTGACCTTCAGCACCTGCGGGACGCCCGACTCTTGCAGCATCACGCCGGTGCGGCTGCGCGCCCGCCTGTCGGTCGGCTTCATTCCGAACAACCTTGCTGAGCCGGAGGTTGGCTTTCGTAAACCGAGCAGCAAGCTGATGGAGGTCGTCTTGCCCGCGCCGTTTGGTCCAAGCATCGCGACCACCTCACCGGCGGCGATGCTGAGGCTTATGCCCTTGAGCGCCTGGAGGCTCCCGTAGTTCTTGGTCGCATCGATCAGCTCGGCTGCGGCGCCTTCGCCCACACCGCAAGGCTAGCGCCTTAGGCTTGTCCCGGTGTCAACGATATTCACCCGGATCATCGACGGCGAGCTGCCGGCTGATTTCGTTTGGAAAGACGACGACTGCGTCGCTTTTCTGTCCAATCGCCCGCTTCGACCCGGGCACACCCTGGTCGTGCCGCGATCGGAAGCAGACCATTGGCTCGACCTCGAGCCCGACCTTCTTGCGCACCTGGCGTCGGTTTCGCAGACGATTGGCAAAGCGCAGATGGCAGTCTTCAAGCCGGCCAAGATCGGGCTGATGCTCGTCGGGCTGGAAGTGCCGCACGTGCACTTCCATGTGGTGCCGATTCGTGGGCCGCACGACCTGGACTTCGACCACCAGGATCCCAACCCGGACCCGGCGATGATGAAGGCGGCCGGCGAATCGCTGCGGCAGGAGCTCCGCAAGCACGGAGGCGCAGGAGCCGTCTAGGCCAGGGCCCGCATCAGCTGGTCGATGTGGAGCTCGAGGTGGCTGATGAGCGGCAGCCGTGCCACCTCCTCGGCCGTCATGGTCTCTCCCCGATCCACCTTTACCACCCGGCGCATCGACGCGGCATCGGCAGCTCGAAGACCTTTGATTGTCCGAGCATGGTCTTCGAGGGCCATGCGAATCAACTCGCCAGGCTCGATTTGCGCCATCTGCTCGTCCATCGCGTCGCGGAGGCCGACATTGTTGAGGAGGTCGAGCTCAGTCATCTTGCCGCTGGAGACTTTGTGGAAGATGACGCCGTAAAACTTCGACAGCACGACGATGTGCGCCAGCACTTCATGGGCGCTCCAGCCGTCGATCTGAGGGGGGACGTCCCCCCTCGGGGCATCGGGCCTGGCGGAGCCAGCTCCCGATGCACCCCCCTGGCCGCGTCCCGCTGTCACCAGGGGGGCATATTCCGCCAGTCGATCTGATGCTCGCTGGAGGCGGTCAGCGAGTGCCAGCCGGTCGTGGTCGATCATCTCGTCGAGGAATCCCTGCAGGTCGGTCTCGGTGAACGCGGTGCTCTCGTTCTTCATGACGGCTCCAATCTATTAGACAATCGGGTCCATGTGTTACCCAGATGATGCCCGCCCGCCGCTGCCGCCGATCGGAGGCGCCGCCTCCGATCAAGGAGACCTCGTTCTCACCGCCGCTGATGGAAACAAGTTCGCTGCGTATTTCGCCCGCGCTGCGGCGCCAAC
>PLYD01000250.1 GCA_003151665.1 Candidatus Dormiibacterota bacterium
GGCGGCTCCTGCCTGTAGTTGGCAAGGTCGACAAGCCGTGCGATCAACGCGCGAGGGTGCGAGCCACGCAGCGGCTTCTTGCCGTAGAGGTTGTTGAGGAGGTAGCCGATCGCCTTCTCGTCGAAGGCGACGCCCTGCCTGTCGCACTCGTACCTGAGGATGCGCCCGAAGGCCTCCGGAGACGGGTTGCCGACGCCGATCTTGTAAGCCATGCGACGCAGGAAGGCTTCATCGACGAGCTCGGTGGGCGAGAGGTTGGTGGAGAAAACGACCTGGCAAAGGAAGGGCAGCTCGATCTTGCGACCCGATGCAGAGAGGTCGAGGTAGTCGACCTTCTTCTCCATCGGCACGATGAAGCGGTTGAGGAGTCGCATCGGCGGCACCTCCTGGCGACCGAAGTCGTCGATCACGAACACTCCCGCGTTGGCCTTCCATTGCAGTGGTGCTTCGTAGTAGCGGTTGGACGCGTCGTAGGTGAGGTCGAGCTGCTGCAGCTTCAGCTCACCGCCGGCCACCACCACTGGCCGCTCGACCTTGACCAGCCGTCTGTCGATGGGCTGGTCGCCTTCGGCGATCTTGTGGTAGACGGGGTCGATGACCCGGATGATCTCGTCGCCGACCGAGACCGCATGAGGGATCTCGATCGGAGCGCCCATCAGAAGCGCCATGCGCTCGGTGATGGTGCTCTTGCCGTTGCCCGGGGCGCCGAAGATAAAGAGCGAGGCGCGCGACACCATGGCGCCGCCGATCTGGTCGATGACGTGCTGCTCGAGCTCGAGCGTACCCAGTGCCTTCTTCAGCGCCGAGTCGGTGACGTTCGCCTTGCCGATGACCTGCGAGCGGACCAGTGAGAGATAGTCCTCGAAGTTGACGGGGCACGGTCCGAGGTACCTGGTCTGCACCGAAGACATCTCGGCGGCGCGCTGCCGGCCGGCGCTCGAAACCGTGTAGTTCATGCGCACGGGGATCGGGCGGCCCTCGACGGCCGACTCGTTGGAAAAGCCCAGTGTGTCCATGAGCTGCGTTTTCTGGAACTCCTCGATGAGCGGCTGCAGTGTTTCGAAAGGCAATCCCAGCCGAGTTTCAAGGGCGGCGCCGCTCAGCTGATCGGAAAAAGCGAGAGTGCGCAGCAGCAGGCTCGCGACTAGGTCGCGCCTGACGTGCAGGTCCTCGATCCGCTTGGGTGCCTCGATCGCGCCGGTCTGCATCGGGCGCAAATATAGCAACCGGCGCTCTGGTTCGACCCCTACTAGAGTGCGGGGGGGAGGCTGCGCGTTCCCCGGCTGCGCCCTCCGCGCCCGTAGAATCGGGAACGGCTTTGCCGGAATACGCAGCTCTCGACCTCGAGACAACCGGTCTCGACCCGGCCCGAGACCGAGTCATCGAGGTCGGCGCCGTCGCCTTCACGCCCGATCGCGTCAGCGGGACCATGGAGCGCCTTGTCGACCCCGGGCGGGCAGTTCCCGAAACCGTATTGCGCCTGACCGGCATCAGGCAGGAGGAGCTTCGGGGGGCGGCGAGCCCGCAGGCGGCGCTACGCGAGCTATCGGAGTTTCTTCGCGGCCGCCAGCCGGTCGGACACGGGGCTCGCCTGGACGTGGACTTCCTGACCGCGGCCGGCCTCTGGGACCCGGCGCTTGAGATCCTCGACACGCTGGACGTGGCGCGGATCCTGCTGCCGGGGGCCGTGAGCCACAGCCTGCCATTGCTGGCGGTCGAGCTCGGCTTCTCCCAACCCAGGCCACACAGGGCTCTCGATGATGCCGACGCCACGCGGCAGCTGCTGCTCCGGCTGCGTGACGAGGCTGCGTCCCTTGACGAGGGGTTGAAGGAGTCGATGCTGGCGCTGGTGGCACCTTACGAGTGGTCGGTCGCGCGCTTCTTTGCCGAGGCCCTGTCCGCGCCAAACCCGGACCTGGTGTCCGCGTCAGCCCCGCGCGTCCATGCGCCGAACTCGGGCAAGCCGGGTCTGCCGCCTGAGGATCCCGGCCTCGTGGCGGCTCTGCTCGGTCCCGACGGTCCGCTCGCGGGCGTCCTGCCCGGCTATGAGCACCGCGAGCCGCAGCTGCAGATGCTGCTGGCGGTCGCCCAGATCCAAGGGCGTGGGGGAGCCCTGGTCGTGGAGGCCGGCACCGGCACCGGCAAGAGCCTGGCGTACCTGGTGCCGTCGATCGCGCGCGCGGTCCGGCACGATGAGCGCGTTGTCGTTTCGACGAACACGCACACGCTCCAGGAGCAGCTGATGACCAAGGACATTCCGGGGTTGCGCGACTGGCTGCCATGGGATTTCACCGCCTGCCTCCTCAAGGGCCGCTCCAACTACCTGTCCCTGCGGCGTTGGCGGCGGTATCTGGCTGAGGTCTGCCACGACTCGGAGGAGCTTCGATTCAAGCTGAAGATCCTGCTCTGGCTCCATTCGACAGAGAGCGGCGACCGCTCTGAGCTGAGGCTTCACGGCAGGGAAGAGGTCATGTGGGCGCGGATTGCGTCCGACCCGCTGGACTGCGTCGGCGTTCACTGCACCAAAGAGGACTGCTACGTTCATCGCGCACGTGCCGAGGCCGAGGCCGCGGACATCGTCGTGATCAACCACGCACTGCTGTTAGCCGACGCAGAGGTGGGCGGCGGCCTGTTGCCGCCGTTCGACCACCTTGTCATCGACGAGGCGCATCACCTCGAGGAGGCCGCGACGCGCGGGCTGCGCCAGGAGGTCGACGGCCCGGGCCTGGCCGCGCTCCTCGAGCGACTGGCGCCTGTCTCCGGGTCAGGGGGCTCGGGATTGCTAGATGAGCTTCGCCGACAACCGCACCTCGGCGCCTCGGGCGACGCGTTGTCGGAAGCGGTGCCGATGGCGCTGGCCGCAACCCAGCGCGTTCGGGAGCTGTTCGAGGCCGCGGTGGTCTGGGTGGGCATGCGGCTCACCGACTCGGAGCGTCGGGACGATTCGCTGCGCTTGACGGCGGCTCTCCGGGGAGACCCGGCGTGGGAACAAATCAGGGTCGCCGGCGAAAACGCCGCGACGACGCTCGCCGCGCTCGACGGCGTGCTGCGCACGGCGGTGAGCGGCTCGCGGGATTGGCTCGGCGGCGTCGAGCCCGACCAGGGCGTCAGGGAGCTCGAGATGATCCGCGGCCGCCTCCACGGCGCAGCCGAGCTGTTGGGCGAAGCGCTGCTGTCCCCGGATCCCAACCGGGTCTACTGGTTCACCCTGTTCGCCCGCACCGATAACCTCGTCCTTCGCGCCGCCCCGATCAACGTGGGCATGTTGCTGCGCGACCGCGTCTACACCGAGCGCAAGTCGACCGTGTTCACCTCCGCGACCCTGGCGGTCGGTGGCACCTTCGATTACTTTCGCTCGCGCGTGGGCCTCGGCCCTGACGCAGAGGAGCTGATCCTGCCCTCGCCTTTCGACTTCCTGCACCAGGCGCTCGTATGCCTGCCCACCGATATGCCCGGGCCCGAGCACCCGGAGTTCGATCGCCACGTCGAGGACGTGATCGCCGCAGTGGCGCGACGCGTCGGCGGCCGCACCCTCGTGCTGTTCACCTCGCACCGGCAGCTGCGCGACGTGCATACAGCCTTGAAGCATCGGATCGACCTCGACGAGGTGCTGATCCTTGGGCAGGGCATCGACGGCCAGAGGCGCCACCTCCTGAAGTCGTTCGAGGAGGCGGAGCGGCCCCTGCTCCTCGGCACCGCGAGCTTCTGGGAGGGCATCGACGTGCCGGGTGAGCGGCTGAGCTGCGTAATCATGGTGCGACTGCCATTTCCCGTGCCGACGGAGCCCGTCTATGCGGCGCGAGCCGAACAGGTTCGCGACGCCTTCGCGCAGCTGGCGCTGCCGCAGGCAGCCTTGAGATTGAAGCAGGGCTTCGGCCGGCTGATCCGTCGGTCCACCGATCGTGGCGCGGTCGTTATCCTCGACAACCGCATCCTCGGCAAGGACTACGGCAAGGCGTTTCTCGACGTGCTGCCGCCGGCATCTCGTTTTGTCGGCCCCGCGGCGGAGATCGCCGACCAGGTCGGTGGCTGGCTGGGCATGCATGAGCTCTCGCCACTGGCTGCTCACGACGATTGAGCAGGCTCTTTGTCATCGGCACGCCGATCGGCAACCTCGAGGACGCGACAGCGCGCGCGGTGCGCGTGCTCAGCGAGGTCGGCGCCATTGCGGCAGAGGACACACGCGTCACCGCACGGCTGCTGGCGCGCTATGGCATCCGCAAACCGTTGATCAGCTACCGCGCTCCGGTTGAACGACGCGGGCTGCCGAGAGTGCTCGCCGCCCTCGAGGAGCATGACGTGGCTCTCGTGAGTGACGCCGGGACCCCGACAGTCTCGGACCCGGGGCAGGCGCTGGTGGAGGCAGCATGGTCCGCCGGCCACAAGGTCGTTCCGATCCCGGGCCCGAGCTCAGTCACCGCCGCTCTCTCCGTCGCGGGTTACGGAGGACCGGGATTCACGTTTCTCGGCTATCTCCCGCGCAAGCCAGGGGAGATGCGCCGCCTGCTGTCGACTCTCATCGATGACCCACGTCCCGCCGTCGCGTTCGACTCGCCTTACCGCGTCCAAAAATCGCTGGCGCTGATCGCCGAGGTTCTCCCCGAACGCCACCTCACCGTTGGGCGGGAGCTGACCAAGCTGCACGAGGAGGTTCTGCGCGGGACCGCTGCCGAGGTGAGTGAGGCTTTGGGTGATCGCGCGCGCGGCGAGTTTACGCTTGTCATCAGTGGGACCTGATCGCATCCGAACCGTTCTCGTTGCGCCGGCCTGGCCTTACGCCAACGGTCCACGCCATGTGGGTCACGTTGCAGGCTTTGCCGTGCCGGCCGACGTGCTCGCTCGCTTCGAGCGGCTGCGCGGGTCGCGTGTGCTCATGGCGAGCGGCACCGACGAGCACGGCACGCCGATCACCTACGAGGCTGATAGGAAGGGCGTCCCGCCACGCGAGTTCGTCGACCATAACAGCGCCGTGATAGTCGAGGACCTGCGCCGCCTGGGGATGACCTACGACATCTTCACGAGAACCACCACCGCCAACCATTACCGCGTGACCCAGGACCTGTTTCTCAAGCTTCATGAAGCTGGCTACCTGGTGAAGAAGACTCA
>PLYD01000029.1 GCA_003151665.1 Candidatus Dormiibacterota bacterium
CTAAAATCGTTTCGCGAGAAGGTGAACATTTAGAAATGCCGCAATTTCGAATCCCAGGCCCGCTTCGCAGGCTGTCCGACGGTCAGATCACCGTGGCGGTCGAGGCGAGCGATCTCCAATCGGCGATCGAGGCGCTCGACGCACGCTACCCCGGCTTCCGGGACAGGCTCCTGGACGACAAGGGCCAGCTGAGGCAGTTCGTCAACGTGTACCTGAACGATGAGGACGTCCGCTTGGGGCCAGGCCTCAAGGCCAAGGTCACCGAGAAGGACGAGATCTCGATCGTGCCGGCAGTAGCCGGGGGCGCTTGTCAGCCTTAGACTCTCGGCGATGGGGAGACGGCGGCTCAAGCTGATATTCGGGCCCGACATGGTCAAAGAGCCTGTCATCTACCAGATGGGCAAGCAGTTCGAGATCGTCACCAACATCCGGCGCGCCGACGTCACCCGAGACCAGGGCTGGGTCCTGCTCGAGATCACTGGCGAAGCCGACGAGATGGATCGCGGGGTCGAGTACCTGGAGTCTCGCGGGGTCAAGGTAGAGCCGGCCGAGGGCGACCTGGTCGAGTAGAAGTCGCGGCGATCGGCCCAGATTACGATTGCCGCCGGCATGGATCGCAGCGTTGACGTCGCAATCGTCGGAGCCGGCCAGGCGGGTCTCGCCACCAGCTGGTTCCTGGCCCAGGCAAAGGTCGACCACGTGGTTCTGGATGCCGGGCGCGTAGCCGAGACCTGGCGAACGCGGCGCTGGGATTCTTTCCGCCTCATCACTCCGAACTGGGCCATCGGGATCCCCGGCATCGCCTATGCAGGGGAAGACCCTGACGGTTATATGTCTCGCGCCGAGCTGATCGGCTTCTTCGAGTCGTGGGCAGCTTCGTTCAACCCGCCGGTCGTGGCCAACACCCACGTATCGCAGCTCGAAGCCGGCTCCAACGAGGGGTTTCTTTTGACTGTGGCCGGCGAACAGGTCCGCGCGCGCAGGGTGGTGGTGGCTTCGGGGGGTTACCAGAAGCCGCATCGGCCGGCCGGAGCCGGATCCCTTCCCTCGGCGCTTCACCAGGTGTTTGCCGAGGACTACCGGAACCGGGGTCCCTGCCGCCGGGAAATGTCCTGATCGTGGGTAGCGGCCAGACCGGGTGCCAGCTGGCCGAAGAGCTGCATGAAGCCGGCCGAAAGGTCTTCCTCGCGTGTGGGCGATGCCCATGGGTTCCACGCCGAGTTGGCAGTCGCGACATCATCTGGTGGTTCAAAGAGTCCGGTTTTTTCGATCGTACCCCTGACAAGCTTCCGTCGCCTGCAGCCCGGCTTGTCGGCAACCCGCAGACAACCGGCCATGAGGGCGGCCACGACCTCAACTTCCGCACGCTCCATGCCACGGGTGTCGAGCTGCTGGGTCGATTCCTTGGCGCCAAGGGCTCAACGCTTCAATTCGCCGACGATCTCGCGGCCAGCGTTGACTTCGGCGACGCGCGATGGACGGAGATCAGGGGCTGGATCGACCAGCTGTGCGCCAGGACCGACGTGCCGAAGCCGGTCTTCGAAATTCCGCCACCGATGAGGATCAAGACTCGCACCGAGATCGACCTGGTCACCGACGGCATCGGGACCGTCATCTGGACCAGCGGCTACCGTCCTGAGTACGGCTGGGTGAANNCGGAAATCGTCGCTCGACAAATCGTTGAGAACCGGTCGTGAGGATCGCTGTTGCGATGTCCGGCGGCGTTGACTCTTCGGTCGCTGCTGCCTTACTCCAGGCGCAGGGACACGACGTGGTCGGCATCACGTTGCAGCAGTGGCCTCGCGGCGACGCTGAGGAGAACAAGCGCAACGCCGGCTGCTGTTCGCTGAACGCAGTCGAGGACGCTCGTCGCGTAGCGTCGCTGCTCGGCATTCCTTATTACTGTTGGAACCTGGAGAAGGAGTTCGGCGAGCGCGTCATCGAGCCGTTTCATCGCGATTACCTCGAAGGCCGGACGCCGAACCCATGCGTCCGCTGCAACGCGTTCGTCCGCTTCGACCTCATGCTCGGCCGAGTGCTTGCGCTGGGCTTCGACAGGCTGGCGACCGGGCACTATGCGCGGATCATCGAGGGTGCCGGTGGTCCGGAGCTGCACACAGCATTGGACCCGGCCAAGGACCAGTCCTACATGCTGTATCACCTCGACCGCGAGCGACTCGCCCGGATCGTGTTCCCGCTTGGCAGGATGGACAAGCGCGAGGTGCGCGAGCATGCGCGCGAGTTTGGCCTTCCGGTCGCCGACAAGGCTGAGAGCATGGAGATCTGTTTCGTCCCGCGCGGCGAGACGGCGCGCTATCTCAGCGAGAGGCTGCCGGTCCACGCCGGCGCCGTGGTCGACTCGACAGGTCGCGAGCTCGGTACGCATCGCGGGACTGCCGTCTACACCGTGGGCCAGCGAAGCGGATTCGGAGACCTGCGCGAGGCCGGTCCGTGGTACGTGCTGAAGATCGACGCTCCCGCCAACCGGCTCGTGGTTGGCCGCCGCGAGGAGCTCGCGACGCTCGCGGTCGACTTGCGTGACGTGACCTTCATCGACGGGTCGGCCGAAGAACCGATTGAATGCGAGGCGCGGTTGCGCTACCACGCGGCCCCGATCGCGGCCATTTACGAGGCCGGTCGGCTGTCGCTGAAAGAGCCGTTTCTGGGCGCGGCACCAGGGCAGGCGGCGGTCCTTTATTCGGGGAGCCGGGTGCTGGGCGGAGGGATCATCGCCGCAGCCGGAGCCTAGCCCGGGTTGATTGAAACCGAGCGGTTGACGGTGCGACTGGCGCAAGCCGCAGACGTGCCTG
>PLYD01000047.1:0-174 GCA_003151665.1 Candidatus Dormiibacterota bacterium
TGCTCACTGTTTCGAGCAGCTCCGGATAGAAGAACTGCGACCGGCTCCACGCCGCGATGGCGCCCTCGCGCAGCGAAAGGGAGGGATCGGGCACGACCAGGTCGCCATCGACCACCAGCTGGAACCCGATGCCCGTGCACACCGGGCACGCGCCGTGGGGGCTGTTGAACGAGA
>PLYD01000047.1:209-2921 GCA_003151665.1 Candidatus Dormiibacterota bacterium
ACGATGATCACCGACCCCCCGCCCAGCCGTGCGGCCGTCTCGATCGATTCGACCAATCGCGTTCGCTGTTCAGGACCGACCACGATTCGGTCGACGACCACCTCGATGTTGTGCTTCTTGTTCTTGTCGAGCGGAATCTTCTCGCCCAGCTCGTAGAGGCTTCCGTCAACCCGAACTCGCACGAACCCCGACTTGCGCACGTCCTCGATGAGCGANNTCACACGCGTTCCCGCGGGCAGCTTTTCGACGTGGTCGGCCATCTGATCGACCGTTTGCCGGCGCACCTCGCGGCCGCAGACGGGGCAGTGAGGAATCCCGATTCGCGCGTACAGGAGCCGCAGGTAGTCGTACACCTCGGTGACGGTGCCCACCGTCGAGCGCGGGTTCTTCGACGTGCCCTTCTGGTCGATCGAGATCGCCGGCGACAGGCCGTCGATGGTATCGACGTCGGGCTTCTCCATCTGCCCAAGGAACTGCCGGGCGTAGGACGAGAGGGATTCGACGTAACGCCGCTGGCCCTCCGCGTAGATGGTGTCGAAAGCAAGCGAGGATTTCCCCGAGCCAGACAGGCCGGTGAAGACGACGAGCTTGTCGCGCGGAATCGTCAGCGAGACGTTCTTGAGGTTGTGCTCGCGCGCGCCGCGGATCGTTATGTGGTCAATGGGCACCCGTGTCTATTCCTTTTCTCGTTTTACCGCAAACGTTCCGCTCGCAGTCGCGACAAGCTTTCCGTTTCTGTCTTCGACCCGACACTCAGTGACGACTGTCCGGCGACCGGCATGAACGACCTTTCCGGTAGCGCGCAGACTCTCACCAATCTTCGCCGCGTTAATGAAGTTGAGCTTGAGGTCGAAGCTCGTCGCCCGGACGACGCCGGGCTTGAGGGTGTGCACCGATCGCCCCATCGCCGAGTCGGCAAGGGTGCTGATGATACCGCCGTGCACGAAACCGGATGAGTTCGCCATGTCCTCCGTGGGGGTCATATCCACGGTCGCCGTCCCATTCCCAGTTTCGACCAGCTGAAGGCCCATCCACGCCCAGGCCCGTGAGGGAGCCGCGACGTCACTCACGTCCTTGTCCCTCCGGCACCGGCATGCACGTCGATGACGCCCTGGCCACCAGCCTGCCCTGCTCGTCCAGCACGTCGGCCTCGCTGAAGAACAGGGTCTTCTTCATCTCGACCACCCGACCCACGGCCCGGATACGGCCTGAGATGACCGGGCGGATGAAGTTGATCTTCAGCTCGATCGTCGTGAAGCTCTCGCCCTCAGCAAGGGTCGCGGCGTAGGCCATCCCCATCGCCGCGTCGGCGATGTCGCAGTAGATGCCGCCGTGCAAGGTGCCCATCGGGTTGTGATGCCGCTCATCGACATTCATGGTGAACAGCGCCCGGCCTGGCTCGATCTCGCGGAGGGAGAACCCAATGAGCCGTCCGGCGGGCGCGGCGGATTGGCCGGCGTGCAGCATGGCGAGGGTGGTTTCGAGCATAGTCGGCATGGCGGATACTCCAGAGTCGCTCAGGGGGCATGATACGAGAGAGGAACGTACCTGGCTCAGAAGTCAGAGGACGATACAACAGCGAAGAAGCGACTGAATAAGGAGGACCGCATATGGCCGAGTTCGATCACGGCGTCAAAATGATCGCGGCAAGCACGGGCAGGCAGCTCGCCCAGGTCGCCGGCGTGACTTGCACCCGCTGGCGACCGCTCGAAAGTACGCTCCAGGCGACGACGGAGCGTCTCGCTGATCGCGTCTTCCGGGGGCACCAGGGCCGCGAGAAGTTCGTCGTCTACTTCGAGTTCTTCACGCATTGGCACAAGAACGCTTGTTGGTCCATGCTCGGCAAGTCCGGCCTCCTCTCCGAACGCGAACAGTTGCCAACGGTGAGCATCGCCGTCATACTCCTGCCACGCGGCTACAAGCCCCAGCAAGGCCAGATCCGCCTCGAGGCCGCCGGAGGACCGACGCAACAACTCTGGTTCCACGAGGTCTGTCTGTGGACGAAGAAGCCGGAATCGTGGTGGGAGAACGAACCGGGCTTGATGGCGCTGTACCCGTTGTGCCAACATGGAGAGCAGCCGCGTCGGGCGGTCCAGCACGCAAGCGAGGTGATCGAACGGACGATCACCGGCGACATCGAACGCGCCGACGCTCTGGCGCTGCTGAGCATCTTCGGTGGGCTGGCGTATCCTCGACTCGATGTGAACCAGATCATTGGGAGGACCAAGATGAAAGAATCACGATTGTTTCGCGAGGCCAGAGAAGAAGGGGTAGTCGCGGCAACTCGAATGAATACAGTCAATTTGCTTCATGCGCGTTTCGGCGAGTCGGCGGTAGCCCAACTGGAGGCCATCGTCCAAACTTTGGACGATACCGCTCTCCTCAACAGACTCGTGATACTCGCAGGAACCTGTTCGGGCCTCGACGAGTTTCGAGCAGGGATTCCAGCCATGCGAACTACGTCTCGCTGACTACGGGAGTCTCGAGATGAAAGAATCACGATTGCATCGTGAGGCAAAGGAAGAAGGGGAATTGGAGAAAGCGAGAGCGTACATCCTCAACGCTCTTCGCCTTCGATTCGGCGAAACAGCGGTCTCTGATGTGGCAGTTGTCGTGAACTCGATCGACGATGTCGCTTCTCTTGACTCTCTCCATTCGCTCGCGGTGTCATGCGCTCGGCTAGATGAGTTCAAAACAAGATTGCCCGCGCTC
>PLYD01000152.1 GCA_003151665.1 Candidatus Dormiibacterota bacterium
AGATGGCGACGCGCCTCGAGGACGTCGAGAACGCGGATGTCGAATTTCTAGCGCGCGAGCTGGACGGTTGATAGGCACTTGAGACTCCCCTCCCGACCGGCCCGCTGGCGCGGTCGGGTCGACCTCCCCGGCGAGCGGGGAGGATGACCCGAGCATTGGTCCTTGGGGGCGCCGGTTTCGTCGGGAGCGCCGCTTGCAAGGAGCTCATGCGGCGCGGCGTCGAGACGATCGCGGCGGGCCGTAAAGAACGGCCCTATGGCATTTTCACCAGCTATGTCGCGTTCGATCGCACCGATGAGGAGCAGCTGAAGCGCGCGCTGGCCGAGGTCAAGCCCGACGTGCTTCTGGACCTCGCATGTTTCCAACCGGTCGAGGTGGATTCGGTGATCCGCAACTTCAAGGGCGACCGCTACGTCTTTGTTTCGACCGGCGTCTACCCGTCGCTCAACGGCGCGCCGGCTCGCGAAGAGGATTTCGTGCCGCTCGAGGGCGAGCCGCCGGCCAGTCTCGATTACATGGAGGGCAAGCGCTGGTGCGAAACGCTGATCGCGCGGTCGCGTGACTTTCCGTGGACGGTGGTGCGGCCTCCGGCGATCTTCGGCGCCGCAGACCACACGCTTCGTATCGCCGCGTACATCCAACGAGTGGCGGATGGCGGACCGCTCCTCGTTCCGAAGGAGTCCTATGAGCGCCAGGCGGGCCTTGCGTGGGTGAAGGACATCGGGTACGCATGCGCCCTGGCATGCGATATGCGGAAACAGACGGACCACAAGGCCTACAACGCAGCGTTCGAGGGGGTCAGCTTGCGCGGCCTGATCGAAGCGATCGCCAAGGTCATGGGCGTGCCGGCCCGCATGCATCCGATCCCGTTTGCCGAGCTTCCACCTGATTCGAGCCCTTACGGTCCGGACCCGCGACGCTCGGCCGGTTATGTGCTCGACCGGGCGCGCACCGAGCTGGGTTTCGAGCCGTCGGCCCTCGAGGATGCACTGGCGGAGACGCTGGCCTGGTACCGGGTCGCGCATCCGTCGCATCCCGGCTACGCGAACCGAGCCAAGGAACTNNTAATCACCTTTGCCATTGCACTTGTCGCCTCGAGTGCGAGCGTTCCGGGCCTTTCGGCTGTTTACCTCCTCCTGATCCTGTGGATCGCAGCGCGATGGGGTCGCGGGCCGGCCGTCGCCGGCAGCATCGCCGCCTTCCTCCTTTACGACTACTTCACGGTGCCGCCTGTCGGGACATTCGCGGTCAACGGCCCCAGCCAGCTCTTCGAGCTGGTGGTGTTGCTCGCAGTGGCGCTGGTGACGAGCCAGATGGCCGCGTCGATTCGCCGGGCGCAGGCCGAATCCGAGCGCCTGGCCGCGGATTCGCGCGTCCTTTACGAGCTGGCGACAGTCGCTCTCCGCATGCCCCAGCTCACTGTTGCACTGTCGATGGTCTGCGACCGTGCCCGGAGTCTCGCATCGGTCGGCCGGTTTGCCCTCGTCGCGATGGATTCCGGCAAGGAGGGCGCGGTGCTGGCGGGTGATGAGCTGACCCCGGATGAGGTCAAGCAGGCTTCGTGGGCTTACGAGAACAAGCGCTCAGTCGGCATCGCGATTAGCGATGGGGCGGTGAAGCTGATGAAGACCCACCCGGAAGCGCCAACCGCCTACCTGCCGCTGGCGAGTGGCGTGGCGGTCATACGCATGGAGCCGGGCCGGCCGGAACGCCATGAGCTCCGCATGCTCGGAGCCCTCATCGGCCTGGCCGACCTGCTGCTGGACCGCCGCCGCGCGGCTCTCGAATCGGAGAGGGCGCGCGGGTTTGAGGCCTCTGACAAGCTCAAGGCGGCCATCCTCTCCTCCCTGTCGCACGAGCTGAAGAGCCCGATCGCCTCGCTGCGAGCGGGACTCACCGCGTTGCTCGCGCCGCAGGCGGGGCTCCAGCCTGAGCAGCAGGAGCTCCTGGTCGACCTCGACCGCCAGGCCACGCGCCTCGACCGCCTGGTCGGCGACATGCTTGCGCTCTCGCGCCTGGAGGCCGGCCTCGAGCTGGACAAGGAGCCTCACGGTTTTGCTGAGCTGGTCGGTACCGCGTTGTATCAGTTGCGCTCGGACCTGAAGGGGCACGAGGTTGCGGTCAAGCTGGCCGACGACCTGCCGCCGGTGGAGGTCGACGAGCTCCAGGTGGGAAGGGTGCTGACCAACCTCGTCGAGAACGCGCTGGAATGGGCGCCGGCGAGCGGGGCGCTCGCTATCGGGGCGGTGGCGCGTGACTCTGTGCTGGAGGCTTGGGTCGAGAACGATGGCCCGGCGATCGCGCCTGTGGACCTTGACAGGATCTTTGAAACTTTCTGGACGCGGCGCGCGCGCGGAAGCGGCCTCGGCCTTGCCATCTGCAAGCGCGTCGTCGAAGCGCACGGCGGAACGATTCGCGCGGAGAACATGCGACGCGGTCCTCGCTTCACATTCACGCTGCCCCTGGCGCGAGTGACAGCGCGGCCTTGAGCGGGCGCGTTCTGGTGGTCGACGACGAGGTCGAGATGCAGCGCGCCTTGCGCGCGGGTTTGGGCTATCACGACTTCGACGTTCGGGCGGTGGGGAATGGGGAGGATGCGATCCGCGAGGCGGCAACGTGGCGTCCTGACGTCATCCTCCTTGACCTCGGTCTGCCAGGAGCTCTTGACGGGTTCGGTGTTCTGGAGGCACTGCGGCCCGCGACTCGGGCGGCGGTGATCGTGGTCAGCGTCATGCCTGGCGAGAAGGACAAGGTGCGCGCGCTCGACCTCGGCGCCGACGACTATTTGGTCAAGCCGTTCGGCACCGAGGA
>PLYD01000110.1 GCA_003151665.1 Candidatus Dormiibacterota bacterium
GCCTTGGGTCATCCACCACTGCGTCTGGATCTGAGACCACCACGCCGATGAAGGCGATGCTCTTGCCGTCTGGCGACCACGCCGGGCTCGATGCGCCCTCAAGTATCGAGGTCAGCTGCCTCGCTTCGGCGCCCGTCGAGGCGTCGAGCACGAAAACCTGGTCGGTGGCACCTCGGCGGCTGACGAACGCGATCCTGCGGCCGTCGGGTGACCACTCGGGGGAGTGATCACGCCGGGCGGCGCCTGTCGCGTCGACCGGCTCCTGGTCCAGCAGGCGCCTGATCACTATCCGGCTCCTGGTCTGGCGCGACTCTGCGTCCGGGGAGCTCAGCTGGTAGGCAACTCGTTCTCCGTCGGGGCTCAGACGGACGTGGTCGATCCAGCGGAAGCGGTACAGATCATCAGCGCCAATCGGTGGGGGCACGGCGTCAACCGATTGTATTGCCCTCGGCCGCCCATCGGCTGGTTATGCGAGCTCATCGGCGGCACTGTGGTACCTCCTGGTGGTAAACCAACTGGGATGATGGACTCAGCGAGCGGTCGCCAGGCAGCACTTCGCGGCTTCGGATGGGGCGTGCTCGCGGGCGTTGTGCTCGTGACCCTGATGTACCTGGCAAACCTCTTGCTGGGCTTGAAACCGCTCCCGCAGCTGCTGAACCAGCCCCTTCTGTTTGTGATGCCCGGGTTCGTTTTCGGATTTCTCATCGACACGCTTCAGCACGCGGGCAAGGTCGTGGAGGAGGTGGGGCTGATCGTCGCCATGGTGATTGGCCTTGGAGTGCTCGGGGCGGCCTGGGGCTGGGCGAGCCGCAGCTGGCATTCGCAACATTCGGCCCTGGCTTTTGCTGCGATCGGCTGGGTCGTAGTTGTGGGGATCCTTTTGCCCATCTCGGGCAGCGGCTTTCTCGGGCTCGCGGACAGTATTACGACTCCGTTGATCTGGGCTGCCCTGTTCGCGATCTATGGCGTGGTGCTGGAGCTGGGCGGGGATCCTGCCGCCCCGGGCGCGGCTACCGACATTGGGCGCAGGCGCCTCCTTAGCGCGCTCCCGGTGACGATCGGCGCGGTCAGCCTTGGCGTGCTGGCGTTCCGCCTCCTGCCAGGCTGGTACGACGCGATCTTCAATGCGCCTGGCTCGGGCGTGGCCGGCATCTCGCCGGAGATCACGCCGGTCGACGAGTTCTATGTCGTGTCCAAGAACTACGTCGACCCGTCCATCTCCGCCGACGGTTGGCACCTCGCTGTCGGCGGCATGGTGGACAAACCCTTGACCCTTTCCCTCTCAGATCTCCGGGGTCTGGCGAAAACCACCGAGTACGTGACCCTGGAATGCATCAGCAACAACGTCGGCGGTCCGTGGATGAGCACAGGAGATTTCGTGGGTGTGAGCCTGCGTGACCTGCTCGTCATGGCCGGCCCCCAGGCTGGCGGGACCTGGGTCGCATTCAAGGCTCGCGACGGTTACGAGGAGAGCCTGCCGATGAGCACTGTCCAGGGCGCTCCAGAGATCCTCGTGGCGTATGAGCTCGACGGGGCGCCCCTGCCCGAAGCCCACGGCTATCCGGCCCGCATGCTGATCCCGGGCCACTACGGGATGAAGGGCCCGAAATGGCTTGACTCGATCAGCGTCGTCAATCACGAGAGCAACGGTTACTGGGAGCAGCAGGGCTGGGACCACAACGCCGTGGTCAAGACGACGTCGCGCATTGATGTGCCGACCGAAGGAGACATCGTCAAGCTCGGCCCTGTGCTGCTGGGGGGCGTGGCTTTTGCCGGCACTCGAGGCATCTCCAAAGTGGAGTACAGCACCGATGCCGGGCGGACCTGGGCCGAGGCTCCGTTCAACCCGCCGCTGTCGGCGCTGACCTGGGTGATCTGGCAGACGACATGGACTCCCGCCGCCGAAGGCGCTCACGAGCTGAGGGTCCGGGCCACCGACAAGGAAGGGGCCTTGCAGAGCACGGCGACCGCGGCGAGCTACCCGACCGGATCCAGCGGATACCACACGGTGAGCATCGCGGTCGCCAAGGCTTGATGACGAGTGGAGCTTGAGGCCGGATTTCTCCGGCCGTCACCCAATCGCGCCTCTTCCAGGCGCCTCGCATCGTCGCAAGAGCGGTGGAGGTTTCGCGAGGGAGGCCTGCTTCCCCAGCGCCTTTATTTCATCGTCCAGAGGGCTTTCATCGTGTCCCAGCCCATCCTGAACATCCCTTCCTTGCGAACCATCTTCAGGATGTTCGCTTGCTTCTGCCACTTCGACACGCCATCCACCCTGAAGAACTCGTCGAGCGCCTGATCGGCCACCTTCGGGTACTTGGTGAGCATCTGCGGGTTGTGCTCCAGCAAAGGAACTGCTCCGTCGTACTTGCGCATGTCGGCCATGATCCACGAGTGGTCGAGCTTGCCCTTGTACTCCGCGAGACGCCGCTCCGAGAAGTCGCCCGCCTCTTTTGCGTGGACCACCGTTTCGCCCGCGAGCTTGCCTGAGATCATCGCCAGGTTCGATCCCTCGCGGTGGACGGGGTTCGACAGCATGGCAGCATCGCCGCATATCAAGTAGCCGGGTCCATATACCTTCGGGATGCCGCGATGACCCCCTTCAGGGATCAGATGGGCCAGGTACTCGACAGTCTCAGCACCTCGAAGCAGCGGCTTCACCGCGGGATGCTTCTTGAAGTGCTCCATCAAATCGTTCGGGCTTCGCAGCGTGGCGTTGAACTCACTCAGCAGCGCGCCGCCACCGACAGACAGGGTGTCCCTGTTGGTGTAGATGAACATGAAGCCGGACATGCCCAGCGTCGAGTCGCCGAAGCATTCGATCGTGCAACCCTCGCCGGGGTCACAATTGAAGCGCTCCTCGATCAGGCCCGAGTCGAGCTGCATGATCTCCTTGACGGCCATCGCGACCTCGTTGGGTCGCAGCTTGCGGCGTAAAGCCTTGCCGTTGATGAGCGTCTTCTCAAGCAGCCCTGTGCCGAGGCCGATGCCCTCGCAGATGACCACGACATCGGCGTAGACATCGTCGCCGCGACCGGTGCCAACACCGACTACGCGGCCATTCTTGACGATGAGCCGCTCGACCACGGTCTCGGGAACGACCACGGCACCCACCTTCTCTGCCTGCTCCGCGAACCACGCGTCGAACTTCGCGCGCAAGACCGAGTAGGAATGTGGGTGCTCGCGATTGCGAAGATTCTTGTAGTCGATGCCGATGGTGGCATCCGACGTCATGATCCAGCGCCGCTCTTCGATGATCGGTCGCTCGAGGGGGGCTTCTTTCCAGCTGTCTCCTACGATCTCTTCGAGGTAGTGGTTGTAGAGAATGCCGCCCATGACGTTCTTGGAACCCGGTTTCGCGCCCCGCTCGAGCAGTGCGACCTGCAGCCCGGCCTTGGCCATGGTGTACGCCGCGGCCGTTCCGGCAGGGCCGGCGCCGACAACCACCGCATCGAACTTCTCGTCATCCGCCATTGATGCAACATCGTAAGTGGTGAAGCTCGTTGGACTCACAGGTGGCGTAGGTTCTGGGAAATCGACGGTGGCAGCCATCCTGCGTGAGCTGGGGGCCCAGGTCGTCGATGCCGACGAAGCCAGCCACGCGGTCTACGAGCCGGGGACTCCCGGGTTCGAGACGGTGGTTCGGGAGTTTGGCGACAAGTATGTTCGTGACGGCCGAATCAACCGGAAGGCCCTCGGCGAGCTTGTCTTCAAAGACGCCGATGCTCGACGCCGGCTAAATGCGATAGTGCACCCGCTCGTGCGCGAGTGGATGGCCTTGAGGACGTCTGAAGCGTTGGAACGAGGCGCTGACGTGGTGATTCAGGATGTTCCCCTGCTATTTGAGAACAAGCTCGAGGCGCTGTTTCCGACGGTGGTCCTCGTCTGGGTTCCGCCACAGGTCCAGGTCGAGCGGCTCGTTGGCGGGCGCGAGTTCTCACTCGACCGAGCTCGTCAGGTGATCGCCGCCCAGATGCCGATCGACGAGAAGCGCGACCGCGCGTCGCATGTGATTGACAACAGCGGCAGCAGAGACTCGACGCGCGCGCAGGTGGCAAAGTGGTGGGAGACGTTTAGGGGGGCCTGAGCTCAGACGGCTCCTTCCTTCCTGAGGCGCGCAAGGTGGGCCGCGTCCACACCGACCTCCGCCAGGATCTCGGCCGTGTGCTCGCCCAGGCTCGGCGCGCCGGATCGACGCCAATCGGCCCGTAGGGGAATCGCAGGTCGGACCTCGACCCCGCTCGGCATCGAGGTAATGAGACCCCGCGCGACGACCTGCGGGTGCGTTGCCACCTCACCAAGCTCGAGGACGGGCTCACAACAAACCTCGAGACCCGCCAGCTTCTGCTCCCATTCATTGCGGGTTCGCGAAAGGAACACCGACTCCATGGCCTCCTGCGCATGGGCACCTTCCTCACCCTCGGCGAACTGCCGGTCGACGAGGTCATGCCTGTCGATGGCATCGCATAGGGTCGCCCAGAACTTCGGCTCGAGGGCACCAACGCTGTAGAAGCCGCCGTCCTTGCACGTGTACACGCGGTAGCACGGATGGCGTCCGCCCAGACGTTGATCGCCTCGACCTACATGCTCGCCGGCGCCATGCGCCGCCAGGACAAGGGCGAGCCAGCTCACCGCTCCATCCAGCATCGAGGCGTCGATCCACCGCCCTTGGCCTCCCCGGCCGACATCGACAAGCGCACCGAGGATGGCGACCGCGGGCTCGAGGCCACC
>PLYD01000101.1 GCA_003151665.1 Candidatus Dormiibacterota bacterium
TGCTGTTCACGATCGTGGTCATGTTCGCCCTACAGGGCCACACCATCACGACCATGCCGCTGACCGTGGCGCGGGTGATGCTGCCGCTGCTCGGGTACTTCGCTGGCATGTTCGTCGTCGCCTTTTTCGGGGCCTGGGCATTGCGTTTCTCGTACGAGAAGGCCACGACCCTCGGCTTCACCGCTGCCAGCAACGATTTCGAGCTCGCGATCGCGGTCGCGGTGACCGTGTTCGGCGTCCAATCCGCGCAGGCGCTGGGCGCCGTCATCGGTCCACTCGTCGAGGTGCCGGTGCTGCTCGGGCTTGTCTACGTCGCGCTCTGGACCCGCCACCGTCTGTTCTCCGGCGAAGCCCGCCGCCGTGACGGAACGGCCTGACCGAAGGAGGGTACGAGTTGGCCGCTGAGAGACCGAGCGTTCTCTCCGTTTGCTTCCACAATGCTGGCCGCAGCCAGATGGCCGCCGGCTTTCTACAGCATCTCGCCGGTGAACGGGTAGAAGTGCCCCCCGCGGGCAGCCAGCCCGCCGATGAGGTGAATCCCGTCGCAGTCCAGGCGATGTCCGAGAAGGGCATCGACATCTCGCGCGGGGTTCCCCAATTGTTTGCCGACAGCGCCCTACGGGTCGCGGACGTAGGCATCACCGCCGGCACAGTCTTGCCCGCTAGGGGTCAGGGCCGCGATCACCAAACCGGAGCCGACCAGAACCAATGCAGCCGTACCGAAACGCTCGGCGAGCGTCTGCGACCATGAATATTTCGGCGCCCTGTTCGCTTGGCCCCAACAATACCCGTCAGATTTTGTTTGCGGCACCCAGGCCCTCTCGGCCCGCAATGCTCTAGGCTTGGCTGCGATGTCAAAGTCGCGCGTCGCGATCATCGGAATTGCCTGGGGAGGTCGTGAGACTTAAGCGCACTCCGCTGACGTCGCAGGACCTCCCGGCCACAAAAGGCCCGGAGGTTTTTTTATGCCCAGACCAGCCGCATCCAGCCATACCAAAGGCGCCGCGAGGCGCGTCGTGGTGTACGACACCACGCTGCGCGACGGCGCCCAGGGCCCTGCCGTGTCCTTTTCGGCAGCAGACAAGGTGCGCATCGCCCGCGCTCTGGACGGGCTCGGCTTCGATTACGTGGAGGGCGGCTTCCCCGGGTCGAACCCGAAGGACGAGGAACTCTTCGCCAGCCTGCTGGCGCACCCGTTGAAGCGAGCCAAGCTCGCGGCCTTCGGCGCCACCCGCCGCGCCGCCGGGACGTGCGAGGACGATCCCAACATCAAAGCGCTGGCCGAGAGCGGGGCGACTACATGGACTCTCGTCGGCAAGAGCGACACGTGGCAGGTGAGCGCAGTGCTTGGAACGACCCCAAATGAGAACCTCGCGATGATCCGAGAGTCGGTGGCTTATGGGATCGCGCTGGGCAAAGAGGTCATCTTCGACGCCGAGCACTTCTTCGACGGCTTCGCAAGGGACGCCGAGTACGCGATCGAGGCTTGCCTCGAGGCGGCTCGCGCCGGCGCGAGCTGGGTCGTCCTGTGCGACACCAACGGGGGCAGCCTCCCGAGTGAGATTCGCGCAGGAGTTGAGGCGATGCGCCGCGGGCTTGGCGAGCTCGACGGGCCTGTTGGCATCGGCATCCATTGCCACAACGACTGCGAGCTGGCCGTCGCCAACACGCTCGAGGGCGTCGCCGCCGGAGCGGACATGGTGCAGGGCACGATCAACGGATACGGCGAGCGGTGCGGTAACGCCAACCTGGTATCGGTCGTCGCGAACCTCGTCCTGAAGCTGGGGATCGAGGCTCTTGAGTCGGGCTCGCTCGCGCGGTCCACGGATCTCTCGCGAACGGTGGCCGAGATTGCGAACCTCGAGCTGCCCCTGCAGCAGCCTTACGTCGGATACGGCGCCTTCGCCCACAAAGGAGGCCAGCATGTGGCCGCCGTGCTGAAGCACAGCGATGCCTACCAGCACATCGACCCAGGCCTGGTCGGCAACGAGCCACACGTCCTGGTCTCCGAGCTTTCGGGGCGGGGCAACATCCTCGCGAAGGCTCGCGAGTTCGGTCTGGAGCTGGATCGCAATGACCCCCACACGAGATGGCTCGTGCAGCACCTCAAGGAGCTCGAGCACCAGGGCTATTCATATGAAGCAGCCGATGCTTCTTTCGAGATGCTCCTGCGCCGCTTGCAGCCCGGTTATGAGGCGCCGTGGAAGGTGGCCGACTTCACCACGATGGTGCGCAAGGACGGTGACACGGTGCATGCGGAGGCGACGGTGAAGGTCGACGTGGGCGGCACGGTCTATCACACGGCGGCGTCTGGCAACGGTCCGGTGAACGCGCTGGATGCCGCGCTCCGCAAAGCGCTGAGCCCCCGTTTTCCAAGCCTCAGAGGCGTTGGCCTTCACGACTACAAAGTGCGCATCCTGGACAGCGCCGCGGGGACTGCCGCAACGACGAGGGTGCTCATCGAGTCCGGGCGGGGACTGCGGCGCTGGACGACAGTGGGTTGCTCGAGCAACATCATCGAAGCGTCGCTGGCGGCTCTCGTCGACTCGTTCGAGTACGCCCAGCTCACGAAGAC
>PLYD01000162.1 GCA_003151665.1 Candidatus Dormiibacterota bacterium
ACCTGGACTCTTTCTCGACCCTTCAGCGATTGCGAGATCAGGGCCATGCGCTCTTCTACGCTGAACAGAGGCTGGCGTTTCTGTGGGTTCGCCGCGACGGCGATGATGAGCTCGTCGAAGATTTTGAGAGCTCGCTCGACGACGTCCAGGTGGCCGTTGGTGAAAGGGTCGAAGCTTCCCGGATAGACAGCGGCCTTCGGTTCGTGGTTCATGCGCGCAGCACGCTGACCATCGTGTCGCCGTATTTCCGCTGCCTGTCGACATGCATGCGCGTCAGCGCAGGCAGCTCCTGGCGCCGCGAGTGCTCCACGACCACCGTCGCGGCCGTCACGACGCGGTCGATGGCCTTCAGGGCACGATCGAGGATCGGGTCTTCATAAGGCGGATCCATGAACACGTACCCGGCCTGCCTCAACTGGTCAGGCGAGCTCTCCAGCCAGCGCACGACGTCAGCTCTGACGACCTGCCCGAGCGACTTGAGATCGAGGACTTCCAAGTTCTGGCGCAGGATAGCAAGACCACGCGGCTCGCGGTCCACGAACGTGACGCCCGCCGCGCCGCGCGACAGAGCCTCGATGCCGATGGCTCCAGAACCGGCGAAGAGGTCGAGCACGTACACGCCGTCGATCGCTGGACCGACCAGGTTGAACATGGCCTCCTTGACGATGCCCTGCGTCGGGCGGATTCCCTTCGGGGTCTTGAGGCGGCGGCCGCGCGCCTCTCCCCCAGCGACGCGAAGCTTGCCCATGCCTAGCCTCGCCCTCGAACGCGTATCGACCCGGTGCCATTGATAGTGCCGATCCGGGCCGCCGGGAACAGGCTCGACCTCAGGGCTGACTCGAAGCGCGTGGCGTTCTGCGGTGGGATTGCCACCAACAAGCCGCCGCTCGTCTGTGCGTCGCAGAGGATCAGCTGATCGACCTCTGCGACCCTGCCCCAGTCCACCTGGTCCCGATAAGCCGCGTGATTGCGCCGGCTGCCGCCCGAGAAAAGATCGCGGTTGGCAAGATCTCGCAGGCCGTCCATCAACGGGACCGCACTCATGTCGATATCTGCACCGCCGACGAGGTTGCTCAGATGGCCGATGAGGCCGAAGCCTGTAACGTCGGTCGCCGCGGTGGCGCTGCTGGCAATCATCGCCGCCGATGCCTCGCGGTTGAGATGCGACATGACGGCCACCGCCTGGCGTTCCAATGGCGGCGGGCAGAGGCCACGCTTGATCGCGGTGGTGACGAGGCCCGAGCCCAGCGGCTTGGTCAGGTAAAGGGCGTCGCCGGCTTTCGCGCCCTCGTGCCCAACCACGTGATCGGGGTGAACCTCTCCGATAACGGCATAGCCGAACTTGGGCTCGGGGTCGTCGACGGAGTGGCCGCCGACCACGGCGATGCCGGCCTCGCCCATCTTGGCCGCGCCGCCGGACACGATCTTCTCGAGCAGTCCGGTGCCCAGCTTCTCGCGAGGGAAGGCGGTCATGCCCAGGGCGAAGAGTGGGCGTGCGCCCATCGCGTACACGTCGCTGACCGCGTTGGCGGCGGCGATGGCGCCGAACTCTGAGGGGTCGTCGACGATGGGGGTGAAGAAGTCGACTGTTGCGACGAGGGCGCGGTCGGGGGCGATGCGGTAAACGGCCGCGTCGTCGCGGGGGCCGCCCAGCATGACGTTGGGGTCGACGATCGCGGGGAGAGCGCCGAGGACGAGGCCAAGCTCGATCGGGCTCAGCTTGCACGCGCAGCCGGCGCCGTGACTGTACTCAGTCAGCCGCAATGGCGAGAGCTCTTTCACGGGTTCTTAGTATGGTCATCGCTCTGATGGGACTTGTATTCGCCGCGATCGCTCCTCACGGTGGGCTTGCCATTGAGGAGGCTTGCGCGCCCGAGGAGCGCGGCTTGGCCGCCCCGACCCGCGCGGGCATGCTCGAGCTCGGCCGGCTTTTTGCCGCGGCGCGGCCGCAAGCCGTGGTCGTCGCCACCCCGCACAACGTCCACATTCCTGCCTCCATGGGTGTGATCGTCTCCGGCCGCGTCGCGGGCCAGCTTGCCGGGGCGCCTCCAGCGATCGCGCTCGACGTGCCGACCGAGATGACGCTGGCCTGGCTGCTGCTGAAAGCTCTGGTCGCAGCCGGGGTGCCGGCCTCAGGCATCAGCTTTGGCGGCAACGATCCAGCCGAAGCGGTCGCGCCGATGGACTGGGGCGTGCTGATTCCGCTGTGGTTCATGGGCGGTCGGGCCGATCCGCCTGTTCCACTGGTGGTGATCACCCCGGCGCGCGATCTCTCCGCGGAGGACCACATCAATGCCGGAGCGGCGATCGCGGAGGCAGCCAACGACTCACGACTCCGCGTCGCGTTCATCGCCAGCGCCGACCACGGCCATGCCCACGACCCGCAGGGCCCCTATGGCTTCGACCCCGCCGCCAAGCAATACGACCAGCTGATCTGCGAGCTCGTCCGCGACGATCACATGGACCGCCTTGCCGCCATCCCCCTTGAGCTGGTGGAAAGCGCCAAGGCCGACAGCTGGTGGCAGATGTTGATGCTCTACGGCGCGACCGCCAAGGGTTGGAGCGGGAGACTCGTCTCGTACGAAGCGCCGACGTATTTCGGCATGCTGACCGCCGCTTATTTGCCGGCCGCGGCTAGCCCCGGTAGCGCATCACCGCCTCGTACACGCAATGCGCCCCGAACTCGAGGGCGCTGACCGGTACCCGCTCGTCGGCCGCGTGGATCGTGGTCGAGCCGTTGAAGTCGGGGGGATTGTTCAGCGGCAGGAACCCGTACGTGCGTATGCCGAGCCTGGCGAAATGGCG
>PLYD01000279.1 GCA_003151665.1 Candidatus Dormiibacterota bacterium
CTATGTGTTTTTCAGGGGCATGTAGTTAGTTAGTGCGCAACACCCTCCATGCATAGATTGGGAGGACTGCCATTCGGCGCACTCGCGACGGTTGCCGCACCAACCTGAAAAGCCATTCGAGCCCCGCGCGCCTCATCCACCTTGGTGCGCGGGGAATGCGCCCCGTCAGGTAGTCGAATGATCCACCCACCCCAATCGCGACCGCGACGCCCAGCGACTCGCGCATGCGGTCTATCCACAGCTCTTGCTTGGGGTGGCCATAAGCCACCAAGAGCACCTGCGGCTTGTGAGCGCGGATGAGGGCAAGGGTCGCGGCGTCCGCCGACGGATCGGGCGTCCCGGCATGAGCCTCCACCTCGAGCTCGGGATGTTCGGCGCGCAGCCGGGTGGCGAGGTCATTCGCCACACCTGGCGCGGCGCCAAGCAGAAAGATGCGGAAGCCCCGGCGGGCGCACAACGCGGCCAGGGGTGGAATGAGATCGACGCCCGTCACCGGCTCGCGCATTCCGCAGCCCTGGCGTCGAGCCGCCCAGACGACCCCGCTGCCGTCGGCCAGGCACAGGTCGGCCGATTCGAGCACCCGGGCGAAGTCCTGGTCCGCCCTCGCCCTCATGACGAACTCGGGGTTGACCGTCGCCACGAGGTGATGACCACCGGCATCGACGAACTGCTCGATCCGATCGAGCGAAGCTTCCATATCCAGGCAGTCGACACGCACACCTAGGACACGGGCCTGGTTCACGCGAGTGATTATCAGTCGCGCCTGGCGTGCACGAGCCTTAGCTTATGAGGGTGTCAGCCGGGATTCCATCGGAAGCGTTGCGATGAAGACCATCGCGGTCGATCTCAACCCCGCGACCCGCGAAGTGGTCACTGGCACCGAGATATACGCTCGCGAGGTCGGTTCGCGCCTGGAGGCTGCCGCACCAGACCTGCGGTGGCGGTTCTTCGCGTCCAGACCCCGCGCCGGTCTCGGCGTCGATGTGATGGTCACGCCCTTCCCCCGGCTCTGGTCGCAGGTGCGCCTACCACTGGCGCTTGCTCACGAACGCGCCGACCTGCTTTTCGTGCCGTCACATGTGGTGCCGTTTGCATGGCCCGGCAAAGCGCTGACCGTTGTGCATGACCTGGCTTTCGAGCGCCACCCGCACGCATACTCCGCGTCCGAGCGCGCCTACCTTCAGCTGACGACTCGGTGGGCGGCGCAGCGATGTCCTGTGCTGATCGCCGTCTCGGAATCCACGAAATCGGACCTTGTGGCGCTGTATGGAGTGAAGGCGGAGCGCATTCGTGTCGTGCCACTCGGTGGAGGAGAAGCTGTCCGTCGGCCGATCGCGCCTGCGTCGCGGCTCGGCGAGCTCGGCCTCAACGGGACATTCGTGCTCCAGGTGGGACGCATCGAGACGCGAAAGAACCAGGTCGCTGCGCTCGCGGCGGTAGAGCGCCTGGAGGGCGTCACCCTCGCCGTCGCCGGCTCGGAGCGCGACGAAGCGATCGCAGCGCGGTTGCGCGCATCTCCGAGGGCCCGGGTCCTAGGCAGGGTCGACCCGCCGACGCTCGAGTTGCTGTACAAGCACGCGGCGGCGGTGGTGGTGCCAAGCCTTTACGAAGGTTTCGGTCTGCCCGTCCTCGAGGCGATGTCGCGCGGCAAGGTGGTGGTCGCAGCGCTGACGTCGTCGCTGCCAGAGGTGGGCGGCGACGCAGTCCTATACGCAGATCCCGCTGATCCCGACGCCGTCGCCAAGGCGCTGAGGAGCGCGCTCAGCGACAAGGCTCTTCGCGCCAAGCTCGCGCGTGCCGCGCGAGCCCGGGCGGCGCAGTTCACGTGGGACCGGTGCGCTGCCGGTGTGGTGGCGGTGATTCGAGAGCTGGTCGGGCCCGCCGCTAGGCCGGCCTGACCGCTCGATCGACCGCCCGCCATGTCAGGTCGGCCGACCGCGACCAGCTGAATTGCGCCGCGCGCAGGATGCCGCGCCGCTTGAGATCCGCAGCCAGGTCCGAATCGCCGACGACCTTTTCCAGTGCTTCTCGCCAGGCATCGGGGTCGTCGGCGGCCGCTATCAACCCGGCGTCCCCCACCACCTCTGGCAGGCTCGCCCGGTCGGAGACCACGACCGGCGTTCCGCACGCCATGGCCTCCAGCGGTGGGAACCCGAACCCCTCGTACCACGCCGGATGCGCGAGGACTCGGGCCAGGTTGTAGACGGCCGGCAGCTCCGCAGGATCGAGCCCTGCTATGTGGTGCACGCTCGGTCCCAGGCGCGCGAGCCGTTCCTTGATCGGCTCATAGAGCCAGCCCCAGTCGCCGACGATGACGAGGTCGGGCCGGTCGCGCATCATCGCCCACGCCTCGAGCAGCGTGGTCAGGTTCTTGCGCGGCTCGATGGTGCCAACAAACAGGATGAATCGCTCCGGGAGCTGGAGGCGGGCGCGAGCGCTGTCCAGGTCCTCGCGGCTCATCGGCCGGAACACGTGAGAGATGCCGTGGGGCACAACGCTGATACGCGCCGCCGGAACTCCAAACAGCTCTGTGATGTCGGCGGCTGTGTTGTTCGAGACGGCCACGATCACATCGGCGCGGGCGAGCGATCGGGGAACGACAAGCCGCGTGTTCAACGGCTGGCGGCCGGGAAACCAGCTCGGGTTGAGGTAAATCGCGAGGTCGTGGATGGTGATGACGGAAGGGCAACGGACGCTCCCGAGCGGGAGGACGCCCGCGGGGCCGAAGTAGGCATCGGGAGCGAGGCGCCGCATGCGAGCAGGCCATTGAACGTGACGCCCGACGAAGGGCAAGCTCGGCAGCGGCCTGTATCGGACGGCTGGGTGCGAGTTCGGCGCGGCCGCCTCTGCTGGCAGATAGACGGTGAAACGGCAGTCGGGTCTGTCGACGCTCATCGCGCGCAGGATCTCTCTCGTGTAGACGCCGACACCGGCTCGGGGCCGGGCGAGGCCGGACCCATCGACTGCCAGGTGCAGGCCGGACAGCATTAGACTCCGGGGACCCCACCCGGCCGCGCCAAGGCGGGGCCGACCTCCCCGCTAAGCGGGGAGGGCTTCACTCGTAAGTTCGGTCCGGACCGCTTGCGTCCGCTTCGACCTTCTCGCTCGTTATCCTCGCGCCGACCGAAGCCAACTTTCCTGGCATGTTCTCGTATCCGCGATCGACATGCCACGCGTTGTGAAGGACGCTCTCGCCTTCGGCGCACAGCGCCGCGATCACCAGCGCCGCGCCGGACCTGATGTCGGGAATCGCGACCTCCGTGCCACGCAATCGGGCCGGTCCGTGCACGATCGCGTGTAGACGACCTTCCACGTTGATTCCAGCTCCCATCTTCGCCAGCTGGTTGACGTGCTGAAAACGGTTTTCGTGGACGTACTCCGAGATCACCGTCTCGCCATCGGCCTGGGTCATCATGGCCATGTACTGTGCCTGCAGGTCGGTTGGAAATCCTGGATAGGTCCAGGTGGACATGTCGACCGGCTTCAGCCGCGTCTTGGGGTTGCGGCCGACGCGAAACCAGCCGTCCCCCACCTCGACGTGGGCGCCGGCGAGCTCCAGCTTGAGGAGCACGACGTTCAGGTCTTCGGGCCGGCTGCAGTCGAGCCGTAGCTCGCCGCCCGCGGCCGCCACCGCTATCGCATACGTGCCTGCTTCGAGATAGTCGGGAACGACAGTGTGCTCGGCGCCGCCTAGATCTTTGACGCCATCGACGACCAGACGCTCGGTGCCAATGCCTTCGATGCGCGCGCCCATCTTGCCGAGCAGCAAGCACAGGTCTTGCACGTGGGGCTCGCGCGCGGCGTTGAAGATCTCCGTTCTGCCTTCTGCCAGAACGGCCGCAAGGAGGATGTTCTCGGTGCCGGTTACGGTCGGAAGGTCGAAGACGATGCGCTTTCCACGCAGGCGATCGACCTCGGCGACTATCTCGGTCTGCGTCTCCTCGATCCTCGCGCCCATCTGGCGCAGCCCGCGTAGATGTTGCTCGAATCGCCTCGCTCCGATGTCGTCGCCACCAGGTCGCGGCACACGCGCCTTGCCGAACCGTCCGAGGAGCGCGCCAAGGAGAACTATCGTCGCGCGCATTCGGCGTCCAAGGTCGTCGGGCACGTGGCTGTCCTGCGCAAATCCGGTCTTGATGATGAGCGAGCCATCGCCCTCAACCCGCCCGCCCAGGCCGCTGAGTATTTCGCCCATCAACGCCGTGTCGGTGACCCGCGGCACATTGTTGAGCCGCACGGGTTCTGTTGTCAGGAGCGCGGCGGCCATCTCGGGAAGGGCGGCGTTCTTGGAACCGCCGACGCAGATGTCACCAGCGAGTTGAGCGCCCCCTGTAATTCGAATCACGTGATCGTGACGCGGCGCTGGAGTCATCATCGACCCTTACGGTAATTGGTTAGCCGCGACGCGCGCGCGCCAGCCTGAGGCGCGCCTCCGCCGTGGCAAGCGCGTTCTGGAACTCGATCTCCTCGGCCGTCGTCAGCGTCCCGGCAAGCCGTTCCTGTGCGCGGCGGCGCGCCTCTTCAGCCTTCTCGATCGAGATCTCATCGGCGTGCTCGGCGATGTCCGCGAGGACCGTGACCCGGTCGGGGAGGACCTCCATAAAGCCGCCCCCGACGAACAGGACCTGCTCCTCCCCTCCATAGGTCTCCTGAATCCTCAGGGGCCCTGGCTTGAGGATGGTCATGAGCGGCGCGTGGCGAGCGAGGATGCCCAGCTCCCCATCGGCCCCCTTCGCGATGATGAAGTCGACCTCGCCTTCGAATAGGCTTCGCTCAACGCTCACTACCCGAAGCAGGTACTTCACTACGTATTTGTCTTCTTTTTCATCTCTTCGCCTTGCGCGCGAGCCTCGTCGATCGTGCCGACCATGTAGAAAGCCTGCTCCGGCAGGTCGTCGTGCTTTCCCTCGAGGATTTCCTTGAACCCGCGCACGGTCTCGGCGATCGGGACCGACTTGCCTTCGCGGCCGGTGAAGCGTTGCGCAACGTTAAACGGTTGCGACAGAAAGCGCTGGATCTTGCGCGCACGCGACACCGCCTGCTTGTCATCGTCCGACAGCTCCTCCATGCCGAGGATGGCGATGATGTCCTGAAGATCCTTGTAGCGCTGCATCGTCTTCTTCACGCCCTGCGCCGCGTCGTAGTGCTCCTGGCCGACGATCGACGGCTCGACGAAACGGCTCGAGGAACCAAGGGGATCGATGGCGGGATAGATGCCGATCTCGACGAGTGAACGCTCCAGCCGCACGGTGGCGCCGAGGTGGGCGAACACCGTCTGGATGGCGGGGTCCGTGTAGTCGTCAGCCGGCACGTAAACGGCCTGTACCGAGGTGATCGAGCCCTTGCTGGTCGAGGTGATGCGCTCCTGCAGCTCGCCCATCTCGGTCGCGAGGGTTGGCTGGTAGCCGACGGCCGAAGGCATACGGCCGAGCAGCGCTGACACCTCCGAACCCGCGAGGAGGTAGCGAAAGATGTTGTCGATGAACAGGAGCGTGTCGGCGCCCTCCGCATCGCGGAAGTACTCGGCCATGGTGAGGCCGGTGAGGCCGACTCGTGCGCGTGCGCCTGGCGGCTCGTTCATCTGCCCGAACACGAGGGCGGTCTGCGGGAGCACGCCTGCGTCCTGCATCTCGTGATACATGTCGTTGCCTTCGCGCGTGCGCTCACCGACACCTGCGAAAACGGAGCGGCCCTTGTGCTGATAGGCGATGTTGCGAATCAGCTCCTGCACGATGACCGTCTTCCCGGTGCCGGCGCCGCCAAACAGCCCGATCTTTGATCCTTTGGCGAACGTGCAGATCAGGTCGATGACCTTGATGCCGGTCTCGAGGATCTCCACCTTGGCCTGCTGCTCCGACACCGGCGGCGCGGGCCGGTGGATCGGCCAACGCGTGACGCCTTCGGGCGCGGGCTGGTCGTCGATTGGCGCACCGATCACGTTGAACATGCGCCCTAGCGTCTCGACGCCGACCGGGACCGAGATCGGTCCTCCAGTCGCCCTCGCCGGGTCGCCGCGACGGAAACCGTCGGTCGCGTCCATGGCGATGGTGCGCACGACGTTGTCGCCGATCGCGCCTTCGACCTCGAGCACGACGACGCGGCCGGCGCCGGTTGTGACCTCGAGCGCTTCGAACAGCTCGGGCTGCTCTCCGGGCGGGAACTGGACGTCGACAACTGCGCCGATGACCTGGCTGACGTGCCCGTCCTTCGAACCTTTCTTTTCGACTCTTTTGGGGTCTTGCGCCGGGTGCTTGGTCTTGGCCATCAATTTCTCTCCCCTCAGCTCGATGCCCGCATCGCTTCGGCACCGCTAACGATTTCCATCAATTCAGTTGTGATGCCTGCCTGGCGCACCTTATTCGCATACAGCGTCAGCGCGTCTATCAGATCGCCGGCGGCGTTGGTCGCGTTCTGCATCGCGATCATCTTGGCCGAGTATTCGCTGGCCTTATTCTCAAGCACGGCCTGGAAGACCTGCGTCTCGACATAACGAGGCAGCAAGCCGTCGAGCACGGATTCCGGATCCGGCTCATATATGTAGTCGGCCCGAGGGCCCTTGCTCTCGTCGCCTCGCCCGGGAATCTCGGCGGGGATGAGCACGGTGACGACCGGCTCCTGCTTCATCGTCGAGATCCATTTCGAATAGCAGAGGAGCACGGCGTCGGTCCTGCCCTTGCTGTATTCCTCCAGCGCGACGGTGATGGCGGGCATGATCTCGGCGACAGTGGGGCGGTCCGAGACACCGCTCACCTCGGCGATGACCTCGCGCCGGTAACGCAGCAGGAAGTCGCGACCTTTGCGCCCGATCGTGACGTAGCGCTGCCCTTCGGTGTGGTGCTCGTTCATGTATCGCGTGGCTGCGCGGATGTTGTTAACGTTGATCGCGCCGCACAAGCCCTTGTCGGTCGTCACGAGGATCATCACGGCGCGCTTACCCTCACGCCGGACCAGGAACGGGTGCTTGTATTCGGTGGCGCGCTCGCCCGCGGTCTGCAGCACCTCGATCATCTTC
>PLYD01000083.1 GCA_003151665.1 Candidatus Dormiibacterota bacterium
TGCAGGCGCACCATCGCGATCTTGATGATGTCCGCGGCCAGCGACTGCATCGGAAAGTTGATGGCCATCCTCTCAGCAGCGCTGCGCAGCTGGAAGTTGGGCGACCTCAGGTCAGGAATGGCGCGCCTGCGCCCAGTCGCACTGACGACGAATCCCTCCTCTCTCGCCTTATGCCGCACCTCGTCGAGATACTCCTTGAGGCGCGAATACGTGGACCAGTACTCCTTGAGGAAATCCCTCGCCACATCGCCGGTGATCCCGAGCTGCTGTGACAGCCCGTACTCACCCTGCCCATAGATCGACCCGAAGTTCGCGACCTTGGCCAGCCTCCGCTGATTCGGATCCACGGACTCGATCGGAATCTTGAACACCGCAGCCGCGGTGGCCGTGTGGATGTCCTGCCCCGCCGCAAATGCGCCAAGCAGCTTGGGATCCCCACTGAGATGCGCGGCGATGCGAAGCTCGATCTGCGAGTAGTCGGCCGACACCATGACGTGGTCGGGGCGCCCGGCCTTGAACGCGCGACGTATGCGCTGACCGAGCTCGGTCCTGATCGGAATGTTCATGAGGTTTGGGTTGGACGACGAGAGCCGCCCCGTCGCTGTGCTGGCCTGCCCGAACGATGTGTGGACACGCCCACTCATCGGATCGACGATCTGCGGCAGAGCATCGACATATGTCGACTTGAGCTTTGACAGCTGGCGGTGTTCGAGGATCAGCCCGATGATCGGATGCTTCTCGCGCAGCCCCTCAAGCGTGTCGGCGTCCGTCGAATAACCGGTCTTCGTCCGCTTGCCGACCGGTAGCCGAAGGTCCTCGAACAACACCTTCGCCAGCTGCTGCGGCGCGCTGAGGTTGAACTTCTGGCCGGCGACCTGCTCCACCTCCGACTCGATGGCGGCCAGCTGCGAGCCCAGCTCCTCCTGCATGTCCTTGAGGTAAGCAACGTCGATCGCCACGCCCTCCGACTCCATATCGGCGAGCACACCGGCCAGAGGCAGCTCGATCTCGTGGAAGAGGTAATCAACGCCGAGGTTCTGCATCTCGGCTTCCAGCCGAGGCCGGAGGTTGAGAATGGCTTCCGCACGCCGCGCGGCAAACTCCGCCGCTTCATTCACCGACACGTCAGCCACCTTGCGGGCCGCGCGCCCGGTGCCAAGCAGCTGCTCGCTGCTGACCAACGTCACGTCGAGAAACTCTTTCGCGAGGTCCTCCAGGCGCGGGTCGCGCGAACCGGCGCCCAAAAGGTAGGCGGCGAGAAAGGTGCTGAACGCCCACTCGCGCTTGCCTCCGCCAAGCGAGCGAAGCGCGAGCTCCGTTTCCTTGGCATCGTGCCCGGAGATGGGCCTGCCCGAGAGCGTGCTGGCGACGGCGTCCATCGCCTCCGGTTTGGCAACGTAGAACGTCTGCTTGCCGGTCGACACACCAAGGCCGACGGTTCGCGCTCCACGCGCGCTGCTCTCGTTCAAGGCGTAGACCCCGACGTCACCGGAACCATCAAGAAGGCTGGCCGCCTCGGTCGGATCGACCACCACCTTCAGGCCCGCCGGCTCAGGCGCGGCCTCGAAGGTGAGGTTTGGCTGCACCGGCACCTGATCAGGCGGAGGGAAGCGGCTGAGCAGCTGCCTGAACTCAAACCGATCGAACACCGCCCGCGTTTTGTCGTAGTCGTACCTGGTCCATCGCGCCGTCTCGAGGTCAAGTTCGACGGGCACGTCGCGCACGATGGTGACCATCCGCTTGCCCAGCCGGATCTGGTCCGTATTCGCCTTGATCGAAGTCTTCAACCGGCCTTCGGGGAGCTCGTCGACTCGATCGAGCAGCGCCTCCACCGAGCCAAAGTCCTGGACCAGCTTCGCGGCCGTCTTGTCGCCGACGCCCGGCACACCCGGAATGTTGTCTGACGTGTCGCCGCGCAGCGCTTTGAAGTCGATGAGCTGCGCGGGTTCGAAGCCGTAACGCTGCCGAACCTGGTCGGGTCCGTAAACGAACGTGTCTGTGATTCCGCGCCTTGGCACCAGGGCCTCGACCGACTCGGAGACCAGCTGCAGGCAATCGAGGTCGCCGGAAACGATGGTCACCGAATGGCCTCGCTCCTCGGCGAGCCGCGAGAACGTTCCGATCAGGTCGTCGGCCTCGAAGCCGGCGATGCCATGGATCGGAATCGAGAAGCTCGTGAGGATGTCGCGCACCATCTCGATCTGGGGCCGCAGGTCGTCGGGCATCGCGCGACGTCCGGCCTTGTACTCGACGTATTCCTTGGACCGCCACGTCGGCGCAGCCACATCGAATGCGGCGACGGCGTACTCAGGACGCGACGCCAGCACGATGGCGAGCATCGACGTGAAGCCATAGGCGGCATTGGTCACCTGCCCGTCCGATGTGCTCATCGGCGGGAGGGCAAAAAAAGCGCGATAGATGAGGCTGTGGGCGTCGATCAACACGACTCGCCCACGCCTCCCTTTGGGAGCCACCACTGGATTCTACGGGGCCTTTAAGAGGTGGCCCCGGGCGGCTCTAGGAGTAATGTGATCGCGGATGAAAAACCTCATCGAGGTATCGGTGGACAGCATCCGAATTCACATGCCCACCGCCCAGCACCTGGTGATCCTCAAGGAGAAGGAGGCAGACCGCTACCTCCCGATCTGGATCGGCTCTTTCGAGGCCCAGGCGATCGCCACCAAGATCTCAGGAAACCCCCTCGGCCGCCCCCTCACCCACGACCTGATGGCGACGGCGTTCGGCGACCTCGGCATCAGCGTCAAACGCATCGTCGTCACCCGCCTCGCGGACCAGGTCTTCTACGCCCGCCTCTACGTGAAGCAGGACGGACGCGACCTCGACTTCGACGCGAGGCCCTCCGACGCCATTGCCCTCGCCGTCCGCGTCGAGTGCCCGATCTTCGTCGCCACCGAGGTGATGGAGACCGCAGGCATCATCCCCGACCCGGACGAGGCGTCGGACGACAAGGACAAGAGCGGTCCGGTCGACGAGGAACGGCTGGCAGTGTTCAGAGACTTTGTCAACAGCCTCGACCTGCCTGACCTTCCGGAGTTCCCCGAGGAACCGCGCGGCAAGAACCAACCCGGCGGCCGGCCGGGTAAAGGCTGAGCAGCTGCCACTCCTAAGCGACGTCGATTTCGCCCTCCGCCTGCTCGTCACAGCAGTACTCGCGATCGCCATCGGCCTGGAGCGTGAGTGGCGCGGCCATCCCGCCGGAATCAAGACCCTCGGACTGGTCGGAGTCGGGTCCTGCCTGTTCTCTGGGCTCGGCCTCGAGATCTTTCACGCCGTGACAGACCCGACACGAATCGCCGCTCAGGTCGTGACGGGCGTGGGATTTCTCGGCGCCGGCGCAATCCTCCGCCAGGGCAATGAGGTTCACGGCTTGACGACGGCGGCTTCGATCTGGGTGGTGGCCGCGATCGGGATGGCCGTCGGTTTTGGCTTCTACGTACCGGCGGTGTTCACTACCCTCCTCATACTGGCCATGCTCGTCCTACTGCGGCCGGTCGAGATGCTCCTATTCCACAGGTACAAGAAGATTCAAGAGGCGGTTGAGGTAAAGACCGTCCCTCCGTGACGAGACTCGGGATCTATTGACCGCCCGCGGCGTCGCCATCGTCACGGACTCAACCGCCGACCTTCCACCTGCGCTCGCTACCGCTAGAGGTATCACAGTGGTGCCGCTGACGCTGCACCTGGACGGGCAAAGCCTTCTCGACGGAGTCGACATCACACCGGCTGAGTTCTATCGCCGGCTTCCGCTGGCGACCGCGCACCCCACCACGTCGCAGCCGTCACCCGGACGCTTTGCGGCGACCTACAACGCGCTGCTCAAGAATCACGAGTCGATCGTCTCGATCCACATCTCGGAAAAGCTCAGCGGCACCTTCGACTCGGCTCGTCAAGCGGCCGTGATGACCGACCTGAATCGTGTTCGGGTCATCGACTCGGGAGTCGCCTCGATGTCGCTTGGCCTCATCACCCTGGTTGCGTCAACGCTCGCCGCACGAAGCGCTGATGCCGAGGCGATCGAAGCCAAGGTGTTGGCGATGAAGCCGCACCTGCAGACGTACTTCTCGGTGGCGACGCTCGAGTTCCTGCGGCGCGGCGGGCGCATTGGTCGCGCCAACGCACTCCNNGTTCGGTGCTGCAGGTCAAGCCGGTGCTGTGCATCCGCGATGGTTTGGTGACTCCGCTCGAGCGGGTGCGCACATTCGAGCGCGCGCTCACCCGGGTCATCGAGCTGACGCGCGAGCTGGACCGAGGCAAGGGCGTCTGCATAATCGTCGGCCACGCCGATGCAGAGGCCGATGCGGAGCGTGTGGCTCGCGAGCTGAGACCGATCGCCGACACGCTGATGATCCAACCGCTGGGCCCAGTGGTCGGTACGCACGCGGGACCAGGCGTCGTGGGCGTGGGGTGCTACCCGGCCGACCTATTTCCGCTGGGAATCAAGACAGCAAGCGAAGCCACAGCAGCGCGTTAGAACGCGTATGAGCGTGGCCGTACGGCAGGGACTGCAGATCTTGGGTGGGCGTCAGTCCTCGCCGGCAGTGCGGTCATACCTAATCGGGACCGACTGCGATGAAGGGCCGGTCGCCCCAGTTCCAAAGGACGCGGCGCCGGCCAAGAGCATGGAAGCCATTTCTGCTATCCCGGTTGCAGTGCTTCGATCCCACAGGCGCTGCCACCATTCGTGCCCAGATGGCGCGGATACGGTGACAGCGCGCTGTTGTTCGTCGAGTCGAGTGGGCGGATCGACCTCACGTACCAGGGCTATCACTTCTGGCGCGTCTATTGAATGGCGGCGGACTTATCTTCTGATCGGGGGGCACGAGCGACGCCGTCTCGACGCTGTCAGACAGCAAGGTGGTGCTGAGCTGGGGCAACGGCGTCCCGATCAACAACCAGCCGAAGTCGCAGATCTTCACATCGGTCGTGGATTTTCAGCTGGGTTAGCCGTGCCAGCGGACTGAGGTCGGCGTGACGAACTTCTTGACCCTGCCCTCGACCGCCAGCGCCTGCAGGTGCGCGAGGCCTTCCTGCAAGGCAGCGCGCTTTTCGTAGGGGTTGTCGCGCGGGCCCCACAGCTCAAGCGCGACGGCCCACGCGCTGCGCTCACCGTGGGACGCGATCGCCGCAATCTGCTCGAGGCGCTTCTTGTGATGCGCGAGCAGTGCGCTCACACGTTTTGACGCGTCGGTGAAGGGGCGCCCGTGCGCCGGCAGAATGAGCCGAGGCTCGTAGCCGGCCAGCCGTTTGAGACCGTCGAGATACTCGTGCAGTGGATCAGGCGTGCTCTGCGGGTGCAGGCCGATATTGGGCGAGAGCTCGGGCAGCATGTGGTCACCTGCGAGCAGCAGCCTGTCGCTCTCGTCGTATAGGCAGATATGTCCTGGCGAATGTCCAGGTGTCCATTCCACCCTCAATCGGCGACGGCCAACCTCCAACGTTTCGGCTCCTTCGAGCTGGACCGCGGGAACAGCTGGTTTCACGATCTCGCTCAGCGCTCGCTGAGAGTTGCTCATCACCTGTGCTTCGTCTTCCGGGACTCCATTGACGAGCAGATAGGTGTGAACCTCGCTCACGAGGTGCTCCAGCTCGACGTATCGGGGATACACGAGCGGCACCTCCAGGCGATGCAGGTACAGGTCGGCGAGGCCCGGGCCCGCGAAGACGCCGGCGGCGCCGTAGTGGTCCGGATGGATGTGGGTGACCACAAGGCGGCGGATGCGCTTGGCACCAACGTGCCGAACCGCGGCGTGAATCGCGTCGACCGATTCGTCGGTGTTCATGCCACAGTCCACGAGATCAGCCTCGTCGCCATCGGGAAGGAGGAAGACGTTGACCAGGCCGTCCTCGAATGGGATCGGCAGGCGCAGCTCGAAGACGTCAGCCGCCACCTCGGTCAGTCCAAGCTCGGTTGTCACGACTCCGGCATTGTCGCAAGGTTGTCCTCCCCGCTTGCCGGGGAGGTGGCTCGAAGGGCCGGAGGGGGCGCGCAATCTGGCACGGCGCGCGGTTAGCATTCCTTTAGAGAGTCACATCGCTTTTTCTTCGTCCTTAGCTCAGGAGGAGCAAATGTCTGAAGTCCAGTTGACACCCGACCAGATCGTCGAGGCGCTGCCCCGCTTCCTGGTACCAGAAAAGGCAGGCACGACCAAGGCGACCATCCAGTTCGACCTGTCCGGAGACAACGGCGGTAAATGGTGGGTCAAGATCCACGACGGCGTTGCCGAATCGGGCAAGGGCGATGCGCCTGAGAACGCGAACCTGACGTTGATCGCCGAGTCCGGCGACTTCGTGAAGATCATGACTGGCCAGATGGACGGCATGTCCGCCTTCATGTCCCGCAAGCTCCAGGTCAAGGGCGACATGGGCCTGGCGGTCAAGCTCCAGAC
>PLYD01000223.1 GCA_003151665.1 Candidatus Dormiibacterota bacterium
CCAGGAGCTCCACGACGTCGTGCGCGCGAAGCAGGTGGATGACCAGCTCATCCACCAGCGCAAGGACGCGTTCAGGTCGTATCAAGCGCTCACACCGCCCCGGGTGCTCACTTCGGATGGCGAGGTCATCGCCGGGGCGTACCGACGCGATGACGTGCCGGCCGGTGCGCTGGTCGGCTTACCGGTTTCCGCCGGGATCATCGAGGGGCGGGCCCGCGTCATTCATGACATGGCGGAGGCCGATCTCGAACCGGGCGACATCCTGGTCACGGCCTACACGGACCCCAGCTGGTCGCCCCTGTTCGTCGCGATCACGGCCCTGGTCACGGAGGTGGGGGGCCTGATGACCCATGGCGCAGTGATCGCGCGGGAGTACGGCTTGCCGGCTGTCGTGGGTGTGGAGCAAGCCACCCGGCTGATCCGCAATGGGCAGCGGATCCGCGTGAATGGAACGGACGGGTACGTAGAGATCCTGCCCTAGGAGATTGCGGAGCAATTCGAGGTGGGAAGGCTCGTGTTTCGGGTCGGGATAGAAACACTGGCGGGCATGGCCGGGCCGATCGCAACGACGATGCGTTGACGTGTGAAGAGGTGGTCTGCATGGACCCCGTGCAGGCGCACGCCCCGGACGGGGCAGCGTTGCTCCAGAAGAATGCCTAAGCGCGAAGCTGCTGCTTAGAGCCGATTCTCTAACGTGCTCTCCTTGAGTCGCATTTGCCGCCGCGTGGGCAGCGGCTTCCCGTTATTTGATGATCAGCGGTATCAGGAACGAGGCCAACCACAGCGCCAGCCCGACACCGATCAGGCCGACCTTCTTGTAACTCCATCCGATCGCGGCGAGCACGAAGGCGATGAAGGCCAGGATCACGAGGATTACGCTCACGGTCAGGTGCCCGAGATTACCGATGATGCTTGAAAGCGCCCAGACGCCCAGGCCGATAGCGATCAGGTCGATCTTCTTGTAGCCCCAGCCGATCGCGGCGAGTACGAACGCTATGAAAGCAATGATCAGGAGAATCGTGCTTATGCTCATGGGCGCATTATCCACGAGCCCTCAGCCACCTTCGATTGTGGACATAGCTTCGTGACCGAATCAGAAACCACTCGCTTGAGAATCCAAATCGCATCCGGAAGTCGGACTGACAGCCGGGGATTCGTAGTACCACTTCCGAACGCGTCGAGACGGCCCCTTTGACCTCCGGCAGGTGCTCCTGATCACACGTCTTCGGCATCAAGCGATGGTGCAGGTGCGTCAGTAGTTGCGGGGTCGAGGCTGCCAGGCCGGGCACGAATAGTTCGGGAACGATAGCGACGTAGCAAAGTGAGGTGCGCCGGGTCGCGCACTTACGCCTCCTCGGTGCCACCGGCGCCTACTTCCCGGTGGTCCTCCGCGGCCGAGTCACCCTGGGCCGCGCGGGTTGCCCCCCTATCGCCTCCGCGACCGCGAAGCACGTGGGCGAATGCCACCGCCACCAGGGCACCGATCAGTGGACCGGCCAAATAAACCCAGATATGGGCGAAGTCGGCGCGAACCAGAGCAGGTGCGAAGGAGCGCACCGGGTTCATCGACGCGCCGCTAACCGGTCCCGCCCACAAGCCTGCCAGTGCGATGTAACCACCTACTGCGATTGCCGACAGTGGACCGACGTTTTGGGCGCTCGATGCGGTGCCGAGGATGGTGCTCACCAGCCCTAGCGTTAGGACTGCCTCCACAAGCATGGCCTGCGTGTCGCTGATCGTGGCGGCCGGGATGGTGGCCCCAAACAGTCCGGGCCGGCCGAACAGCACCCACAGGAAGACGCATGCCACAATCCCGCCGACAAGTTGTGCCGTAACGTAGCCGGGAACGCGACGCCAAGGGAACTCGCCGCGCAGAGCGAACGCCATGCTCACGACCGGGTTCAGATGGGCGCCACTGACGCGGCCCATGAATAGGATCACCACCATGACCATGAGAGCGGGTGCGGTAGCTGCGGCCGCTCGGGATGACGGTGCACTGGTAACGGTGCCGACCACGTCGCCGCCCACGGCGACAAGCACAAGCAGGAAGGTTCCAAACGCTTCAGAGAAGAGACGGCGCCATGCGTATGACGGGTTGTGGAAGTCTTGGACCCATGGCGGCTCGTGGCCTGCATTCACAACCGGTGCGCCGCCGGGCCCGGGGATGTCGAAGCCGGCGGACGCGAAGTCTGGCATCACGCGCAGTATGCCCGCCGCACTTGTGCGCGACATCGCCGCGGAAGGCATGGGTCTCCTCCAGCGCTTGCACGGCAGCGTCGTCATCTCGCTGAACGTGGGTCGCTCGATCTCCCTAATTTGGCCGACGCAATGCCGGCCGACCGCGGGCCGAGCTAGTTTTTTTGCTCGGAACATGCGCCCGCGATGAGCCACGACTGTCGCGAGATCTCGTGCGCTGTTCAGACTAGACGTCGCAGGGCGTCGGCGAGGGGGCGGACGGCTTAAGCTCACGATCGCCTGAACGGCATATTTTGGGAGACCTCGCCATCTCAGACCTGTAGCCGACATTAGATCAGACTGTGATCGAGCGAAGAGGCAATACGTGAACCGCACAGTCCCTCATTCAAGTATGTGACCTGCTGAACTGGAGGCTCAATGGCGAAGAGATCGATGAGGGACATGCTCAAGGCTCGCGCATGGAAAGGCCAGGTGAGCCTCGCGGACGTTGACCCTGGCGATCGGCTGGGAGTCAAGCGCAAGAAGATAGCGGCCGCCCGTGAGAAATACGGCCCCGAATTACTGGACCTTCAAGAGCGCCTCTACGCGGAGAAGAAACAGGCGATCCTGATTGTGCTGCAGGGATTGGACACCAGCGGCAAGGACGGAACGGTCCGCCACTTGATGGCGGCGATGGATCCTCAAGGTGTGCACGTCCGCACCTTCATGGCACCAAGTGCGACCGAACTTAGACACCATTTCCTCTGGCGGTTCAAGAAGGAAATGCCGGGGCCAGGCCACATCACCATCTTCAATCGCTCGTACTACGAGGATGTGCTCATCGCGAGGGTCAAGAAGCTGGCCGCTCCGGAAGTGATCGAGAGTCGGTATGCGCAGATAAACCGATTCGAGGCTGGACTTGTCAGATCAAACGTCATTCCCGTGAAAATCTGTCTCCATATCTCAAACGAGGAGCAGCGTCAGCGGCTACTTGCTCGCCTCAACACACCCGAAAAACGATGGAAGTTCAGCCCCAATGACATAAAAGAGAGGAGTCATTGGGATGAATACCAGGAAGCCTTCAACATGCTCCTGACCCGCTGCTCGACGCCGGTCGCCCCTTGGTACATCGTCCCGGCGGACGACAAGCCGTTCCGCGATTGGGCAGTGTCGCACTTACTGCTGGAAACCCTGCGGGCCATGAACCCGCGGGTCCCGATGCCGAAACTCAACGTGCCTAGTCTGGTACGACAGCTGCCTCCGATCGACTGAATCGGTTCCCGCGGGCCCCGACTTGCTCGCCAGCACGCCTTTCCAGGCCCCGGGATTTTCGATGCGGAACACATCATTCCGGGCGAGCGCGGAGTCTGCGAAATCGTGGCGTGGTCGCGGTAGATCGCGGGCGCGATCGTTGTGGTCGGCGACTCGAATGCGACCTGTTTGCCTCTAGGCCGTCGAGCTGCCCTAGCAGCACGGGGCCGACCTGAGCAAATGCTAAGAGTTCGGCCAGCTCCAAACAGGGCCAGTTCGGTCGGCGTGGGCAAAGTTACTGCCGGCCGCGACCCGGCACCCCGACTTCCTCAACAGCCTCAGATGCCTCGTTCGCCGCATCCTTGGCCCGCAGTTTTACAGAGAGGACACGTTGCCTTCGGCGCGGCCCATTCTCTGGGTCGAGAAAATACATGAGGGCACCACCAAGCGCGGCGGCGATGATGATGCCAGTCACTCCAGGGACCCAATTCGGGCCGCCACCCTCGGTCCAA
>PLYD01000046.1 GCA_003151665.1 Candidatus Dormiibacterota bacterium
CTGAACCTGCTCGTCGACCTTCGCAAGGAATTCGGCCTGACATACATCTTCGTGGCGCACAACCTGGCCGTCGTCTCGTACATCTCGGACCGTGTTGCTGTCATGTACCTCGGCCAGGTGATGGAGCTCGCGGATGCGGAGGAGCTGTACAAGAATCCGTTGCACCCCTACACGCAGTCCCTGCTGTCAGCGATCCCGCAACCCGACCCCGACCACCCCCGTAATCGGACGGTGCTGACCGGCGACGTGCCCAGCCCGTTCAACCCACCTTCGGGCTGCCCGTTTCGCACGCGCTGCCCGCTGGCGCGCGAGAAAGGAACCGAGAACGGCATCTGTGCCGAGGAGCGGCCTCCTCTAATTGAGAAGAGAGTGCCCGGCCACTTCGCCGCCTGCCACTTCGCCTAAAGGCGCTCCGCCCGCCCGGATCGTGAGCTAGTTGACGATCTTGGGGTCGAAAGCATCCCGCAGGCCGTCGCCGATGAAGTTGACGCAGAGAACCGTGGCGGTGACCATCAGGCCAGGGAAGGTGATCCACCACCAGTTGCCGACGATCAGGTATTCCTCGGCGCCGCTCAGGATCGATCCCCAGCTGTACTCAGGAGGCTGGATGCCGAACCCGAGGAAGCTGATGAAGGCCTCGAGCACGATGTTGCCCGCGATACCCAAGGTGAATGCGACGACGATGGGACCAATCGCATTCGGCAGCAGGTGGCGGAAGATGATTCTCGCCGGCGGCACACCGAGGGCACGCGCCGCCTCGGTGAACTGCATCTCGCGCAGTGAAAGGAACTGGCTTCGAACGATACGGGCGATCGATTGCCAGCTCAAGAAGCCAAATATGAGCGCGATGTAGAAGGGATTGTCGGCGGCAAAGATGCGGGTTGCGAGCGGCACGATGAGGAGTGCCGGCAGGGTCAACAGAACGTCCGTGACGCGCATCATGACGGCGTCGGAAAAGCCGCCGAAGTAGCCGGCAAACGCGCCCACAGCGACTCCCAGTGCGGTCGCCAGGATCATCGAGCCCACCCCGATGATGAGCGACAGCTGGCCGCCGTAGAGGACCAGGCTGAAGATGTCATGCCCGTTCAGCGAGTCGGTGCCGAAAAAATGCCTCAGCGAAGGGCCCTGACCAGCCTGGGACGGGTCGAAATCTGCGGGGGCCTGGATCAGGTTCGGGAAGAGAGCGTGCCACAGCGGCGCGCCATAGCACCCAACGACGATGAGGACCAGGCCTAAGACGCCCCACCTTGCGAGGGGGTGGCGTATGAACCGCCGGTAAACGATCTCACGCAGGCTGTACTGCTTGATCGCGACGTCATAGTCGGCCCCACTCCCGGGAGAGCTGGCCCCCTGCTGATCGAGCCGGACCTGTTCCTCGATCGCGCGCTCAAGCATAGGAAATCCTCGGATCTGCAATCGCGTAAGCGAGATCGGCGATAACGTTGAAGAAGATGACCAACAGGCCTGTGAGGAAGAGGATGCCCATCATCAGCGGGTAGTCGTAGCCCTCCAAGGCCTGGAAGAAGAGCTGTCCCATTCCTGGCCAGGAGAATATCCGCTCGGTCACGACAGCGCCGGAGAAGAGGATCGGCAGCTCCAGCGCGATGTTGGTGATCAGGGGGAGAAGAGCGTTTCGCAGGGTGTGCTTCAGGATCACCGACCGCTCCGTCAGGCCTTTCGCGCGAGCCGTCCTGACGTAGTCCTGGTGGATCGCGTCGAGCATCGAAGCGCGGACGAATCGAGAGTCGAAGGCGATGCCTACGATCGCGATGGTGAGAGCAGGAAGGATGATGTGCTTGGCCACGTCGAGCGTCCCCTGAAGCACGTGCTGGCCAAACCACGCGTTGTACTGGGGTGTCAGGAAGGGCGCGCCCGCGACCCTGATGTCGATGACTCCGCTGATCGGGAGTATCCCGATGAACACTCCGAAGATCATGAGGAGCATCAGGCCCAGCCAGAAGGTGGGCATCGAGTTGCCGACATATGCGAAGAACGTCACCACCTGGTCGAAGAAGGAGTAGCGCTTGAGTGCGGCGAGGATTCCTGCCGGGATTGCCAGCAGCTCCTGGAACGCGTAGGCGACGGTCATGAGAAGAACCGTGGCGGGCAGGCGGGCGAAGATCACCTGATTGACCGGTTGATTGAGAAAGAAGGAATTCTGCCAGTCACCGGTGAACATGGCGCCCACCCACCTGAAGTACTGCTCGTACACCGGTAGGTCAAGACCCCACCGGTGGATGATCGCCAGCTTCGCCGCTTCGGATTGATGAGAGTTGAAGGCGAGGGCCGCCATCGGGCCACCCGGGATCGCCTGCATGATCGCGAACAGGACAATCGACATGACGATGATGGTGGGCACCGTCTGGATCAGTCTGCGGGCTGCGTAACCGACCATCTAGAGTTCCCGGCCGTTATCACCTCCGGCTTCCCCCTTCTTCTCTATAGAACGAAGAGGGGCGGCCGCGCGGCCGCCCCTCTCTAAAACTGACTCGCTCGGTTAGGACTTGCCCTTCGTGTTGAACCAGTCAGCAGCGTTGCAGGTGGCAACGCAAGTGTTGACGGCCGCCGCGAAGTTGCCGAAGTTGGAGGCGACGCTATAGACCTCGGGACGCTCGTAGAGCTCGATCGTCGGGAGGTAGTCCTTCCACTCGGCCTGAACCTGCTTGTAGATGGCGACGCGCTTGGTGACGTCCACCTCGCCGAAGCCCTGCGCGCAGAGGCTGTCCAGGGTCGGGTCGGTCGCCCGGGACCAGTTCTGGCCCGCCGGGCTCGCGTTGCTCGGAATCTGGTTGGATTCGACGATCCCACACCAGCTGTCCGGGTCCGGCGCCCAGCTGTTGGCGTAGAGACCCATGTCGAACTGGCCGGTGGCGAGGATGCCGCCGCCCTTGAAGTCGTTGAAGAACTGTCCCGCGGGCCAGTTCTTGGTCGTGACGGTGGCGCCGATCTCGCTCCAGTTCTTGATCAGCTGCTCCTCTTCCGCAGCCCGCTGGCTGTTGCCGGAAGTGGTGCTAATGACCCACGCAAGCTTGCGTCCGTTCTTGCTGCGGGTGCCGTCGGCGGCCTTGACCCAGCCGTCTGCGTCAAGCAGTGCAGCGGCCTTGACCAAATCGCGCTGGAAGGCCGGGATCGTTGTGTCGGTGTAAGGCGACAGAGCGCTGACAAACGGTCCGTTCATCGGCTTGCCGATGTTCTGCACAAGGCTCTGGTTGATGGCATTCTTGTCGATCGCGAGAGCAACCGCCTGGCGCAGCGACTTGTCGTTGTTGAACACCGTCGCCTTGCCGTTGTTGGTACCGAGGTTCAGGTTGAGGAACTCGTCCAAGAGTCCGGTGGCGGTCACCGTCGTGTAGCCGCTGATCCCGGTCACGGCCGGGAGGTCGTTGGCGATGAGGTCAAGCCCGAGGTCGGTGTCGCCTGACTTCAGGCCGGCGATCTGTGACGGCTTGTCGCCATAGATCTTGTAGATCAGCTTGTCGAGGTACGGCGCGTGTCCGAAGAAGGCGGCGCCGCTGCGGCCGGCCGCGTAGTTCGGGTTTGGAACCATCACGATCTGGGCGGCCGGCCCGGGCGTGAAGTTCTGGACCATGTACGGGCCGCTGGTCGCGGTGGGGAGCTTGACGAAGTAGTCGGAAGTCGCCCAGTCAGCGTGCTTGATCGATCCGAGGATGTGGTCCGGGACCGGGGTGAAACCCATCGCTGAGATGTACGGGGCGTAGATGCCAGAGGTCAATGGGGCCTGCAGGCCGCAGCGGTAAGACGCGCCGTTGTTGGCCGACTTGGTCGCTTCTGGTCCGAAGTGCCAGACCTCGANNCGTGTCGCTGGTGTCGGTAACTGACGCGATGTGGTCGTATCCGACCTGGGTTGCGGCTCCGGTGAGGGGGTCGCAAATCGCGTTGATGGTCGAGCTCAGGTCCTTGGTCGTCAGGGGCTGTCCGTCAGACCACTTGAGACCCGACTTGAGCTTGATGGTGACGTCCATGTGGGTGGTGTCGATGACCTTGACGTCGCCGTTGGCGACCGTCGGGACTTCGGACACCAAATCTGCCTCGGCGTTGCCCTGGGGGTCGAACACCCACAGCGATGCCCAGATGGGGCCGTCGGCTGCCTGGAGAGTTGTCTGGGCAGTCGAGGAGAGCACGTTCAGGTCCTGGACTGATTCCCAGTCGGAGTAAACCAGCTGCCCGCCCTGCACGCCGGTGACCGGCTTATAAGCCGACACCCCGGTTATGCTGGTGCCGCCGCCGCTCGTGCCACACGCGGCAACCACGAACAAAGCGGCTGATGCGAGCGCGACTGCTCGGAAACGATTGCCTAAATGCATACGCGTCTTACCTCTCTTGATTGACGATCCTGCGGCCTTCTTCCCGGGATCCACGGACTCCGGGGCGAGAGTGCGCCGGCAGCAGGTCTACTCACACAGCCTCTTCGGCTTAGACGAATTCTCTGGCTCCCCACCAGTGAGTGTCAAGTATGGTCTATCCAGACCGGAACGTCCGTTCGGTTTGCACCTTATCTCGGGGCAATATAGATCTGAGTTGGAAACAAAGCGCCAGGCCATTCGTCGATCGAGGTCGGGGTGATGCCTTTGACATACGGCCGCACCAGGTCCCAGCTGACCGTCTGCGCCAGGAAGGCCACCGGAGCGTCGCTGACCAGCATGGCCTGCGCCTGCTGGTACTCCTGGTTCCGCCGGTCCTGCTGGAGGTCGCCGCTCGCCGCTCGCACGAAATTGTCGTACTGCGGGTTCTGATACAGGCCGACGTTGTGAAAGCTCGTCGTCAAGAAGACCGGGTACCAGTCAGAGGCGTCCGGATAATCCGCGGTCCAGCCGCGCGGTCCCGCAATTTGGAAATTGCCGCTGCTGAGGCGAGAGCTGAACGTGTTGGTGTCGAGTCCCTGCAAGGTGATGTCGATGCCCAGATTTGCCTTCAGCTGGGCCTTGATGAAAACTGCAGTGGCCTTCTGGAAATCGGACGAGCGGTCATACGAAAACTTGATTCCGGAGAGCTGCCGGGTGCTCATACCCGACGCTGCGAGCGAGGCGCGCGCCGCGGCAACGTCCGACTTCTGAGCACTCCCCCCCACTCCGGGTGCGTAGCCATCCATACCTTGCGGAATGAACGACTCGGCCGGAATCGCCTGGCCCTGGAAAACCTGGGCGACGAAAGCGGCCCGGTCGATCGCCTCCGCGATCGCTCTGCGAACCCTGACATTGTTCAACGGCGGCGAGCTGACGTGGAACACCAGCCAGAAAACGCTCAGGGATGGCGTCTTCATGAGCTCATGGCTCAGCGCGGCGTCGCCTGCAACGCCTGCCGCTTGCGCCGGCTGGACGTCGATCACGTCAACCTGACCGCTCCTGAACTTCGCGAGGGCTGCGGCGCCGTCGTTGACGATCACGAAATCGATCGATGTCAGGGTTGGACGTGGTCCCCAGTAGTGCGGGTTCTGGATCACCTTGATGTGGTCCGCCACCATCTCGGCCACCTTGAAGGGGCCGTTCGTGACGAAGGTGTCGGGTGACGTCGCCCACTTGTCGCCCGACGTCTTGATGACATCTGGCCGTAT
>PLYD01000035.1 GCA_003151665.1 Candidatus Dormiibacterota bacterium
GTATCGGTCGCTAGAGGTGCCGGGCGACCGGCATCCCAGACAGATGGTCACCGTCCCGCAAGGGACACAGAACCCGGCTTACAGTCCGCCCTCGGCCCACAATCCCGGATTCTGAATACGGAATCGCCATTCAGGAGCAGGCCTCAAGCGTCCTGATGGAACAATTAGGGAACACCCGAACTGGAAACAGCCGCAGGGAACATTCCGATAGTCCGCGTCGCAGATCGGGTTCGGCTGGGGTGTAACTCCCAGGAGCCGACGCTTTTGGCTGCGCGACGACCGACAGGCTGATCGGTTTCGCTGCATATCGGGTAAGTCTGCTGGATGCCAAAGACGTGGAAAGTCCACCCACTCACTGCCTCGACGGATGCTGGAGCTAAGCAGCGGCTCTTTCAGGTCACTGATCCTGATCGTCCGGGCAAGGTCTTCACTCTCAGGGTGAGCCACCGAGACGGCGAACGAGTCTTCGACACGCTCCTCGATCAGGGCGGCTCCATCGATGTCGAGTTCGCAGACGTCGTCGAGATCACCGGCGAGCACAACCTCCCACCAGGCAGCTAAGGCCGTGGCCAGGCCAAAACCAGTGCCTTCCGCCGAGCACGCACGGGCGGGAGTCGTCGTATGCGCTCGGAACGCAATCGATCAGATGTTGCTCGGGACTGTCTGGTCAGCGACCAAGGTCACACGCCGTCCTGGGCGACGCGATCCAAGTGCCGCAATGTGGAAAGAGCTTTGTTAAGGATGCTGCGAGTCTGCTCGTCGGAATCCGGCCAAAGGTGCCCATAGGTATCTAGCGTCTCCAGAGCTGACTTGTGGCCTAGGCGCGCCTGGACGAGCTTCACGCTTGCCCCGTTGCGGATTAGCAAACTGGCATAGAAGTGCCTCAGGTCATGGAGCGTGATGTCATCGGGTAGTCCGGCGCTTCGCGCAGCCTTCCGGAACCAGCCCGGTCTCTTCGCCTCACCATATGCCCGATGGAGGTCGATGGCCCGGCCGCGCGGCGTACTAAATACGATTCCTTTCGCCGGTGAACCGATAGCGGCGAGATGTGACGCCACCGCTTCAATGACGCCATCATCCAGCGGTATCGATCGGACCGATGATGGCGTTTTCGGCGCCTTCCATCCGATGGACCCGTCGCGCGTAGCAAGTTGGCGATCGATGGTGACCTGACGGCGGAGGAAATCGATCCGGTCGACGGTGAGCCCGAAAGCCTCCCTTGCACGCGTACCCGTACCCGCACAAAAGTGCAGCAGGGCGCGGTATTGGGGATGCGCCGCGTCGATCAACGCTGCTACCTGCTCAACAGTCAGCGGAACCACACGCTTCTTCTCAATCCTCGGCAGGTTAATGTCGATACAGGGCGTTCGCGAAATCAAGCCGTCCCGCACCGCAGACTTGAGCATCGAAGAAAGAAAGGAATACGTCTTGGTAACGGTACTGGGGGCCAGTCTGGCCGTGAGTCCGGCCACCCAGGCCTGAACGTCACTCGGCCGGACCGATCCAATTGGAAGGTTGCCGAGTGCCGGGTAAAGGTGGACGCGTAAGGCCATCGCTACATCCGCAGCAGTAGACGCGGCGTGCTGCAGTTGTGCTTTCCGCCACTTCTCTCCGTATTCACGGACGGTGACCCTGCCCGCATGCGGATCGATGTAGTCTCCAACGTTCATCTCGTGCTCGACCTTGACCGCGAAGCGATTTGCATCTGCCTTATGCGCAAATGACCGGGACCTCAGAGTTCCATCTGGATCTCGCCAACGGGTGCGATAACGGAATCCTTCCTTGCTTCGAACACGATGCACCGACGCCATCTAAACCTCCTTGGACGGCCGGCCGGGCCGGCGCGGCTGTCGCTTCAACAACTCGACCGAATGCCGACGGACGAAGGTGTCGCGCCCGACTTTCTCAGCCTCGAGCCGGCCGCTGGCAATCAGTTGATGAACCCGTCGAGTGCTGATCGTCAATCGAGTCGCTGCTTCAGCGACGGTCATCCACTCGCGAAAAACCTTCATCACGATGAAGGATAAATGGTTTCGGACCGCGTGTCCAGCCATTCGATCAGCTGTCGCCTTCGAATGAGCACACGACCCGCTACGCGCACCGATGGGATGTCACCGGAGCGCACGAGTGCCCAGGTCAGAGTGCGCCCTACTCCGATGACCTTCGCAGCTTCTTCAACGCTGTAGGCGAGTCGATCCGCGGTTATGTCGGCCGGACGCGCATCCCGCGGCGATCCAGAAGTCCGAGTAGGGCTCAGTGACGGTCCGCCAAGGTTGACGCCCTGTCCACCGGGAAAGTTAGACACGGTTCCTCAGGGCGGGTTCGAGGGACACGAGGCCTAGTCGGTCGAGAGACCGCATGAATCTTTCGTCCGAGGCGACGTTGATCGTGAGGTCTGCATCCCTGTCTCCAATAAGGAGACTGGGTTCGTTCTCGATCCGAGCCAGCAGTACGAGTTCATCGGCGAGCCGAAGGCGATTCAGGAGTCGGGTCTCGACATCGCCGCTCTCGTACGCGGGGTCGTCAAGCATGGCGGCCACGAGTCCACGGAAACTATCGGCTTCGCATGCCCGGAGGAATGTTCCGTTGCCCAGTGGCTGAAACAACATCCTCACTGGGAGCTCCTGTCGGCTTGTGAGGTTGATCCGTCGGTACATCAGGCGACCCTCCTGGCCGGCTGCCAGGCGGAGCGCTGGAACAGCCAATAGAGCTTCAACTTGTCCTGCGGACGGACAAAGATCGTGTCCGCGAACCGGCGCAGCAGGCCGTCACCGGCGTCAGTTACCTGACCCCCTGCGTGGCTCCCGAGGCGCACGCGCTCAGTTGGGATCGCAGAGTCCGGGAGCGTCGAGGCGCGCTTGGTGATCCAGCAAGCCAGCTTGATATTGGCCTGAAGACGAGCGGGATCGAGGCTGGAATCGAAGTAGCGGTACTCGATTGTCCGCCGGGAGTCGAGCAGGTTCCCGTAGTTGAGCCCGAACCCGTGGCTCGCGCCGACCCGGCTGGCGAGCTCGTTCACGCTCTGTGCTTCCTCGAACTGACCGGCGCCCATGGGCCCGCACCACCTGTAGCCGTTGCCCGCTCCCCGGTGGCGTCGTCCACCCCGTCCGGTTGCTGCCGCCAGACGGTACATGAGGTCCTCTGCCCATGCGCACGTGTTGGCCACGCGGCGGAACCGGCCAACGTCGTGGTCCATCCCCGCCGAGTCAGCGCCAACGTGGACGTGGCCACCAGTTCTCGTGGTGACTGTTGCGCCGTTCTCGCGCAGGATCGCGCAGGCCCTTTCCAGCTGCGCCCAGGTCTCGGGCGTGTCGCGTAATACCGGGCTTACGACCTCTCCATTGACCGTGCTGTCGCGCTCGACCACCCACTTCCCCGGTTCCCGGTAGGAGTGGTAGCCCTGTAGGTTGGGCGTGGAAGCCAGGCCGGCGGCGTGGAAGGCGCGCGCCACCTCGTTGGCATCTGCGCCATCGAATTCGATCTCAACGCCGAAGGTCTGGTTGGGATCCCCGATCACGTTCTCCCTCTCGTACTCACCGCCGGAAGTCCGCGCAAGGTGGAGCAACTGGCGGTGCAGCTCATCGTTGGCTACCAGCGACTGCTCGCCTTCGGGCACCTCTGAGCCCTGGGCCTCGAGGAACCGCTCCCAGAGCAGCTGGGCCTCGGCCTGCTCGCGGTCGATCCTCTCGCGTTCGTCGCGGTGACGCTCGACGGACCGGGCGTAGACATCGGCCCACTCGGGGGTGTCGACGGCGGGGTCTTCGATGTCCGGCACAAATGCGGCTTGGACCGTCCCTGCCTGTGCCGGTACCTCGGCGGCTCCGGCCGCAAATGGCGCGCCGACCACTGCCTGGATCGGCGCCGGTTCCGCAAGGACGGCTTGTGCCGACGACGGTCGAACCACGACCGCGGGGCCCGCAACTGGTGCAATGGTCGCCGTCGTTGAGTGGTTCGTGGTGCGGCTCGCGCCCTTGCTTGGCATCGTTCAGCTCGCTCTCCGAAGCCGGCGGCGCAGTGTCTGCTGCAGGTGGGCGTAGAGGCTGTACAGGGTCTGCTCCGACATGCCGGGGGCGGCGTTCGCCTCCAGGCAGAGGGCCCGGCCGGTCCGCCGATCGACGATGACGTCGACGCCGGCGTAATCGAGCCCGATCCGGCGCGCGCCTTCACGCGCGGTCGCCACGACCGCCGCCGGCAGGGTGGTGACCAGCTGATGCGTCCACTCCGGCCGGAGGTCTTCCAGGTTTGCACCCATTGGCGGCTGCTTCGCGAAGGCCGACACCACGCGCCCGTTGAGGACGCTCACGCGGTATTCGGCTCGGTCGGGAATGAACTCCTGAAAGAGGTCGTAACGAGCCCTCTCGCTCCACGGGGCGTCGGCCGCAATGACCGCCTTCCCGCTGCCCCGCGCTCCCCGACGCTGCTTGGCGACAACGCGATCGGACTCCAGCAGATGCATGTCGTCGGGTCGGAGCACCGTTCGCGGTGCGAGCTCACCGAGCCGGCGCACGGACTCCACCTGGTCCGAGGAGATGCGCACCACGTCGGGCCGGTTGAGAGCCACAAGGTCCGCAGGCAGAGAGTCGCTCCCGCCCCAGTTGAGCACCAGCGGGGGCAACTCCTGCCCGCGGGGGATCTCGGAGGGATCATGGACGACGTGAAGGTTTGCGCCCTGGTGCGCCACCGCCTCGACGTTGCGAGCGAGCGCGTCCGACGGCAATGAGCGCGGCGCCAGGATGTAGACGGGAACGTCGTTCGGCGTCGCTTGGAAGGCGATCGGCGGTAATCGCACATCGCCAGTAGGCTGCGCGGGCGCCACATCGGAACCTGCGACCAACCCAGGTGGCCTTCGCCTAGCCAGCTCCAGAAGTTGGTCGATGGCGGTTTGCCGCTGGTCCAGCCCCAGCTCGTAGCCGATCGCCAGCCCAGAACGCTGACGCTCTTGTTCGAGGCGGTGCAGTTCGGCCAGCCGGCCATCTAGGTCGTCGAGGGCGGCGCGGATCCCCTCTTCGTCGCCGCGGGCGCAGGCGCGGGCCAACTGACGCAGCCGGGATTGGGCCCGGCGGAGGCGATATCGGTACAGCTCCTCCGCCTCCTCAGGAACCAATCCATCCTCGCGAGCTGCGAGCTCATTGAGCCGCTCGACGTCGATTCCGCGGCGCAGGGCTCGTCCGATTTCGGCCACCGTGAAGCCGGC
>PLYD01000065.1 GCA_003151665.1 Candidatus Dormiibacterota bacterium
ACCCGCCGTATGCGGAGCTGAACGCAAGCGATTTCATCTGCGCCGCGGCTGCCTCGGCCAGCTCGGCGCGCCCATAACCGACGTTAACGTTCCAGAGCGAGGCCATGCCGTCGACGTACTCGCGGCCCTCGATGTCGGTGAGGATGGCGCCTCTCCCGCTCGCAAACATCAGCTGCGGAATCGTGCCCGGTGGTGCGTCGAGGTCGCCCTGAGGGTGCAGCCAGTGGGTGCGATCGAGCTCGTACAGCCGGCTCGCTTCCTCCGCCGAGAATGTATTGTTCGCCAACCTGTCGAGCTCTAGGCCATCGGTCCGGCCAGAAGTTGGAGGAAGTCGGGCTTGGCTATCACGGCGACGCCAATGGTGACGCACACGGCGCCGGAGACGCGAGAGAGCAAGACCCCGTAGCGCCAGTTCTTCTCGAGGAAGAACACGGCGGCGATGACTGCCATCCATGCAAGGTTCATCAAACCGACAACCGCCAGCACCGCCATGAGCGCCCAGCAGCAGCCAACGCAATACAGGCCGTGTGAGATACCGGCTCGAGTAGCCGCAGGTGCGCCGCCGCCGAAGTCATGGGTGAGCATGAAGCCGAGGGGTGATCGGCACGCGCTCAAGCACACGTTCTTCAGGGGCGTGAACTGGTACAGGCCTGCGATGACCAAGACGGCTCCGCCAAGTCGAGGCAGCCAGGCGCTGACCGGAGAGGCCATAGACGATCCCAGGAGCTGGATCACCGCGAGCGGCACCAGGCCCACAACTGCCCAGATCACCAGGTAACCAAGGACGAAGGCCATGGTCGGCAACGCTCCCTCGCCCCGCGACCGAACGATGGTTGCGTGGGTCAGCACCATCGGTGCGATCGTCGGAAACATCATCGCGACCATCATCACGACCCAGGTGACGAGGAAAAGCCCGGCTCCAAGCATTGCGATGCCGCCCATCCCGGTCATGGGCGAGGACTGCTGAAGGGTCAGCAGCCAGGCAGCCGCCGCGCAAACGAGCAGCGCGGCGATGATCGCCGTCGAGACTGGGCGTGGGAGAGTCTTGACGGCCGGCGCGGCGCCAGTGGGCCCTGGCAGATTCATGGGTGGCGCTGAGCGGTCAGCCTGCCCAGTTGAACGGCGCCGAGAAAGCGCTCTTGCCCGCGTTCTTGAACTCCATGCCGAAGGCTTTGATCTTCGACTCGATCGGCTTGGCGATCGTGATCGTCGAATTGGAGGGGTGGGCGACCCCAGTCAGCTTCGTCGTCTCGCCGCCTTCCTGCGCCGCGAAATCCTCGATTTCAATGGCGACCGCATCGCCGATGCGGATCCGGTGTCGATGGCCATCATCCGAGTATTCGATTGGGTGCTGTTCGATACCAAGGACCTCACCGATCAGTGGTGCGAGGTTTGCCATCGGGCCACCGGCCTGGCCGGCGAACACGCCGGTGAGCTTGTCCGCCTGCTCCTTGGATGCCTTGTCGTCGATGATGACTCCCACACGCCACCCGCCGTCCAGCATGTTCTTGGGCGCGTCGACGACGAGGGAGACACTGCGCCCGCTTACATCAATGCCATCGACCACGCCGCGCGTGACGTGGTAGTTGAGGATCACGTGGCACCGGTCGCCTGTCGCTGGTGAGGTGAAACTGGTCACCGTGCACGGACAAACCCAATCGCAGTTGCAGTTCTCGAAATAGGTCCCCTCGAGCTTCCAGGCCATGGACGTCCCCCTTATCGAAGAAATCGGATCGATTTCAGAGCGTATGCCTGTCGCGCCGAAGCGTCAAGGACCTGAATCTGAAGCGGAGATGCCGTTTCCACCCTGAAAATGGATGGTCCAGAAGCCCATGCCTCAGCAGGGCGACTTTTCGAGGGGTCTCGCGTACACCGGTACCTGTGGGGATCCAGCTCAGGCCGGCCGTGGCAGCCCCTGTCGAAACTCGCCCGCGCACAGCGCCGCCCCCAATGGTTTCCGCGCGTCAGGGAGATCCGCCCCGCGCCGGCAATGATCCGAAGTCCCGACGACGGCCCTTTTTCAAGGTCTCTGCCTGGCTGGGATCGCGTCGCCCGTCTACTTTCGTGGCAATGCTCGCAATCGCGACGATGGGACCACTGGCTCTGCTGTCGACCCTCAGCGTCAACTCGGTCTACTCGACCCTCAGCGCAGCCTCCGAGCGGCGGCTCTCCGATGCGAGCGCGCTTGCCTCGGTTTATGTCGCTACTCAGATGAAAGCGCTGACGATTCTGGAAGACTCCTATGCGCACCGGCTCGCGCTGGTCACGGCGCTCCGGGATGGCAACCATCTCAACTATGACGGCCCGGCCATTTTGGAAACCGTAAAAGACCTCCGCAGCGTGCAGCCGGAAACTCGGTTTGCCGGGATCATCGATCCCGCCGGCTTTTTCTGGCTCAACGAAGATCCCCCACAACCGCAAACGTCGTACGGGCGGCCCAACACGACACGCGACTGGTACATCGGAGTCACCAGGGTCGGTAAAGCCTACGTCTCGTCTGCCTATGTCTCAGCGTTGCCAGGCACTCCTCTGGTCGTCGCAATCACCACCCCGGTGTGGGCAGACGGACGCTTTGCCCCGGCTGGCACAAGGGTGGGAATCCTCATCGTCGGTTACGACCTGACCGCCACTCAGCGCCTCTTCTCGGACTTCGCTCGAAGCCAAGGGGTCCAGATAGAGGTGACCGACCAGAACGGAATCATCGTCGCGCAGAGCGGCGTTGTACCGAGCTCGCTTGTGCAGGACAAGAGCGCCGGTGTGACCGCGGCCCTTGCCGGCACGAGTTCCTTCGACCGGGTAAGCGCCAAGGGCGGCGATTCGTTTGCAGCCTACGCGCCAGTTGCGGGTGTAGGGTGGACTGTCGTCACGAGCTTGATCGCGGCGGATGCGCTTGCCGACGCCAACCGGCTGCGCGCTCAGGTGGTTTTCATCACCATCGTGTTGCTGGTGATCCTGACCTTCGCCAAAGCAATCCTTTATGTCGTCTCTCGCGACCGGCAGACGGCACAAGCTGCGCTGGCTGGATCTAACGTCAGGTTGGAGCAGAGGGTGAAGGCGCGCACGTCCGAGCTCGAGGCCACCAACCGCGAGCTCGAGGCGTTCAGCTACAGCGTTTCGCACGACCTGCGTTCACCTCTGCGAAGCATCGACGGCTTCTCGCGCATGGTCCTCGAAGAGAATGAGGGCCGGCTCGCACCTGACAGCGTTCGCAAGCTCGGGATCATTCAGGCCGGCGCCCTGCAAATGGGGATGTTGATCGACGACCTGCTGAGCTTTTCACGCCTCGGGCGTGTGGAGCTCAAGAAGAGACGCGTCTTCACGGATGGCGTCGTCGCCGAGGTGATCGCCGAGCTCAAACAGGAGAACCCCGAGCGGAATATCGAGTTCGTGGTCCACGAGCTGCCCGCCTGTTACGCCGATCCGATCCTCATCAGACAGGTGTTTCGAAATCTCGTTGGCAATGCCGTGAAATTCAGCCGCATGCTGCCGGCAGCGCGAATCGAGGTTGGCTCGATCCCTGCCATCCCGGCCAACAGTCACATGGTCACGTTCTTCATCAAGGACAACGGAGCCGGCTTCGACATGCGGTATATCGACAAGCTTTTCGGTGTCTTCCAGCGTTTGCACCGGATGGAGGACTTCCCCGGCACCGGCGTTGGACTCGCTCTGGTCAGACGAATTGTCGAGCGCCACGGAGGCAAGGTCTGGGCCGAAGGCGCCGTTGATTTAGGCGCAACTTTCTATCTCACCCTGGAGGACGGAAATGCGAGAACCTGAAGCGGTCGAGATCCTGCTGGTCGAAGACAACCCCAACGACGTCGAGCTGACGCTCCACGCGCTCAGAACAAGCCACCTCGCGAACGACATCAAGGTCGTGCGAGATGGTGAGGAGGCGCTCGATTTCATAATGTGCCGCGGGCCGTACTCGGAACGCGACATCAACAGCGGCCCGAAAGTGATCCTGCTCGACCTGAAGCTCCCCAAGGTCGATGGCATCGAGGTCCTGCGCCAGACGAAGGCCGACCCGCGCACGAAGATGATCCCGATCGTGGTCCTGACCTCGTCCACTCAAGACAAGGACATCGTTGAGACCTACCGGCTGGGGGTGAACAGCTACATGCAAAAGCCAGTCGACTTCCAGCAGTTCACCGAGTCAGTGCACCAGCTCGGTCTGTACTGGCTGGTCTATAACCAGCCACCGCACAAGGTCTGAGAATGACTGCTCCGCTTCGAGCGCTGATCGTCGAGGACGTCCCGAACGACGCCGAGCTGATCATCGGACAGCTGCACCGCGATGGGCGGACTCTCGATTGGTCGCGAGTCGACAACGAGGCGGCTTTCCGAGCTGCTTTGAACCCCGGCCTAGACGTGATACTCAGCGACTGCAACCTGCCGAGCTTCAGCGGGTCTCGCGCCCTCGAGATCCTTCGCGAGTCACGAATCGACGTTCCCCTCATCATCGTGTCGGGCACCATCGGCGAAGAGGCGGCCACCGAGCTGATGCGCAATGGCGCCGTAGATTACGTGTCCAAGGACAAGACCAGCCGCCTCAGCATGGCCATCTCCAGGGCGATGGCGGAGGCGAAGTCGCGGCGGGACCGTGAGGATGACCTCGACAACCTTCGTCAGGCGAAGTCGCAGCTGGAGGAGGCGATCCAGCAGATCAAGCTCACGCAGGACTCTGTGATCGCGGAGGAACGCCTGCATGCCTTGGGGCAGATGTCAGCAGGCATCGCCCACGACTTCAACAACTACCTCAGCCCGATCATCGGCCTGAGCGAGCTCATACTCACGCGGCCTCATATCATCGAGGAGCCGGAGAAAGTCTTGAAGTACCTGCGCGCGATTCACCAGGCAGGGCTTGACGCGGCGCTCGTGGTCAGGCGCCTGCGCGACTATTACCGCGGAGCTGATGCCTACGAGGAGGTTGAGGTGATCGACCTCAAGCTCGTGGTGGAGCAGACGATAGAGCTGACCCAATCGAGGTGGGGGGACCAGTCCTTGTCAACCGGTACCAATTACCGGATCGCGACCAAGTTGGTCAAGGCAGGTGTTGCTGGTCGTGCCTCGGAGCTGCGGCAGATGCTCGTCAATCTGATATTCAATGCGCTTGACGCTATGCCGAACGGCGGAGACCTCAGCTTGACGATCGAGCCCGACGCCAAGCGTCATGGATTCGTCAACGTGGTGGTGGCCGACACGGGACAGGGTATGTCCGCCGAAGTTAGGAAGCGGTGCCTCGAGCCATTCTTCACCACCAAAGGAGCGGCCGGCACTGGCCTCGGTTTGGCGACCTCCTACGGCATCGTCAAGCGCCACCATGGCGAGATTCAGATCGAGAGCGAGCCCGGGCGCGGCACGCGCATCATCGTGGCGCTGCCAACCGTGGCAATCCCTCGCACTCCTTCAGTGCCAAAAGATCGAAGCCTGATCCCGCCCATGGACATCCTGGTGATCGACGATGAGGAGATGGTGCGCAACGTGATCGCCGAGTACCTGCGTGCCGACGGGCACCGCGTGGACGTGGCCGATGGGCCGACCATCGGGCTTCACAAAATCAATGACGGGCAGTACGACCTGATAATCACCGATCGGGCGATGCCTGAAATGAGCGGCGACCAGCTGGCCGTCAAGGCCAAGCGCATTGCTCCCCATGTCCCGATCCTTATGCTCACCGGCTTCGGAGATTTCATGATCGCGCGTGGTGAGTATCCGGATGGAGTGGATGCCGTTGTCGCCAAACCGATAACTATCGATGGGCTGAGAGACGCCATCGCGGAGGTCACCAGCCGCCCGGCTCCAGTCGCCGTGACCTCTATCGCATCGCGCTGATTTCGTCGTGCTCAGCGAGCTCAATTCACGCCGTAACAGGCTTCGTAACAGGAAACCGGCACATTTGCCGTTAGGCCAGGTATGTTCCCTGCCTTAGTGCGCCCAATCGTGGAGTTCAAGGGGGTCACACGAGCTTATGGCTCCCGCCTGGCGCTCGATGACGTCAGCCTGTCGCTGGAGCCCGGAGATCTCACGTTTCTGGTCGGCCCCAGCGGTGCCGGTAAGACCACCTTCCTGAAGCTGATCAACCGGGAGCTTCGCCCAACCAAAGGTGAAGTCTGGGTGGACGGCGTCGCCGCCCATTCCCTGAAGGCCTCACGGGTCGCCGATCTCCGCCGTCGGGTCGGGGTCGTCTTCCAGGACTACAAACTCCTGCCAAGGCTGACCGCCAAAGAGAACGTCGCCTTCGGCCTCCAGGTCGGTGACCTGCGGATTTCGGACGCCGAGGCGATGGATCGCGCCCTCGACGCCCTGGAGGC
>PLYD01000054.1 GCA_003151665.1 Candidatus Dormiibacterota bacterium
GTTCGAAGACCGTCCACTAAGGGGAGCCAATTCGCCATTTTGCCTTGCGAAGTTCGCACGCCGACCCCTTCCGTATTGGAAATCGGTCGCTTAGGGGAGTTCGAAAGTGCCAGAACTCGACCAGTTCGAGAGCCATCATCGTTGGTCGCAGAGCGTTCTGCAGCAGTCGCTGCAGCAATCCCATCCCGAATCAGGTTGAAGGGTTGCCGCAGGTTGACCGAGAGCTCGCCTTCCTTCCACGACGCACTTGAGACCATGAACGCGAGCAGCCGGCGCTTCTCCCTCGGCTCATGCTCGAGGAAGAGTTCGTGGGCATCACTGGCCAGTTCCAGGAGCTGGATGCCGTCTTCGATATAGCTCTGGTCGGCATCCTGGTGGACTTGAATGTTGCGCAGGATTCCGTCTTGCTCGCGTCGCCAGTCGGTGGCCTTGCGGTCGAAGAAATGAGCATCGATCCTTCCGTCGAGCTTGTCCAGATACATGGCGTCCAGGCGTGTCTGAATCTGGTTGTAGTTAGCTTGCAAGCGTGCGATGGCCTCCTCGCGTTCGTGCTTCTCGTCCGCATGGCTCTCGCGTAGAGCAGTTGCAACCCACTCGACGACATGGGCGTCCAGAGCTAGGCCCTTGAGTAGCCCGGCGAATCGCTCCGCGAGTACCTCTTCGCGCGTGTACGGCTCAGGGCATTTCCCCTTGTAGCCGGTGCAGTGGTAGTAGACATAGCGCCCCTTCTTGATCTCGCCCACAAATGAGCAGCCGCAGTGACCGCAGCACACTAACCCCGAAAACGCGAAGTCGTGCTTGATCGGATGGGGCCCTATGGCGGAGCGTCCCTCGAGGCGCTGCTGGACCGATTCAAACAATTGCCGAGCGACGATGGGCTGGTGCACGCCGGGATACTCGATCCCGGCCCACCGGAACCGGCCCACATAGATGGGATTGCGCAGAATCCGGTGGACTGCCGACTTGCTCATCTGAGATCCCGAGCGGAATGTCAAGCCCCATTCGCGGGCTAGGTGGGTGAGCTCTTTGAGGCTGTGGCTGCCGCTGGCATATGTCTCGAAGAGCCGTCTGACCAGCGGCGCGAAGTCTGGATCGGGTTCGATTATCCGCTTACCGTTGGGACCGTCGATGTTGCGATAACCGATCGGGCCCCAGGAGGGATAGATGCCCTGCTCCGCTTTTTCGCGCATCCCCTTTTGGGTCTCCTCCGAGAGGTTGTCGATGTAGTTCTTGGCCATCAGGACCTTGATTCCGTGCATGAACTTCTCAGCCGAGCGTGAGCCCGGCGAGAGCGCCACATTCTCTTTGACGAAATGAATCTCGAGGTCGAGGTCGTCGATGCTGACCCAGTCCTTGAGGTTGCGATAGAGGCGGTCGGTCTTCTCGACAAGTAGCACCTTGCATGACCTGGTGCGTCTGAAGAAGGTCAGCATGGCCTCGAAGTTCTGTCGGCCCGTCCGCTTGGCGGTCTCGATGTCAACGACCTCGCGAACGACGTTTAGGTTTGCGCTCCGCGCGTTGTAGGGCGGCAAAAAGTCAGGTCAGTGACAATGGCAACGCGTATCGTGCATCGGAATGGTAATGCGCGTCGCGAGCATCGCCCTGGCCGGTTTGATCGCTCTACTTGTCCTGTGGGTGGTCGTCTTTATGATCGGCAACCTGCTTGGTTCAGGGTCCGTGAACGGATGCAACCACGTCCCAATCGTCAACGGGCAGCCCGCCTATCAGTGTTCGTCGCAGCCGTAGCATCACTCTGACCAAACTGAAGCCCTGGCCGGGATACCGGTCAGGGCTCTCTATACGGTGGGCGCCTTGACGAGGATGGGTGTAACAAGCAGTCGGTAAGGTCACCCTGTACACCTTTATTGGATACAGGGCACCCGGGCGCTCGTATGCATCAACCGAAGTGGAATCGCGCAACCCTAGGCGCGTGCCGGGTTGGCTGCTGAATGAACACTTGCACCCGACAGGCTGCCGCGCTCGGCCTGGGCTGCCTTGCTGGTCAGGCCGGAGACTGTGCTGGGCTGGCATCGGGAACTGGTTCGGCGGCGGTGGGCAGCGCTCAGAGGTCGCCCGCGGACGGGCCGGCCGCCGCTGGACAAGGAAGTGAGAGAGCTGATCGTGCGAATGGCGCGCGAGAACCCACGCTGGGGATACTTCCGCATCCGCGGTGAACTACTCAAGCTTGGCTTCACGATCCACAGTCGCCTGCGCGACCACTGGGTTTGCGGCGATCGCGTGATCGCCACGAAGGTCGCCGGCGGCTGATTCGCCCTTCTGCGCGATCGCTGCATCGCGCTTGATGAGCACGGTGACCCCCGCCGTTAGGGCAAGAGCTACGATCGGCACCACCAGCGTGGGTTTCATGGCGTCGATGTAGCCGCTGACAAAAACGCTGTGGGCCAGTGTCGAGATTTGCTGTACCACTGACGGCGGGAGCCCCGCCGGGAGTTGGGCGCCGTTCTGGCCCTGGCCAACTTCAAACCCGTTGGCAGCTACCGAGTTGAAGGCCGCCACGAATTGTGCTCTGAACGCCGCCGGCAGGGATGTCGATTGGCTCACAGCTTGATCGTGCAGTGTGGTCGCCAACCGGTTTTGGAGCACAGCGCCAACCACCGCGCTGCCGACAGCAGCACCGAGCTGGCGCGTCGTGTTCATCACGCCCGAGGCGGCTCCCGCCATGCGCGGGGAGATGTTGCGCATGGCGAGGGTGGTCATGGGGGCGAAGGTCATGCCCATCCCCAGGCCCATCACGATCGCGGGCACCAGGAAGTTGATCCAGGTCGAATCCGGTCCGGCAATGTAGATCAGGGAGCCGATTCCGATCGTGAAGAGCGAGAGCCCAGTCATGAGGATGTACTTCGCGCCGATCTGATCGGCCAGCCGCCCGGCAAACGGAGCCAGGAACATCGAGGTCAGGGACATCGGGGCCAGGGTGAGTCCGGCCGTCAGTGCCGAGAAACCACGCACAGACTGCAGGTAAATGGTGATGGGGAAGAAAAGACCCAGCATTCCAAAGCTCATCGCAGCGGCAACCCAGTTGGCCACCGCGAAATTGCGGTCGGCGAAGAGCGACAAAGGGACCAGAGGCTCGCGTTGGTAGCGCTCGCGCACGATGAATACCACCAGCAGACACGCACCGGCGCCGATCACCTCGGGGATGTTGATTACATACGAGCTGATCTCACCCCAGTTGTAGCGCTGCCCTTCGATCAGCCCAAAGACCACGCCGAACAGACCCGCCGTAGCGAGGATCACACCGATGACATCCCAGCCGTGTCGGCGACCCGGCCGCAAGTCGGGGATGATCGCGAAGGTCGCGATGATTGCGGCGATCCCAATCGGTACGTTGACATAGAAGATCCACCGCCAGTCGATATAGGTAACGAGGGCGCCGCCCAGGGTCGGTCCGGCGAGCGCCGCCAGGCCGGCGACAGAGCCCCAGATCCCGA
>PLYD01000208.1 GCA_003151665.1 Candidatus Dormiibacterota bacterium
AAACGCGCCGCGTGATCATTCGCGGTATCGAGCAGGCGCGGAACAAGAAGGTCGAGCGGCCGTGGCGCAAGCACGGAAACATCCCCGTATGAGGGCGACAATCATCACCGCCGCGCTCACCGGCGTCCTCGCAACACGCGACCACTGCCCAGCCATCCCATACACGCCAAAGGAGATTGGCGAGGAGGCCAAGCGCGCCGCTGACGCGGGGGCGGCTATCGTGCACATCCACGCGAGAACGCCCGAAGGCGGCCCGGAGTGGCGGGTCGAGACCTTCGCCGAGATCTTTACCGAGGTTCGCGCCAGGACCGACGTGATAGTGAATTTCTCGACCGGTGCGATCGGCGTTCCGCGCGAAGAACGCATCGAGCACATCAGCGAGCTGCGACCTGAGATGGCAGCGCTGAATATGGGCTCGATGAACTACGCGATCTACTCGGCCAAGCGCAAAACCTTCGTGCACGACCATGTCTTCGCCAACCCGTTCAAGGACATCCAGTTCTTTCTCGAGGCGATGACCCGGGCGGGCGTGCGGCCCGAAATGGAATGCTTCGACGCCGGCCACATCGGCAACACGAGGCCGTTTATCGACATGGGGGTGCTCACGCCCCCGTACCAGTTCAGCCTCATCATGGGCGTCCTGGGCGGGATCCCCGGCACCACCCGCCACCTCGTCGACCAGGTGGATTCGCTTCCCGCCGGGTCGCACTGGCAGGTGATCGGAATCGGTCTCGATCAGTGGGCGCTGGCGGCGGCCGCGATCACGATGGGTGGCAACGTGCGGGTCGGACTGGAGGACAACTTCTACCTGGAGGAGGGGAGGATGGCGAAAAGCAATGGCGACCTGGTCGAGAAGGCGGCCGGGCTATGCCGGGATCTCGGTCGCGGCGTGGCCTCGGTTTCGGAAGCCAGGACGCAGCTGGGCCTGGAAACCACACCGCGTCCCGCACCGAACCTCGGTCGCTCAGGCAGATCCGTATGACCGATGTCAAAGCTGAGCTGGTCGGAAGCGTTTGGAAGATCACAAGCAAGCCGGGCGATGAGGTCGCCGAGGACGATGTGCTCATGATCCTCGAGTCCATGAAGATGGAGATCTCGGTCACCGCTCCGCGCGCGGGCAAGGTGAAGGAGATTCGGGTCAAAGAAACTGACGTGGTCAAGGAGGGCCAGGTGCTGGTAGTGCTGGAATGAGTGAGTCCCGATTCGGGTCAAGGTCCAGGAGAGCGCCAACCAGGTCGTCTACACGGATGCCGTGCTGATCAACGGCAATCCTTTGGGCTTCGTCCTCAACTTGGGCCAGTGGGCTCCTGAGGAGCCCGGACTGGTTCGGATATATACGCGTGTCGGGATGAGCCCGAATCACATGAAGCTGCTGTCACAGCTGCTCGCGCAGAACGTCGCCGCGTATGAGGAGAAGTTCGGTGAGATGGCGGTCGCGACCGACCGCGCAGCTGAGGCCCACCGCATCGGTTTCGACACTGTTCCTCCCATGCCCAAACCGAAGCAGCCCTGATGAATCCGGCCCAGCTCCTGCTCAGGTACCAGGCACAGGTCGAGCGGGAACGGGCCGTGCGCGAGGTGATCGAGCGCCTGGAGTCGCGCCTCGCATCCGACCCTGAGGTGGTGACCCTCGAGGAGGCGATGCAGGAGGCGCGCGCCGCACAGGATGCCGTGGCGGCGCGCCTTCGCGAGTCCGACCACACCCGCGAAGACCACCGCTCAAAGCTCCGCACGCGCGAGAAGGAGCTGATGAGCGGCCGCATCCGCAACCCCACCGAGCTCATGCAGATGTCCGAAGAGGTGGCTCACATGAAGGCACGGTTTGCCGAGGAGGAGGACGCAGAGCTCCACCTCATGGAGGAAGGGGAGGCGGCCGACGAAACGGCGCGATCCGTCGCGTCCAACCTGGCCGATGCGAAGCGAGTTTCGGCGGCCGAGGAGCCTGGTCTCAAGGAAGAGCTCGAAGCCGCGCGCAGCGAGCTGGCGGAGATTGAGGCGGAGCGTGACGAGATCTGGGCTCAGGTTCCGCCCGCCGCGCAGGCGGCGTACAAGCGCACCCGTGCCCAGCCGCCGGTCGCCCGGGTGGTTGGGAACCAGTGCACTGCCTGCCGGGTCACCGTCACCTCGTCGGGCATGCAGACGTTGAGGAAGGGCCTCGACGACCTCGTCCACTGTGAGCACTGCAGCCGCATCCTGGTGCTCGCCTGAAGACACTGCGGCTACGCACCGATGGCGCTTCGCGCGGCAACCCAGGGCCCGCCGCCATCGGGGTCGTGATCGAGGACGATCAGGGGAACCGGCTGCGCACTTTTCATCGCTTCATCGGCATCAGGACAAACAATGAAGCTGAATATCAAGCCCTGATCGACGGCCTCAAGGCCGCGGCAGAGTGGAACCCGGATCGCCTCGAGGTCTACCTCGACTCGAAGCTGGTGGTCGAGCAGGTCAATGGAAGCTATCGAGTCAAGAAACCGGAGCTTCAGCCTCTGTACCAGCAGGTGAAGGAGCTTTTAGGCAACTTTTCGGACACCCCGGAGATCAAGCACGTCGAGAGGGAGAGCAATCGGGGGGCGGACAAGCTCGCCAACATGGCTCTGGACGAGCAGGTTAAGAAGGCGG
>PLYD01000036.1 GCA_003151665.1 Candidatus Dormiibacterota bacterium
AAACGCGCCGCGTGATCATTCGCGGCATCGAGCAGGCGCGAAACAAGAAGGTCGAGCGGCCGTGGCGCAAGCACGGAAACATCCCGGTATGACGGCGACGATAATCACTGCCGCGCTCACCGGCGTCCTCGCAACACGCGACCACTGCCCAGCCATCCCGTACACGCCAAACGAGATTGGCGAGGAGGCCAGGCGAGCCGCTGACGCGGGCGCGGCTATCGTGCACATCCACGCGAGAACGCCCGAAGGCGGCCCGGATTGGCGGGCGGAGACATTCGCGGAGATCTTCGCCGAGGTTCGCGCCAGGACCGACGTGATAGTGAATTTCTCGACTGGTGCGATCGGCGTTCCGCGCGAAGAACGCATCGAGCACATCAGGGAGCAGCGACCTGAGATGGCAGCGCTGAACATGGGCTCGATGAACTACGCGATCTACTCGGCCAAGCGCAAAACCTTCGTGCACGACCATGTCTTCGCCAACCCGTTCAAGGACATCCAGTTCTTTCTCGAGGCGATGACCCGGGCGGGCGTGCGGCCCGAAATGGAATGCTTCGACGCCGGCCACATCGGCAACACGAGGCCGTTTATCGACATGGGGGTGCTCACGCCCCCGTACCAGTTCAGCCTCATCATGGGCGTCCTGGGGGGCATCCCCGGCACCACCCGCCACCTCGTCGACCAGGTGGATTCGCTGCCCACCGAGTCGCATTGGCAGGTGATCGGAATCGGTCTCGATCAATGGGCGCTGGTGGCGGCCGCGATCACGATGGGTGGCAACGTGCGGGTCGGACTGGAGGACAACTTCTACCTGGAGGAGGGGAGGATGGCGAAAAGCAATGGCGACCTGGTCGAGAAGGCGGCCGCGCTGTGCCGGGATCTCGGTCGCGACGTGGCCTCGGTTTCGGAAGCCAGGACGCAGCTGGGCCTGGAAGTCACACCGCGTCCCGCACCGAACCTCGGTCGCTCAGGCAGATCCGCATGACCGAGGTCAAAGCGGAGCTGGTCGGAAGCGTGTGGAAGATCACAAGCAAGCCGGGCGATGAGGTCGCCGAGGACGATGTGCTCATGATCCTCGAGTCCATGAAGATGGAGATCTCGGTCACCGCTCCGCGCGCGGGCAAGGTGAAGGAGATTCGGGTCAAAGAAACTGACGTGGTCAAGGAGGGCCAGGTGCTGGTAGTGCTGGAATGAGTGAGTCCCGATTCGGGTCAAGGTCCAGGAGAGCGCCAACCAGGTCGTCTACACGGATGCCGTGCTGATCAACGGCAATCCTTTGGGCTTCGTCCTCAACTTCGGCCAGTGGGCTCCTGAGGAGCCCGGACTGGTTCGGATATATACGCGTGTCGGAATGAGCCCGAATCACATGAAGCTGCTGTCACAGCTGCTCGCGCAGAATGTCGCCGCGTATGAGGAGAAGTTCGGAGAGATGGCGGTCGCGACCGACCGCGCAGCTGAGGCCCACCGCATCGGTTTCGACACAGTTCCTCCTATGCCCAAACCGAAGCAGCCCTGATGAATCCGGCCCAGCTCCTGCTCAGGTACCAGGCACAGGTCGAGCGGGAACGGGCCGTGCGCGAGGTGATCGAGCGCCTGGAGTCGCGCCTCGCATCCGACCCTGAGGTGGTGACCCTCGAGGAGGCGATGCAGGAGGCGCGCGCCGCACAGGATGCCGTGGCGGCGCGCCTTCGCGAGTCCGACCACACCCGCGAAGACCACCGCTCAAAGCTCCGCACGCGCGAGAAGGAACTGATGAGCGGACGCATCCGCAACCCCACCGAGCTCATGCAGATGTCCGAAGAGGTGGCTCACATGAAGGCACGGTTTGCCGAGGAGGAGGACGCAGAGCTCCACCTCATGGAGGAAGGGGAGGCGGCTGACGACGCGGCGCGATCCGTCGCATCTAACCTGTCCGACGCGAAGCGAGTTTCGGCGGCCGAGGAGCCTGGTCTCAAGGAAGAGCTCGAAGCCGCGCGCAGCGAGCTGATGGAGATCGAGGCGGAGCGTGACGAGATCTGGGCTCAGGTTCCGCCCGCCGCGCAGGCGGCGTACAAGCGCACCCGTGCCCAGCCGCCGGTCGCCCGGGTGGTTGGGAACCAGTGCACTGCCTGCCGGGTCACCGTCACCTCGTCGGGCATGCAGACGTTGAGGAAGGGCCTCGACGACCTCGTCCACTGTGAGCACTGCAGCCGCATCCTGGTGCTGGCCTGACCAAGCTCGTACGTCTCTACACCGACGGAGCTGCGCGAGGCAATCCTGGCCCGGCGGGCCTGGGTATCGTCATCGAGGACGACCAGGGAACGCGGTTGCGCGGACTGAAGCAGTACATCGGGCGAGCCACCAACAACGAAGCGGAATACCAGGCGCTGATCGAGGGACTCAAGGAGGCTGCCACATGGAAGCCTGATCGCCTGGAGGTGTACCTAGACTCGAAGCTGGTCGTCGAGCAGATCAACGGCAGCTACCGGGTCAGGAAACCCGAACTCCAGCCTTTATACGCGCGAGTGAAGGAACTACTTGGCGGTTTTGACGATGTCGTGATCTCTCATGTCAAGCGAGAGAAGAACCGCGGCGCCGATGCACTCGCCAACATGGCCCTGGACGAGCAGGTTAAGAAGGCGG
>PLYD01000030.1 GCA_003151665.1 Candidatus Dormiibacterota bacterium
GCACGTCCTGAGTGTTGGGCGTACCCAGCCGATGGCGCCAGACCTGGAAGGGACGCATCGCCGCGTCAGCCTTGGTGTAGAGGAACGTCTTGTTGTCGCTCGCCCAGGCGGCGCCGTAGTACACCTCGTGCAGCACGTCCTCCAGCTCGGCACCCGTCGACAGATCGCGGAAGCGAACCTCGAAAAGCTCGGCGCCCGTGTAGTCGGCCGCGTACGCGAGCACGTTCTGATCCGGGCTGGCCTCGACGAACCCGAGGTCGAAGTAGTGGTGGCCACTGGCAAGCTCATTGCCGTCGAGGAACACCTGCTCGGGGGCGTCCATGCTGCCGGGCCGGCGGCAGTAGATCTCGTAATCCAGGCCCTCGACCGTCCGGGTGTAGTTCCAGTAGCCCTTGAAGAACGACGGGGCAGACGTGTCGGTCTCCTGGATCCGGCCGACGATCTCGCGGTACAGCTGCTCTCGCAGTTCCTCGGTCGGCGCCATGATCGCGTCGGTGTATGCGTTCTCGGCCTTCAGGTGGGCGATCACCTCCGGGTTGCCCTTCTCCCTCATCCAGTAGTAGGGGTCGACCCGCCGGTCGCCGTGCTTCTCCAGCTCCTTCGGCCTCCGGGGGGCCTTGGGGGGTTTGGGCGCCGTGGTTATCTTGGCCATGCCTTTATGCTGGCAGGATCCGGCCGGATCTCGTTACCTGGGCCGGCCGGCCATCGTGAATGCACGTATGAAACAAACACTCGTCGCTCTGGGCGTATTCGGAGTCATGGCGGCCGTCTCCTGTGGTGGTACCCCGGCCACTGCCGTCACCACGATCGTTTTGCACCAGAGCGATGCCGGTAAGACCTTCAACGTGCACGGCGGCGCCACCGTCCGTGTCGTGCTGGACGACACCTACCCCGTGCCGGGCTCGTCGTTGGTCTGGACGATGACGTCTGCCCCTGCCGGCGTGCTCAAGTTCGGGTCCGAGAACAGGTCGCCTCAGGTCCGGGCCTCCGGACCGGGCCGGACCGACACCTACACGGCCGATTTTCTTGCTCTAGGCGCCGGCCAGGCAGTGCTCGACGCGAAGGGAGCGACGACCTGCGAGGCGATGGCCAAGTCAGGGTGCCCCGACCAGCACTTCACGATCACGGTGGTGGTTGGGCGCTAGAAGACCAAAACGCTCGAGATAAAAAAGTATGAGAGGCCGCCGAGCTGGCGGCCTCTCGCTTTAAGTTCCTAGTTAATTTCCCCTGTCGCCTCGGCTCACCGCCGCGATGTAGCTGGCGGTCACGGAGCCCACTCCTGTGACGTCGTCCCAGCCTCTTCCCGTCGTGAGGGGCGAGTCCTGGTTGAACGTGCGCACTGTGTAGCGGATCCCGCCGCTGGCGTCGAGGCCGTTGATGAAGTCCGAGCGGACGTTGCCCTGGTCTCCCTGCGGCGTGACGTCGTAGTAGACGTTGTCCTCGCCCCGGGCGAGGGAGTAGATAAGCGGGTTGGCGAACCCGATCCGGTAGCGGCCCGCTTGCGCGTCAGCCTGGACGCCTGCCATGAGCGGCGAGGCCAGGCTCGTGCCGCCGGCGCGGTACTCGCCGTAGTGCACTCCGGCCGCCCCGAAGTCCTGCGTGATACCGATCAGCATTCCTGTCGTAGGGTCGGCGACGAGCGCGATGTCCGGGACGGCGCGACCGCCTGTCGGGTCGTTCTTGACTACGTGCTTCTGGTAGTTGGGTTCCGGGAAGATCTGGCTGAAGCCGCCGCCTGATCCGTACAGGAAGGCAGCGTTCTGGATCCAAATTGCGCCCCTCGGGTTTCCACCCGCGACGCAAGTCGTGCCGTCGGTCGAGAGGCAGTACCGGGAAGTGCCCCACCCGGTCTCGAACGCGCGGTTGCCGTTGCGGTCGATGGCTAGCGCGGTGCCGCCGACCGAGGTCACCCACGGGTCTCCGGTGGGAAAGTCCGGGTGCGCGTAGAAGTACGGGAACCCAGACTCATTGCCGTTGTCGCCGGATGAAAAGTAGAAGCCGATTCCCTGCACCGCGCCGCGCTTGAAGACCCCTTCGTACGCGTCGATCAGGCCCTGGTCGATGTTGAAGCAGAATGCGGTCGGGCACCCGAATCCGGTGTAGATCGTCGGCTCGCCCCACGAGTTGGTGACAATCGATGCCTTGTTGTCGTGAACCACCTGCGCGAGCTGCGCAAGCAGGTCATCGTCGAAACAGCTCGCGGCGCCGTAGTACAGGACATTGGCCTTCGGCGCCATCCCGTGGACCGCCTCCACGTCAAGCGACTGTTCGCCGTACCAGCTGTTGCCGCCGCAGGCACCGCCGAGAGCGGTGTTCTCCGCAACGCTCATGTCAGTGAACTGGCCGGACTTGAAGGCGCTATCGCCGCGATTGGTGGCGTAGGTGTTCGCGTCGCTCAGTAAGCGCGAGGAGTCGAACGCGTCGGTGATGGCGACAGTCTGGCCGCGGCCCAGGCCACTGCTACTACTGTTGTTGCGGCCCGTCTGGCTAACCCCATACACGCTACGGAGCTGGGAAGGGACGTAGCCGCAAGGGTCGTAAGGCAGGGTCTTGCCGTTGAACTTCGGCAAGCTCGTGGCCTTCTTTTGACCGTAATAGCTGGAGCAGGGGGTTGCGTTCACGAATCCAGGCGGCGGCCCGAAGTCGGCCGGAGTCGTCAGGTGACCCAGGGTGCTTAGCCCGGTGACCGCGAGAACGGTCCCGGCAACCGCATCAGGAACCGACACGTCCCGCGACGGAGCCTGCTCCTGCTTGCCGTTGACCAGGTAGTGCGCGAGCTGGGTGTTGAACGCCGAGTTGATGGCAGCGGCCGAACCGGAAACTGCCAGGTATGTGTTGCCGGCGCTAACCGCGTCGATGTGTAGGCCCGAGCCAGTCAGCCACTGCGTGACCGACGACACCTCACCTGCTGATGGCGCGAATGCCTGGTCGTATTGGTTTGAGGTGAGGTACTTCCCATACTGCGAGCTCGCCGGGTCGCTAACGGCGGTGGCCAGAGCGTCAAGCTGTGCAGCGTTCCGCGGCGAGAGCCATACCTTGGCAGTTACTCGTTGCCCTGCTGCCAACGTCCCGCTCTGCTTGGCCGTGCTCGTCCAGTCCGGTTTGACTCCCGGCAGCACGTGCCGGGTTCCCGGAAGCAGCGAGGCTCCGGCGGGGATGACTGAGAACGCCGACGCTGCAAATAAGAAGACGCCTATCAACGCCAGCTTGTGACGAATCACACCACTACCCCTCCAGGTTGAACCCCGACCCTATGCAGACCTTGGTCGGATTCTAAAGCCTGCTGGTGCAACCACCAAGCAAATTGATGTCAACGGCCGAAAATTCCTTGCCGGCACGCCGGGCGCAGCTGTTGGTGGGACCTGCGCCGTAACCCCGGTGAATAAGTCGAGGCTTCGCCCGGTAGGTAGTCAACATGACTGTAGAGATCACCCCGAACGGCACTCGCGGCTTTCACGTGCCGGGCGCGTTCAGGCCGTTGGCGCGGCTCCACGCTCGTATTTACAAGCTGGTTGGCGGCCGTGGCCATCGAAACATGGTCGTCCTGACCACCCTCGGCTCCAGCACCGGCGTCGAGCGCTCATCAACCGTCGCCAGCTTTCCTGAGGGCGAAGGCAAGTGGTTGGTCGTCGCTTCCATGGGAGGTGCGGCGCGCCACCCGAGCTGGTATGTGAACCTGGCCAAGAACCCCGACCACGTCCGCCTGCAGGTCCGCGGCCGGCGCTATCGGGTCCGGCCAGTATCGCTCCACGGCGCCGAGCGGGCGACGGCGTGGAAGCGGATCACGAGCGAGGCGCCGAACTTCGCCGAGTACCAGACCAAGACCGACCGCGAGATCCCGGTCGTCCGCCTGACCCGCGAGCCTTAAGTCAGTCGGGACAAACGCACGCCCTGAGCCGCCAACGCAAGGAGGCTGAGGGCGACGACGCCGAGGCCGTAAACCACAGTCGTGGGGTGCAAGCCAAATGGGGTGCTGGCACCGTAAGCCGCTGAACCCCGCGGCGGGGTCAGGTTGCCTCCGGCTGGTACCCTGCCGGACGAGGTCGCTCGGCTTGAACTCTTTGCCCGGCAAGCAACATTCCCGCCGCGCCGCCGTGCTGCTCTATGGGGGAGCCGCGGTGAGCGTCATTGCCCTGCACCTTGCAACCAACAGCACCCTCGGCTTCCATACCGACGAGCTCTATTACCTCGCCTGCGGACGCCATCCGGCGCTTGGATATGTCGACTTCCCACCTCTGGTCCCACTCCTTGCACGAGTAGAGACCGACCTCCTCGGGGTCAGTCCGTGGACGCTCCGACTGCTGCCATCGCTCTTGGGCGGATTCCTTGTTGCACTCTCCGGCCTCTATATCCGGCGGCTTGGCGGCTCGCTGCGGCTACAAGGAATTGCGCTGCTCGCTGCCATTGCGGCGCCATATCTGCTCGGCACGAACTGGGTCTTCCAGACCGTGACCTTCGATCAGGTGACCTGGATGGTCTCCCTCTACTGGTTTCTCTGCCTTGTCATCGACCGGCGACCTCGCTACTGGATCTATCTGGGCATCACGCTCGGGATCGGGCTCGAGGTGAAGTACACGATCGCCGGTCTCATCGCGGGGATCGTCATCGCCGTCCTGCTCATCCCCTCGTTGCGGACCGAGCTGCGGACGCGATACCCGTGGATCGCCACCGGGATGGCACTGCTCATCTGGGCGCCGAACCTCTACTGGCAGATCGCCAATGGCTTCCCCTCGCTCATCTACGTCACCAGCCACACGGGGAGCACCGGTGGCCCGATCACCTACCTCATCCAGTTCGGCGTCTACTTCTTCTTTCTTATCCCATTGTGGCTGGCAGGCATGATTTCCCTGTTCCGCAGTCGATCGCTTCGCGCAATCGGCATCGCCTGCGCCGTTCCGTTGCTGGTCTTCCTCTTCGTTGGCAAGTCCTACTACGCGGCGGGGACAATTCCAATCGCTCTGGCTCAAGGCCTCATGGCGATCTCCCAGATCAAGCGCCCGAGGCTTCGCTCAGGGCTTCAGATCGCCGTGGTCGCTGCGAGCGTGCTCGAATTCGTCACGTTCTTTTTCCTTGTCGTCCCGGTCACTCCTCCAGATCGGATTCACGCTCTGCGTCTCGATACCGTGAACGAGGTGTTTGCTGACAGCGTGGGCTGGGACGACATCGCGAAGCAGGTGACAACGATCTACGACAACCTCCCAGCCTCAGAGCGCGGAAGCACGATCATCATCTCGGCCTACTACGGCGTGCCGGGGGCAC
>PLYD01000028.1 GCA_003151665.1 Candidatus Dormiibacterota bacterium
CGTTCTTGAGCGCGTGGATGAAGACTACGCGCCGCCAGGGCGCTCCCTTGGCCCGTGCGGTGCGGATGTAGTCCTGGTTGAGAACCTCGATCATCGAGGACCGCGTGAAGCGCATGTTGATTGCGGCGCCGGCGGTGCCCAGCGCGATCGCCGGCAGGATCACATGCCGCAGATTCTCGAATGGGTCCTGATTGAAGGGCACGTAGCCGCCGAAGGGGAACAGCCGCAGCGTGACCGAGAGGAAGAAGATCAGCACGATCCCGATGAAGAAGTTCGGGATCGACACGCCGCCGACGGCGAGGCCGGTGGCCAGGTGGTCGGCGAGCGAGCCTCGCCGAACGGCGGCGATGGTGCCCAGCGGTATCGCGACGAGCAATGACCAGATGAGGGCGACTGCTCCGAGCTCCAACGTGGCCGGAAGGCGCTCGCCGATGGCGGCGGTAACCGGCTGGTGGGTGGTGATAGAACGCCCGAGGTCCCCGTGCACGATGTGCCCGAGCCAGATCAGGTACTGCACATAAAGCGGCTTGTCGAGTCCGAGCTGTTGATGGATTGCCGCGATCGCCTGTGGGTTCCGGTCCTCTCCGAGGAGGATCAGGGCCGGGTCGCCAGGCGTGAGGTGGATGAGCATGAACACGCCGACCGTCACCAGGAAGGCGACCGGCACCATCAGCACCAACCGGCGCAGGACGTACGTGGTCATGCCGGGCTGCTCCCCAGCATCAATTCAAGGGACGGACGTGCGATTGTCTAGTGTGGGCTAGCCCTTCCAGACCGCTGCCATCCGGATCATCAGGTCGGGGTAGAGCGTGAATCCATGAATCTTGTTGCTCGAGATCTGCGCGCTGACGCCGAAGACTGTGAAGACGTACGGCGCGTCGGCCACGATCTGTTTCTGGGCGTTGAGGTAGTCCTGCTTGCGCTTGTTCTGGTCGGTGCTCACGCGGGCGTCCTCGAGCCAGGCGTCGACCTGCGCGTTGCTGTACAGGCTGTCGTTGAAGTCGCCTTTGGTGTGCCACCACGCGTACGTGTTCCCGTCCGGGTCGAGCCTCCCCGACCAGTTCACGTTGCAGGCCTGGAACTGGTGATTGGCGCATTCCTGCACGTACGTGGCGAACTCCTCGGTCTGGATGTTCATCGTGATCCCAGCCGCGGCAAGCTCCGACTGGAGCAGCGCCGCCAGCTGCTGGTTGATCGGGTCTGACGTCGTCTTGTAGGTGAAGGTGAACCCGGTGGCGGTAGCTTTTGCTTTCGCAGCGTCAGCGTGGTCGTAGATCTTCTCGGTCGAATCGAAGGCCCAGCTGGAGGGCGGTATCGGTCCGTAGCCGACAACTCCGATGTTGAAGTTGATGTTCTTCAGGATCTCGTATCGGTCGATCGCCAGCGCCACCGCCTGCCGCTTGGCCGGATCGTTGAAGGGTGGCGCTCCGGTGTTGAGCTCGAACCCGTTGAACCCGATGGCGGGGGTGTCGCGGTAGATGAAGCTGGAGTCTGATTTGATGCCCGCGACATCCTTCGGGGCGATGGTGCGGGCGATGTCGATGTCGCCGGTCTTCAGGGCCGCCAGGATGGCGTTGACGTCGGGGATGGCCCGGTACGTGACACCGTCCAGGTAGGGAAGGCCCGGCTTCCAGTAGCTGGGATTCTTCTTCAGCGTCAGGTGGTCGTTGCGCTGCCACTCGACGAACTCAAATGGCCCACTGCCGGCACCGACCGGCGCCAGCGAGAAGTTCTGGCCGCCCTTCTGGACCGCCGCCATCGACAGCATCATTCCGGCGCGGTCGACCAGCGTCGCGAGCAGTGTGGCGTCTGGCTTCTTCAGATGGAAGATGACGTGCGTGTCATCGACCACCTCGACGCTGCTGACGCTGGCCAGGTCTGATTTTCGGCGAGAGGTCGAAGCCGTCAGGTAGCGCTGGATGTTGTCCTTCACGGACTGTGCGTTGAAGGCCGTCCCATCCTGGTACTTGACGCCGGACTGCAGCGTGAACTTGAGGTTCAAGGGGTCGGAGACGTCCCATGACTTCACGAGACCGGGTGTGATCTTGAGCGACGGATCGATCGTGAACAGCGAGTCGTACATGTTGTAGAAGACCTCGCGCTCGACCAGCAGCGACGAGTCGAGCGGGTCGAGCGTGCGCAGCTCGCTCTCCAGGGCGATCGTGGCGGTCCCGCCGGCCTTNNCTGTATTAGGAGGATAACCCGAGCTGGTGTCAATAACGAGATCCGATGGCCTCAACCGGGCGAAGGCTGGCGTGAAACGGTGGACCCAGCGGTGATGATCGCTGTCGCGCGCGCGCGTCCTCTGTCTATCTCGGGTATCTCGGGCACGCTCTACCCAGTAGACGAGCCGAGCTACAGTGAGCTCATGCTCCGGGTTGCGGCCAAGCTTCCAGCCGCCACCGGTCGCATCGGCGACTACCTGGCGGACGTGATCGCTCTCGAGGCGGCCGGCGCCAAAGCATTTCGCGACGTCGCGTCAGCAGTCGCCGCGCACATCTCGGTGCAGAGCTTCCGCCAGTTGCCCGTGATCAACGTTCGGTAGGCGCGGCTGGATTATCCCTCTCCAGCTCCTGTCTGACCTCGAGGATGAAAGCGGCCACCGCTGCGTCATCGAGGCTGCCCTTAGCCACGCGAAGGCGCTCGGCCGCGACCCCGGCCATAAAGCAGGACAGAGGCGCGAAGCGCCGCTCTTGTGTGTGGGCGGCAACGCGCGCCAGCTCCAACAGCTCGAGCGCCACGTTGGCGTCGAGCGAGGGCGCCTCAATGTGCGCCGAACGACGCTCAGCTGCCACCACCCACCTGCGTCCCAAAGCATCGAAAAATCGATTCATGCGTCACCTATAACACGGAGCGGGCGCAGATTCTGACGCGCTCGTAGGTTCAACCAGTCCGGCCTCCCGGATTCCGTGCAGCAACGCCGGTGCCAAACCGTGCCAACTGGTGGCACTCGGCGGTACTCAGTGCATTCGGGACGCCATTTCTGAATGTGGCGCAGCGATCTGTTAACCGCAAGGTTCAGGGTTCGAATCCCTGTCCCGGAGCCAATTTCGAATTCGGACTTTAGCCCGCTGTCGAGCAATGGTTGACAGCGGTACAGCATTCATGTCTCTCGCGCCGTCTGGCGCGCAGGTCCCAGTTTGGTGGATGCTGCGCTTAATGAAACACAAGCTGGTCCGTAACAACGACGTGCATCCCCACAGCGGGTTCAACAAATGGCTCGCCCTGTTGATCACCAACGGCGTCGGCAACATGTGGTTCTTCTACGTCCTGATCGTATTCATCGGAGGCTGGATACTGCTCTCGAAGCTGGGTCCGCTCAGTTTCGACCCCTACCCGTTCGCGCTCATGCTGCTTATCGTCGGCGGCATATTCCAGGCCCTGGCGATGGTCGCCATCATGGTCGGCCAAAACGTCCAGGCAGCCGCGAGCGACGCTCGCGCAGAAACCGATCACGAAACACTGGAGGCCATCCACACGCTGGCAGCGCAGTCAATCCAGATCCTCGAGGGTCAGAACAAGATCCTCGCCCTGCTCCAGGGGCATGCCAAGAACAGCTAGCTGACTTCGTCCACGAGCTTGACCCCAAGGGTCCAGCCGCCGCTCTATTGCGCAGGCTGAAGCATCCTGTTCCCCTTGCGCCCGTCACTTTTAAGTGGGCCGGTGGCGTGAGGTCACCCGCTAAACGCAGTCGATGGCAGGACAAAGATGACGATCGCCGCCATCGCGTATAGGACGACCAACTGGAGACCCTCCAACCAGTTGCTCTCTCCATCGTGGGCGATGTAGTTGAAGACCAGGACCATCAGCCCGAGGATGGCGATCTCGACCCACCCGAAGACGAGCGTCATCGGGTTGAAGAACAGGCTCAACAGGACGACCAGTGGCAGGATGAAGGTGGCGATCTGGATCGAGGAGGCGGAGGCGATGCCGAGGGCAAGATCGAGACCCGAGTCCTCTCCCACGCCACCAGGGCTCCCGCGACGCCGGATGGCGGCGCTAATCGCCGCGTAGGCCTCGGCCGCATTCCCGGCGTTCGCGACGATCACGATGCCGACGAAGACGTCCGTCCACCCGAGCACCTTGGTCACCGCGCCGACCGTGCCGGTCAGGATGTCCACGATTGGGATCAGAAGCACCGCGGCGGCTACCAGCACGGATACCGAAAGCCAGGTCGGCCATGTCCCTGAAGCCACCTTCCGAGGGGTCGCCGCGGCCTTCGGGCGCCGCCAGGATTCGACACCGACGATGGAGAAGACGATGTACCCGACATATGCAACGAGAAGGGCAGCTGAAATGCCGATGCTCAGGACCTGGACCTGCCGGGCGGCGCCGCCCTCAGTGCATTGTGTCCCGCCACAGATGGCCATCGCCCCGGACGAGGGAAAGAGCACGGCAGCAACCGTTAGAAGCATCAGGACGGAGTGGTGGCCGGCCTCGGCGCGGCGGAACTTAGGCTTGCCGTGGATGAGCCCGGCGGAGATATAGCAGAGACCCATGATCAGGGCGGAGTTGCTGATGAGAGCACCGATTAGGGTCGCTTTGACAAGGGGGATCAGGCCGCGCTGGACGCCGAAGAAGCCGACCAGGAAGTCGGGCGCGTTGCCGAACGTGGCGTTGAGCAGGCCGCCGGTTCGGGCGCCGAGACGGTTGGCCAGTTCCTCGGTCGCGGAGCCGATCAAGCCGGCAAGCGGGATGACAGCCGCAACGGCGAGAAAGAACTGAACGGAGAGAGGCCACTTGAGCCAACTACTGACCAGTGTTGCCGGGACGAAGACTACGAGAATGGCGAATACGCGGTTTTCGCCCGAGAGTCTCACTGCGATAAATTTAGTTGATGCTTCTTACGCAACGGTCCTAGTCGCTACCCGGGGTCGGAGGCCGATCCCTTTCGACAGGCCGGGATCTTCCCGCAAGTCTCGCCTGGTCCGGAAGCATCGACCGGCTCAATCCCTAAGAAAGAGATCGATGCTTGGCGGGCCGAGCGGGACAAGGCGAAACAACCACCCAAACCCTTGGAACTAGTGCGGGACGTGGAAGGACTCGCCCCTCGCGCCTGCGCCATCCTGCTTTGCGTCCATCCAGCAACCGGTTTTGCCTACTTGATCGAGGACACTACGGTCGGCGCACCTCCACTACGAATCTGATCCCGGTCCTTTCCTGCCCATCGAGCGACAAGTCGATGAAGGACGGGATGCAGACCAGCTCGAGGCCCGCTGGTGCCACGTAACCGCGCGAGATGGCGATCGCCTTGATGGCCTGGTTGACGGCGGCAGCCCCGATCGCGTGAATCTCGACACGGCTCTGAGTCCGGATGACTCCGGCGATGGCCCCGGCTACCAAGACCGGCTTGGAGGTGGCAGCAACTTTAAGCACCTCTTTGGGGGCCCTGCCCTCACCCGTCATTGCTAGGAAATCCTTATCAAGTGTTCTTCGTCGATGCCCTGGATCGAAGTGGCCGTCGGCCCGCCGTTGACCGGGCCTGACGAGGGGACGGTCAGCTTAAGCCGGAGCGCCGTTCCGCGGTCGGGGTTCTTATGAAGGGGTCTCCTCCCGACGCGGCTCGGTGTGGAACGTAAAGCCGCCCTCTGGACTGCCGTCGACCACCACCGTATCCCCGCGTGAGATTCGGCCCCGGAGCACCTCCTCGGAGAGCTGATCCTCGATTCGGCTCGTGATCACGCGGCGCAGCGGCCGGGCGCCATACATCCGGTCGTAACCTTCCTTGGCCAGCAGATCTTTGGCGGCATCGGTCACGTCGATCTTTATCTGCTGGTCGACCAGGCGCTTGCCGAGCTTCGCCAGCTGGAGGTCGACGATTTGCCGGATCTGGCTGGTGGTCAGACTCTTGAAGACGACAACGGCGTCAACTCGATTGAGGAACTCCGGGCGGAACATTCGCTTTAATTCCTGGTCGATCTTCTCTTTGGTGTTCTTGTGGCGCCGCTCGACCTCATCGGACTCGTCCACGACCGCGGGCTGGAATCCGAGCGAGGTCCCAGCCTGGTTGACGTTGCGGATGCCCAGGTTGGAGGTCATGATGATCACGGTGTTTGCGAAGTTGACCACCTTGCCTTTGGCGTCGCTAAGCCGGCCATCCTCGAGAATTTGCAGCAGCATGTTGAAGACCTCGGGATGCGCCTTCTCGATCTCGTCGAAGAGGATCACCGAGTAGGGTCGACGGCGCACCGCCTCGGTCAACTGGCCCCCCTCGTCGTAGCCGACGTAGCCTGGCGGGGAACCGACCAGCCTTGCCGTGGTGTGGCGCTCCATGAACTCCGACATGTCGAGCTTGATGAGCGCGTCCTCGGAGTCGAACATGTACTCGGCCAGCGCTCTGGCCAGCTCGGTCTTGCCGACCCCTGTTGGACCCAGGAAGATGAACGAGCCGATCGGCCGGCGCGGGTCCTTGAGGCCGGCGCGTGCGCGCCGCACCGCCTGCGAGACGGTGACGATCGCCTCGTCCTGGCCGACCATCCGCCTGTGCAGCTCCTCTTCCATCCGGAGCAGGCGCGAGGTCTCCTCCTCAACCAGCCGTGAGACGGGGACGCCGGTCCAGGCCGCCACGATCTGGGCGATGGCCTCCTCGTCCACCTCGGGGACGATCTCGCCCAGCTTGTCGCGCCAGGCGGACTCCATCTGGGCGTACTTGTCCTTGAGCTCCCTCTCCTTGTCGCGACTGGTGGCGGCGGTCTCATATCCCAGGTGCGCGATCGCGTCCTCCGTCGCGGCCTTCAGTTTCTTGATCTCCTTCTGGAGCTCCTTGAGCTCGTCGGGGGTCGTGGTCAGCTTCATGCGCACGCGGGCTGACCCCTCGTCGATGAGATCGATCGCCTTGTCGGGGAGGGCGCGGTCGCTGATGTAGCGGTCGCTCATAACGGCCGCGGCCCGGATGGCGGCGTCGGTGATGGTGACCCGGTGGTGCTTCTCGTAGAGCGACTTGACGCCCTGCAGGATGTCGATCGTCTCCAGCATGCTGGGCTGGTCGACAAACACGGGCTGGAAGCGCCGCTCCAATGCGGCGTCCTTCTCGATGTACTTGNNGGCGCTCCTCGAACTCACCGCGGTATTTGGTGCCGGCGACCACAAGGCCCATGTCAAGCGTGAGCACGCGCTTGTTCATCAGCGACTCGGGAACGTTACCAAGCGTGATCAGCTGGGCCAGGCCCTCAGCGATGGCTGTCTTGCCGACGCCCGCCTCGCCGACCAGGGCCGGGTTGTTCTTGGTCCGGCGGCTGAGGATTTGGATCACGCGCTCAATCTCCTCCGCGCGGCCGATCACAGGGTCGAGCGAGTTCTTGCGGGCGAGCTCGGTGAGGTCGCGACCGAACTGGTCCAGAAGCGGCGTCTTGGAGGGCTTCTGGGGAGGCGCCTCCGTGTCTTCTACGATGGAGCCCTGGCGCAGGCGGTCGATCTCGGCCCGCACCTTACCCAACGTGGCCCCGAGATCCAGCAGAACGTGGGCGGCGATGCCTTCCCCCTCGGTCAGGAGGCCAAGTAGCAGGTGTTCGCTCCCGACGTAGTTGTGGCCCGTCCGGCGCGCCTCTTCGAAGGAGAGCTCGATCACCTTCTTCACGCGCGAAGTCGGGATGATCTGCTGCAGGACGGTGAGCCCTTTGTCTCGGCCGACCAGGGACTCGACTGTCTGGCGGACCTTTTCGATCTCGACGCCAAGGTTGTTCAGGACTTTGCCCGCTATCCCATCGCCCTCTCGCAGCAGCCCGAGTAAGACGTGCTCAGTGCCGATGTAGCTGTGGTGGGACCTTTCTGCTTCTTCCTGGGCGAGCGCCAGAACCTTCTTGGCTCGTTCAGTGAACCTCTCGAACGGGAACACGTCCCTTAATCCTTGGGTCCGGGGGCTAGGGTAGGGCCAGCACCTCCTCGTCTTTTAGTGTCGCGGTCCGCCCCTGCGGGCTTGACCCCATTATCCACCTACCCTTTGTTCGGGACCGTGGGTGTTGGTCGGGTATCGTTGGTGCTCCGGACGAGTCCAGAATGCAGTCGAAACTGCCTTCGAGTGGGGGCAAGGGAATCGGATCGATCGATCGCCGTGGCGCCGGCCGCCCTACTCCAGATAGTCGCGGAGCTTCTTCGAGCGCGAGGGGTGGCGGAGCTTGCGCAAAGCCTTGGCCTCGATCTGGCGGATGCGCTCCCTGGTCACCCCGAATCGTTTCCCCACTTCTTCCAGCGTGCGCTCGTGCCCGTCACTGAGCCCGAAGCGGAGCTGGAGCACACGCCGCTCGCGCGGGGTCAGCGTGTCGAGAAGATCCTCGACATCTGAGTGCAGCATCGTCATCGAGGCGGCGTCCGCTGGCGAGACCGCCTCGCGGTCCTCGACAAAATCGCCGAGGTGGGAGTCCTCCTCCTCACCGATCGGGGTCTCTAGCGAGATCGGGGTCTGGGCGAACTTGATGACCTCCCGCACCTTCTCGGGCGTGATCCCGATCTCTTCGCCGATCTCCTCGTCGCTCGGCTCGCGCCCAAGCTCCTGGAGCAGGTGGCGGGAGACGCGCACCAGTTTGTTGATCATCTCGATCATGTGGACAGGGACGCGGATCGTCCGCGCCTGGTCGGCGAGGGCGCGGGTGACGGCCTGGCGTATCCACCACGTCGCGTAGGTCGAGAACTTGAATCCCTTGTGGTAATCGAACTTCTCGACCGCGCGGATGAGGCCCATGTTGCCTTCCTGGATGAGGTCGAGGAAGGACAGGCCGCGGCCGATGTACTTCTTGGCGATGGACACGACCAGCCGCAGGTTGGCCTCGGTTAGCCGCTGCTTCGCCTCATACGGGCGCTCGTGGCACGCGGTCAGCCGATAGCGAGCGATGCGATAGACCTCCAGCGCCTCCGCTCGAACCCGAGGCCTGGCGGTGCCGTTGGCCTGGCTCCGGCGCTCGGCAGCGGCGGCGGCGATCAGGCTCGGCAGCCTGGACAGGTCGGTGAGGCCGAGCAGCTCCTGCGCGATGTGCGCCTGCTGACCCTTGCGCTTGATCAGGGCGAGGCGCTCGATGACGTCGGGCAGCATCTCCTCCACCGAGCGCTGGCGGCCCTCGACCTCCTCGGCCACGCTCAGCGCCTTGAATGCATCGTGAAGCGGCTTGGCTTCGATCGCTTGCGCCAGCTCGACCTCGTCCTTGGCGGTGAGTAGGCTGACGCGGCCGATCTCCTTCAGGTACATGCGGACCGGGTCGTCGAGCGAGACCGAGTCCATCATCTCGATGTCGAGCAGCATCTCGTCGTCAGTCTGCTCGACCTCTTCGAAGTCCTTCTCGCCGTCCGTGACCTCGATCCCGATCTCCGTGAACGCGGCGAAGATGCGGAAGATCTGGTCAGGCTCGGCGTCGAGCTCGGGGATGCCCTGGACGATGTCGTCGGGCGTGAGGTAGCCCTGCTCCTTGCCCTTGACGATGAGCAGCTCAGCCATCGTCATCAGCTCGTCTTCGAACCTGTGCTCCGGCTTCTCCTGGGCCTTGCCGCCCCTGGTCCTCGTCTTGGTCGCAGCCTTGGCTACGTGTGCGATCTCTCGACCGACGAGACGGGTTCGGCGATCGTGCGTGTGCACTTCGTCACGGTCCGCTGTGGGAGTTGGTGTTTTAACCATGAATAATCACGAAAGCCTGGGGCCGCACGCCCGCTTCTGAATCGCCAGTGATGAACGATGCGCACCGCCGGGTCAAAATAGTCATCGGCGCTCTGCTGTTATGGGCTTAGGGCAGAATGGGTTTGTGGCTCCCGACCTGCAGGCATCTTACCTTCAACAAGTGGGGCGCCTCGACTACACGGCAGTGGTCAAGCAGTCGGACGGTCAGGGAGTTTGGAACTGCGAACACATCACCCACTACGATCCTTCCTCAGCGATCGAGTGCGCGCGTCGTGAAGTCGCGCGGCGAACTGCCCCCGAGAAACACTCCCAGCCCTAATGACGGTCGCCGGGGCCACCTTTTCGTCCATCGATCAAAATCGGCTACTCGAATCGTGGTATCAGGTGGCGCCATTATTGGCAGCTGGCGGCCAACAGCCAACGGGAACGAGCGGCTCCCCTGCGGCATCGCCGGTGCCTTTTGACGACTACTGACTGAGCTTGACCAGCTTGGCACGCGGGCCCTTCGGGCTCGCCTCAACCTCGAACGTGACCTTCTCGCCACCGTTGAGCGAGTCGAAGTTGTCGACTGCGTCGCGATGGAAGAAGTACTCCTTCCCGTCCTCGGCCGCTATGAAGCCGAAGCCGCGGTCGGAAACGAGCTTCTTGATGGTTCCATTAGTCATCGCTGACTCCTCTTCTCGAACTTCGCCGGAACAAGTCACGGATCTTTTCGAGGTAGATGCGGTCGGCCACCGCAAGCGGGCATCCCATGGGGGAATGACTAGAAGGAGTCTTGCCCCGAGCTGGACGGAGTCAAACATCACAGCCGGATATCGAGACCTCATATCGAGACCTCTGAGGTGGGCGTGTTGTGAGCCGTGTATGGATCAGATGGCCATCCAGGTCGCTTTTGTCTCCAGTTGGTCGCCGAAACCTAGAGGTCCTGAACAAGTCCGCGATTGTCTTGCTGTGCGCGATTTGGGAGGCGTACTGCGAGGATCTCGCCGACGACGCGCTCCGCCTGTTGGGTGCGGGGTGTTTTTACTCGGTTGTATTCACGAACTGGGATCTGGCTAGTGGGGTAGACGGACTGGCTAGCATGCTAGACTGACCGCGGGTGAAGCAAGGTGAGCTCAAGAGGCGTATGCAGCGCGCCGCCGAGGCTCAAGGCAAGCTTTGGCGTCTTGTGAGGCAGGGTGGGCGTCATGAGGTGTGGCAATGTGGAGATACTAAGGTGACCGTCCCGCGACACCGGGAGATCAACGGGTTCACAGCGGACGCCATCTTCAGAGCCGTTGAAGAGGAGTTAGGTCGAGGATGGTGGAGAAAATGAAGCTGAAGACATATACCGCTCGTTGCCGTCGCGTAGGCGACTGGTGGGCGATCAGCGTTCCCGAGTTGAAAGGGGTCAATACGCAGGCGCGTCGCCTCGAAAAAGCCGATGCCATGGTTCGCGACGCGATAGCTGTCTTCTTGGACGTCCCGGCCGATTCGTTTGATATCAAGATCGAGCCGATTCTGCCTCGCGACCTTCAAAGAAAGGTGGGACGCGCGCGAAAAGTGCGGGTAGACGCAGAAGTTTTACAGGCGGAGGCGGTGACGGTGAGCGCGGCAGTGGCGGCGGACCTGGTCCAACGAGCTCACCTTACGGTGCGTGACGCTGGTCGCGTCTTGGGGATCTCCCACCAGCGGATCGCGCAACTGCTTAAGGCCGGAACCGGCGAAGGCAGGCGCGCTGGCGCTCGCCCGGTCCGTGCATCCCGACCGCCGGGCTGATCGCCAAAGAGGGCGGTTCACGGCGGAGAGGACGAACAGCTTGGATTCCCCAGCCGAGGGTTCCAGATGGGCGCCGAGCACTGTGAGGCCCTCCGAGTTCAGGCGGCCGTATATCCAGTCGGAGGCACGTCAAGACATTGCCTTCCAGCTCCCGGGTGGCCGGCAGTGTCTGGCCCCAATCGGCATGATTGATCGGCAAGGCTGGGCGGCCGGCGTAGACCGAATCGACAGGTACCCTATACCGGCCCTCAGCGGCAGCCAACCAAACTGATCCGCACCAAAAGCGGTGCTCCCCATCCAACAGGAACCAACCACATTGCCCGAAGAACTTCAACCCGCAGCACCCGTCGTTGACGAACGTCGTCTGAGTCTGCGCGCTGATTGTGAACGCTGTTTTGGGCTGTGTT
>PLYD01000002.1 GCA_003151665.1 Candidatus Dormiibacterota bacterium
GGCGGTTACCGCCGAGCATTGAGCCTAAAACCTAGCTTCTTGCGCGAAGCACCTTCACCTGGACGTCCCTTTCGTGCCAACATCGACTCCGTCGATGTTGTGTCATCCGCGCCGCGAGTCACAAGCGCCGCAGCCAAGAAAATCGCGCTTTCGACTTGCCTAGCGCCGACGGATTGGCGTGAAGCTCCTCATCCTGCTCACGTTTCCGGAGCCGATCCGCAACGTCTACCGCGATGGCATCGTGAGGGCCTTTCCGCAGCTGGAGGTTGACATGGTCGACCACCACAGCAAGGTGGGTCCGCACATCGGTAAGGCAGACATCCTGGTCACATTCGGCGCACACATGGCCGATCACGTCCTGAGCGAAGCCACCAGCCTCAGGTGGATCCAGGCGCTCGGCACCGGCGTTGATGGCATCGTCGATCGCCCCGCTTTGCGGGATGGCGTCATCGTGACCAACCTACGTGGTCTCCAGGGCTCATCAGTGTCGGAGGCGGTGCTCGCGATGATGCTCGCTCTTTCTCGCAACCTCTCTCGCACGGTTCGAAGCCAGGACGCGGGTCGGTGGGACCGGTTTCCGGTCGACCTGGTCAAGGGAAAGACCGTCGGCATATTGGGCGTCGGTGTCATCGCCGCCGAGCTGGCGCCGCGCTGCCAGGCGCTCGGGATGACGGTGATCGGGATCACGTCGGCCCCTCGAAGCGTGGCAGGTTTCGACCGGATGGTCCCGCGAGACGAGCTGCTCGATGTAGTCGGCGAGCTCGACCACCTTGTGCTCCTGATCCCGTACACGAGCGAGACCCACGGCATCGTCGGCGTGGCGGTTCTTGAACATATGAAGCGATCGGCTTTCCTTATCAATGTGGCCCGAGGCGGCGTCGTCGATCAGCCCGCACTCGTCGAGGCCCTACGGGCGGGGCGGATCGCCGGCGCGGGCCTTGACGTCTTCGNNGGCTTCCATGCCGGTTACCCGGATGAGGCGCTCCCGATCGTTATCGAGAATATCCGACACTTCCTGGCAGCGGACCTCGACGGCATGACCAACGTGGTTCGCCGTTGACCACGGACAAGGGAAAGTGAGCGATCCATCAGAGCGTCTCAACCATCCGATGCCTACCCGAGAACTCGAGCGTCGCTGGGGCCTGATTCGCACAGCAATGGAGCAGCGAGGGATCGACGTCCTGCTGGCTCAGGCCAACAACGACTTCATGGGTGGGTATGTCAAATACCTGACCGACCTGCCGGCCACGAACGGATACGTGATGACTGTCGTCTTTCCGCGCGACGAGCCGATGACCGTCATCGGCCAGGGCGCTTTCGGCCTCGACCAGCGACTGCCGCGGGAAGGCGACGGTGTTCGGAGGGGCGTTGGACGGCTGATGGGTACCCCGAGCTATGCGTCCGCGCACTACAGCGCCGGATACGACGCGGACCTTGCGGCACAGGCGCTGGATTCGTATCGCGGCGCGACGATCGGCATGCTTGGCACGGCTGCGATCTCCTTCGCTCTCATCGATTCGCTGAAACGCGGCGCGCTCTCCAACGCCAAGTTCGTCGATGCGTCCGACCTGGTCGATCCGATCAAGGCCGTTAAGAGCGACGACGAGCTGGCCTTCGTCCGTCAAACGGCGGCGGCGCAGGACGCCGCGATGAGCGCCGTGGTCGCGGCAATCAAGCCGGGGATGCGCGAGCTGGAAGTAGCCGCGATCGCGGAGCACGCCGGTCACGATATGGGCAGCGAGCAAGGGTTGTTCCTTACGTACTCGAGTCCTGCAGGATCGCCCGGCCAGATCGTCAACCGGCATTTGCAGAGTCGTGTCCTGCGGAAGGGGGACCAGTTCAGCCTGCTCATCGAGAACAATGGTCCGGGCGGCTTCTACTGCGAGCTCGGACGAACAGCCGTCCTGGGGAGACCCACCGACCGGATGCAAGAGCAGCAGGCCTTCGTGCTCGAAGCCCAGCGGTTCTGCCTGCAGCTGCTCAAACCCGGAGCGGATCCTGCCACGATCTGGCACGACTACAACCGCTTCATGCGCGGGCACGGCCGGCCGGAGGAAAAGCGCGTCCACTTCCACGGCCAGGGCTATGACATGGTCGAGCGGCCGTTGGTCCGCTTCGACGAATCAATGCCGATCGGCACGAATATGTACTTCGCGCTGCATCCGGCCTTTTCCACTGAGCGGACCTACAGCTGGGCTTGCGACAACTTCCTTCTCAACTCAGAGGGCGCTGTCGAGCGGCTCCACCAGACGCCTCAAATCATTTTCGAGGTCGATTAGGGCAACTGCAGGCTAGGCCGGCGGGATCACCGGCACCAACAGGTGAGAGTTGTACTTCCCGCCCGTGTGAATCACGTGCGTACCCAGGTTTCGCGTTACCGAATGCGCCATCGACACGACGCCGGGTGGGTACTGCTGGATGTCGCTCGCCTGCACAAGCAGCCGAAGCTGCTCGCCTGCGGCGAAGCGGGTGCTTGACGGCCAGATCTCGATCTCGACTGGAACAACTTGCCCAGGCTCGAGGCGACTTTCACGGCGATGCGGATGCCACGGTTGCTCGGCCGTGGAGCGCTCTTCGTCCAGCTCGCGGTGTGACACCCGCAGCCAACCAAGGGCCACCGGTCCATCCTCGAGCGCGTTCAAGAATGAAAAAGGCACCAGGTTGCCGCCGCTGTCGAGCTTCTGAACTCCGACAAAGAGATCCATGTCGTCAGCGCCTTCGGCCTCCACCCACAACTTCAGCTTGATCGGCCCGGTCAGCTCGGTTGGGGCGGAGAAACGATGAACGAACTCCGCACGGCCGTCGGCACCGCCATCAGTCCGATACCGAACCTCAGACTCGTTCGCAAAGCTGGACTCGGCCAGGGATTTCGAGGCAGCGTCGAGGTACAGCTCTTCGTAGCGCGTCCGCGCCAGGGGCCACTCCGATTCGTCTCTGATCTCTCCTTCGTAGAACCTATCTCGCACCTCCAGCCGCACCTTGGGCCACGACTCGACCTCATTAACGAGCCCTTTCAAGAAGCGATCGAAGAAGAGCCTCAGCCGCTCGACGTTCTCGGGCTGGTAGTAGTACTGCCACTTCTTGCGTCCGTGCACTGTGAGCCATTTGTGCTTGCTTCGGATGTGTTTGAACCCTTCGAGCGTGCCGCGGGTGTGAAGGCCCTGGTCGGACCAGCTGGCAACGATGTACGCGGGCACCTCGACCTTGCTCAGGTCTGCGGTCTTGCTCTCCCAGTACGCATCCCACAGCGGGTGCTCGGCGTACATCGTGACGGTGTCCTCGACACGCTGATTTGAATAAGGGACGCGCCTCGCGCGCCACATGGGACCGAAGCGGTTTTCCGGAATCCCACCGTGGTACGCCATCTCGCGATAGCGATCGCTCACCCCTTCCCAGGGATTGATCGCCGCCAGGTGCGGAGGCTGCTCCGCCGCGGCGCGCCACTGGACGATGGCCAGGTAGGAGACGCCGGACATGCCGACTTGGCCGTTGCTCCACGGCTGCGTCCCAGCCCATTCGATGAGGTCGTAGATGTCCAGCGCCTCCTGGGCGCTGTAGAAAGTGGCATCGCCTTGCGAGTTCCAGGTTCCCCTGGGGTCCACGTTGATGACCGCATACCCGTGGCGGGTCCAGTACAGAGGGTCAGGAGCCTCGAACCTGGCATATTCCGAGATCCAGGCAGGATCGACCCCGTGGTTGGGAAAGATCGAGTACTTCACGGGCCCATGCTTGCCGTAAGGTCCCCACGCCACGATCACCGGCACTGGACCGGCGCCATCTGGCCGGAAGATGTCGCAGTAGATCTCAACACCATCCCTCATCGGGACCGCAGCGTCGTATTCGATGAGCATGCCGTCGGCGTGGTCGATCCGATGCTGCAGTGGAGGGCACCCGCCTTCCGCCGGAGGCAACCCGGGAAGGTATCTGGTTTCGAACGTCTCAGGTCTCATGGCCGCTCCGTCGAGGCGCCGGCAGGCATCGCGCCGGGGTCCCCTTGCGCTCGGGGCGCGCGGCCACTATGGTACTCATCACGGCGGTAGGGTGGACGCTCGGCCCGCCCCCCGGCGGGCCCGAATTGTGCAGCCGGCCGCGCGATTGGAGGATTCAAATGGGGACACGTAGAAGCCGGTTCGGAACGCTGCTGGCCTTGGGCGTCTCGTTGGTCGTTGCAGCCTGCGGCGGCGGCGGCGGCTCCGCCGTCCCGACCCAGACAGGTCCGCTCAGTCTCGGCGTCATCGCACCGTTCACCGGGCCGGCGGCTCAGTTTGGCAAGCTCCTTTCCGCTCCATGTGTGGCCGCGACCGACCTCATCAACAAGGCCGGCGGCGTGATGGGCCACCAGATCGGCTGTGTCTCCATCGACGACACGGGTGACGCGGCAGACGCCGTGCCCAACGTGAGCGGGGCGATCGCCACGACCTCCAACTTCGATATGGCCATCGGGCTCGAGAGCAACACCGCGGCGACGACGGTGCCGCTTGTCGAAGCTGCCAAGATCCCGTTCTTCACCACCAACGGTCTCACTCAGTTCAACAAGAACACCCTCAAGTACTACTACCGCATGACGCCTGGTGACGACGCCAACGGCGCCGCCTTCGCCGACTGGGCGGTCAAGCAGGGATTCAAGAACGTCGCCATTGTCTTCCAGAACAACATCGGCTCCGAGGGCAACCTGCCCGGGCTCGCGTCAGCCATGCCGAAGTTGGGTGGCTCTATCGCGATTCAGCTCACCATCCCGGCGGATGCCGCCTCTTACTCCGTGGAGGTGGCGCGCGTAATCGCGAAGAAGCCTGACGCGCTGATCTGGTCGGCCGACCCGCAAACCACTGCGACGTTCCTGTCCAACTACAAGCAGCTGAACAACGGCGTCCTGCCCGCCATGGTCACTGCGACCGACTCTTTGACCCCTGACTTCTTCAAGGCGGTCACCAAGGTCGTCGGCATCAATTACGTGACGAGCAACATCTGGCTGGTCGGCTCGTACTTCGACCAGACGACTCCCGCCTTCAACACCTACAAAGCTGCGCTGCTCGCGGATTCGAAGACTCACGACATCGCTCCGGTTTTGAGCACTGTCGGCCCGCCTGCGGGCGCGTACGACGGCATCAATATCATGGCGCTGGCGATGATCATGGCCAAAACCACAGTCGGCTCGGCTTACAACGCCGACATCCTCAAGGTCGTCCAGCCAAGCGCAGGCGCCACCGTCGTCGGCAACTACGCTGACGGCATGGCAGCTCTGGCGGCGGGCAAGACCATCCAGTACGTCGGCGTCCTCGGCGCGCCCGCCTTTGATGCGTCGCACAACTCGGGCGGCCAGTTCTCTGCCACCAAGTTCAATGCCGATGGCAGCGCCACGCTGGTCGGGACCATGCCCGGAGCCGAAGTCCTGAACCTGCTTGGGTAGAGGCGCCCGCCGCGACTCAGGTCGTCCGCGCGTAGGTAGGGTTGTATTAATGGTGCGCACCGCGCGGACGGAGGACACCCGGTGCAGCTGCTGATCGAGGCGATCGGCTTCGGAATCGCGACCGGCGCCGTGATCGCGCTCGGCGCGGTCGGCTTCTCGCTGCAATTCGGGATCAGCAGCATCCTCAACATCACATATGGGTCCTTGATGACCCTCGCCGCGTACATCGGGCTGTTTCTGATCGACCTTGGTGTCAATCCGTGGGTGACGCTCGCGATCGCGGGCGTCGTCGTGGGCATCGTGTCGGTTGCATTTCATCGCTGGCTGCTGGCGCCTCTGGCCAGGCGAGGCACGAGGCCGTTTGCGATAGTCATCGTCACCGTTTCGGCGGGGGTCATCCTTCAGTACGTCATCCTCGCCGTCGCCGGGCCCGAAACGCAGAGCTACGGCGATCAGGGCGGGCAGACCTTCCACTTCCTGGGCACTACGCTGGGGGCCAGCCAGGTCGCGATCGTCGGGCTCGCGGTCGTGTTGATGCTCGCGCTGCATCTCCTTCTCACGCAAACAACCCTGGGGCGAGCTATGCGGGCAACCTCTTCTAATCGGATTCTTGCTCAGAGCTGCGGCATCGATACGGACCGGATGAGCGATGTTGCATGGCTGCTGTCGGGGTGGTTGTGTGGGGCAACCGGAGTCGCGCTGGCGATCACGACCGCCGGCTTCGATTTCAGCATCGGCCAGGTCTTTCTCATCCCGATGATCGCGGCGGCAGTATTGGGAGGTGTCGGCCAGCCATATGGAGCGATGGTCGGCGGCCTGGTGGTGGGGCTCGCGAGCGAGCTGGCGGCGGCATACAGCAATCCCGCCTACCGGGAGGTCGTCGCTTTTGGCATCCTCATCGCGATCCTCCTCATCCGTCCCAGGGGCTTGTTCGGTGCCGCGTGGGCGACCAGAAGGCTGATGGCGTGAGAGCTCGGCCGGGAGGACTTTAGCCATCGGCGCCTGGGAGTTCTATCTCGTCGTCCTTCTTATATATCTAGGCACCGACCTTCTGGCTGCGTGGGGCCTGAACCTGGAATTCGGGGTCGCGGGCGTCGCCAACCTCGCATTCATCGTCACCATCGCTGCGGGCGCTTATGGGTACGCCATTTTCACCATCGGGTCGCCGACCTCCAACGGCAACTTCCAGCAGTACGTAGGCGGCTTCAGCTTTTCCTTTCCAATCGCCTTGGCCGCCGGCATCGTGGCCGGCGCTGTAGTGGGCGTTCTCATCGCGATCACCGGCCTTAAGCGGCTTCGCCAGGACTACCAGGCGATGGCCATGCTCGTCGTTTCGCTTATGGCGGCCACTGTGGTCAGCGCGGACACGCCGTTCCTTAACGGGAATGCCGGCCTGGTGATCTTTCCGTCTTTCGCCCCATTCTCAGACCAGGACCCTGAGGTCCAGCGGTGGGCCTACGTCGGAATAGTTTTCGTGGCCTGCCTGGGGGCCTACTTCATCCTTCGCCGGTTCACGGCCGGCCCCTTCGGCCGCACCCTTCGGGCGATGCGCGATGACGACCTTGCCGCGCAGGCCATCGGCAAGGACGTCGTCGTCCTTCGACTCGCGGTCCAGGCCGTCGGCGGCGCGTTCGGCGGCCTCAGCGGCGCACTGCTCATCGCTTTCATCGGCGGCTGGTCTCCGAGTGCGTGGGCGTACATCGAAACGCTCGCTTTGCTTACCGCGGTGATCGTCGGCGGGATGGGCAACGATCGGGGAGTGACCATCGGCATGTTCCTGATCGGCATCCTGATCCTCCAGGGGGTCCAGTTCTTGAACAACGTCCCCGCGCTGAGGGCGCTCGAGTCGTACGTCAACCGCACGGGACTGATCCATGACTTCGGCTGGATCGTGCTGGGCACCCTCACCATCGTGTTCATCTGGCTTCGCCCGCAGGGGATCTTCCCGGAGCGGCGCCCCCGTTACGGCGGTCAGGCCACTTGACCGTCGCCATGGGCCCGATCCTCCAAGTCAAGAACCTGTCCAAGAACTACGGTGGCGTGCAAGCGGTCGATAGAGTGTCCTTCACGGTCGAGCGCGGCTCGATCACGGGCCTGATCGGCCCCAACGGCGCCGGCAAGTCGACCGCCCTGAACGTCATCGGGGGCCTTCTACCGCCCGCCGGGGGCAGTGTCGTCTTCGACGGAGTCGACGTGACGGGCCAACCGATGCACCGACTGGCCCGGCACGGCCTCGTCCGGACATTTCAGCTCGCCAGGGTGTTCGGCAACCTCACGGCGATCGAGAACCTGCTTGTCGCCGCGCCCGCCCACCGTGGCGACAGCCCTTTTGGAATCCTCGTGGGGAAGCGGTACTGGGGGCAACAGGAACGGCAGCTGGTCGAGCGGGCGCGCGCTCTGCTCGCCTCGTTTGGCATGACCGGCAAGGAGGACGAATACGCTCGCAACCTGAGCGGTGGGCAGAAACGCGCAGTCGAGACCATGCGTGCCTTGATGATGAAACCCAAGCTCCTCCTGCTGGATGAGCCGATGGCGGGACTCAGTCCCAGCCTCTCGAGGCAGCTCGAGGACATGTTTCTCGAACTCAGCGCCGGCGGCCTTTCCCTCTTGCTGGTCGAGCATGGGCTGGACACCGTGGAGCGCATCTGCGGCAAGGTGGTCGTAATGGCGCAGGGAAAGGTCCTCTCAGAGGGCCGCATGGCAGAGCTCCGCACCCGCCGAGAGGTGCAGGACGCGTATGTCATCGGCTGAGCCTCGTGGATCGGAAGCCGAAGCTGGCATCGCGCTGGCGGCGCAGGGCATTACAGCCGGGTACAGCGAGATTCCGATCGTGAGTGACGTCGACCTCGAGGTGCGTCATGGCCAGGTCGTCGCGGTTGTGGGTCCCAACGGGGCCGGCAAGAGCACGCTGCTGAAGGCGATCCTTGGCATCGCGCGGCTGCTGGGTGGCCACATCGAGCTCGACGGAAAGGACGTGACGGGCCTTCCTCTGCCCCGGCTCGCAAGGCTGGGGATCGGCTATGTACCGCAGGCGGAAGACGTGTTCGAGGGCCTGCGAGTGCGGGAGAACCTGGACATGGGCGGTTATCTGGTCAACCCCCGCGAGCGGGCGACCAGGATGGAAAAGGCGCTCGAAGTCTTTCCGCAGCTTCGGTCCAAGCTCAACCGTTATGTAGAGACGCTGAGCGGAGGCGAGCGCAAGATGACCGCGATCGCACGAGTCCTCATGCTCGATCCGAAAGTACTTCTGCTCGATGAGCCGACAGCTGGACTCTCACCCGAGCTGTCGCGCGTGGTGCTCGAGGAACAGGTCCGAGCCCTCGGCCGGCATGGCAAAGCTGTGCTGCTGGTTGAGCAGAAGGCGGTGGCCGCCCTGGGCATCGCCGACTGGGCTTACATGATGGTGCGGGGACGGGTCGTCATGTCCGCGCGTGCGGTTGATGTCCTTGGCAACCCCGAGATGAGGGAGATCTTCCTGGGCGCCAAGGGGCCCGAGCTGGAGGCAAAGGTTTGAAAGCGGTGCGGGAGTAGCGCCTTAGGCGGAGGCAGCCGGCGCTGCACCTGTCTTGAGGGGCAGCTTCAGTAGCCGCGCCGCGTTTCCGTAGAGGACCTTCGCCCGCTCGGACTCGTCCATCGGCATCGTCTTGATGGTGTGGAGCTCATCGAGCGGCCAGCGCTCGCCGTTGTCCGGTCCAAACGGAAAATCCGTGCCGAACAGGATGTGGTCGGCGCCGAAGAAATTGAGCGCCACCCGGACCGCCTCCGGCGAGCCATTGCTGATGCAGTCGTTGTAGAAGAGGCGGAAGTGGTCTAGCGGCTGGCCGGTCAGCGCGGCACCGCTCTCGCCCAAGCCCAGCTTCGCGTACTCCTCTGAACTGGTCTCGGCAAAAGCCGCGATTCGTGCTGCGAAATGCGGAATCATCCCGCCCATGTGGTGCGTGACGAACTTGATGCTGGGGAAGCGCTCGAACACACCGCCGTAAACCAACCTCGCCATCGCGAGCGACGTGTCGAACGGCCAGGCGAGTACGCGATCGAGCACGTCCTTTCTGATCCACGGGTAGTAGTTCGCGTGTTGAGGATGGATCCAGATCGGAAAGTCGAGCGCCGCCGCCCGCTCGTAGAGCGGCCACATCGACTCGTCATCGAGGGGCTTGCCTTCGATGTTCGAGAAGATGAGCACACCCTTCAGGCCGAGTTCTCCGTGGATTCGCTCGAACTCATCCATCATCACTCCGTCGACTACCGGCAGCACGCCGACCCCGACGAATCGATCGGGCCGCTTGGCAGCGAAGTTCGCGATTGAATCGTTCGCTACGCGCGAAAGCCGGTGGACGTCGGAGCGGTCCATGCCCAGCCATACAGGCGGCCGGGCCAGGATGAGCACCTGCACGTCGAAACCGTGCTCGTCCATGTAAGCGAGCCGTGCTGCGTGCTCGAAGTTGTGCGGGCTCTGCGCGCGAAGTGCGGCGAGCTCTTTGCTCGGCTTTACCTCAGCCAGGGCTTCGATCAGAGGCATTGGGAAAACGTGCGCATAGGCGTCGATGACCATCCTGCCTCGATAATACCTGCGAAGGTAGTGAGTAGGACAGAAGGCTTCATCGGACAGTCGATGAGGCGCCGCGAGGATCCGCCCCTGATCCAGGGAATGGGTCGCTACGCCGGGGACAATCACGTTTTCGGTACCGCTTACATGGCAGTGCGTCGTGCCGGTGTGCCACGTGGCGATGGCCTCCAGGTCGACGTTTCAGGGGCACTCAACATGCCGGGCGTCCTTGGGGCCTGGATTGCAGGCGAGCTCGGGCTGGCCGACGAGTTCATGCCGGACCCGAATCCCCAGCAACCACTCGCGGTCCGCCGGCCTGTGCTGGCCAGGCAGGAGGTGCGCTTCGAGGGCGATGCTGTGGCGGTCGTGCTGGCTGAGTCGGAGTACCAGGCCCACGACGCGATCGACGCGATCGACGTCCAGCTGAATCCCCTCTCGGAGGTGACAAGCGCCCTTCCCGTGCAGAGCTTCCGCATCGGGGATGCGGAGCGATCAATCCAGCAAGCACCCGTCAGGGAGAGGCAGCACCTTGCGATGGCACGGATCTGCGGCGCGGCGATGGAGCCCAGGGCCGCCTTCGCCGACTGGAGAGAAGAGGAGAACAAGCTCTACATCCGCGCCAGCGTCGGCGGCGTGCATGTCCTTCGCGACACGTTGACCAGATGCCTGGGGCTCGAGCGCGGGCAGGTCGTTGCCCTCGCGGAAGACGTGGGCGGAAGTTTCGGGGCGAAGAATCATCCCTACCCCGAATACATCATGGCGTCCGCGATCAGCCGCCTCGTGAGACGCCCAGTTCGCTGGGTGGCCGGTCGATCCGAGGACGGTCAAACGACCGGCCAGGCTCATTCGGCCGACCTCGACCTGGAGATCGCCTCCGACCGTGATGGACGGCTGCTCGCGCTGCGCGGGAAGATTTTGTGGACCGTCGGAGCCTACCTTGGCCGCGGCGCGTTGCAGGAGAACAGCATCGCCGCACATGCCATGTCCGCGTACCGGATGCCTGCTTTCGACATCGAGGTGGCACCGCGCCAATCGGACACTCCGCCGGCCGCGTTCATTCGCGGTGGCGGGCGCCCGGTCGGCAATTTTGCAGTCGAGCGGATGATGGACCGCCTCGCTCGGCGCATTGGCCTCGACCCGATCGAGCTGCGCCGCCGCAACCTCGTCGGGCCGGCGGAGATGCCTTACGACACGGGCCTCAACTCGATTGTGTACGACGGCGGCGATTACCCACGACTCCTTGAGCTGGCCGTCGAACGAGTCGGCGCCGCGGCAGTCCGCCAGCGCCAGCTCGCCGGCGAACCGGTTGGGGTGGGCGTCGCGATGTGCGTCGAGTCCACAGGGATTGGCATGCCTGAGCCCTCGCGCGTGGCAGTTCTGGCGGACGGCACCGTCCGGGTTTTCGTCGGCAGCACTCCTCAAGGCCAAGGGCACCAGACCTTCATCGCGCAGGTCGCCGCTGACCGGCTCGGCTGGCCAGTCGACCGCGTGGACGTGCGAGCCGGCGACAGCCGCGACGTCGCTTTCTCGTTTGTCACGGCGGGGAGTCGCAGCGCTCTCGAGGTCGGCAACTCGGTGGCGCTGTCCGCAGCGGCGGCGCGGCGCCTGCTTCTCGAACGTGCGTCGCAAAAGCTCGAAGCGGCGGCAGAGGATCTCGTGCTCGACGTCAGCGGGGTTGGAGTTCGTGGCGTGCCGGATCGCCGCATCAAGCTGAGCGATCTCGTGGGTGACGGGCTCGAGGCGGCGGAGGTCTGGGATTCGAAGGGCAAAGGCGCGTGGGCTTCGAGCTGCCATGCGGCAGTCGTGAAGGTGGATGCAGAGACTGGCGGCGTTGACATCGAGCGCTATGTGATCGCGCACGATTCCGGCCGCTCGATCAACCCCATGTTGTTGGACGGCCAGCTACACGGCGGCTACGCGCACGGCCTCGGCTACGCCCTCTTCGAGGAGGCGCTGTACTCGCCCGATGGAAACTTCCAGTCGCCGAGCTTTCTCGACTACACGATCGTCAGCGCCCCCGAGCTCCGAGTCGAGCCCGAGCTGATCCACACCGAGACTGCCACGATTCACAACCCCGAGGGTTTTCGCGGAGCGGGCGAGGCGGGGACGATCGCGGTTCCGGCCGCGATTGCCAATGCGATTGAGGATGCGCTCTATGCGATGGGCTTCGATGTGGCCGTGGACTCCGTGCCGGTTACGCCGATGAAGCTGTGGAACCTGATACGCGCGGCCCCTCGGCGAGCACCTTCGGCCGGGCGCGCGCAGGGCGCAGGTTAGCGAAAGCGCGCGCAGGGCGCAGGTTAACGAAGGCGCTCGGCGAGCGCTTTCTTCGACACCTTCCCGAACGTAGAGAGAGGAAAATCGCCCATCAGCTCCAGGCGCTCGGGCAGCTTGAACTTGGCCATGCCCGCATCCAGGAGAAACCTGGTCAACTCTTCGAGCGTGAGCGTACTGCCCTGGCGTGGGATCACGCACGCGCACATTCGCTCGCCGAGAACGGGATCGGGAAACGGGACGCACGCAACGTTCCGGACCGAAGGGTGAGTCAGGATCACGCTCTCCACCTCTTCGCTGCTGATCTTCTCGCCACCGCGGTTGACCAGGTCCTTGATCCGCCCCTCGACGAGGTACGACCCCGATGGGTGGCGTCGCATCAGGTCGCCCGAGCGGTAGAAACCATCCGCAGTGAATTGGCGGGCGTTGTAATCGGGCACCCGGTAATAGCCGCGCAATGTGTAAGGGCCGCGCACCGTGAGCTCGCCAACCTCGCCATCGGCGACCTCCCGGCCGTCCTCGTCGGTGAGCCGCACCTCGTCATCGGCGCTGACCGGCCTGCCGACGGTCTCGAGCCGCACGTCCTCGGGGTCATCTCGTCGTACGAAGAACAAGGTGCCTTCGCTCATTCCGAAATTCTCTTGAACGAAAGCGTTGGGGAAAGCTTGGGCCATCCGTCGCCGGACCTCGGGCTGCAGGCGCTGGCCACCTGACTGTAAGAGCTCGACCGAGGTCAGGTCGTGGCGGCTATGTGCCGGGTCCGCCAGCCAGCGGATGTACAGGGCGGGCACACCCCCGACGTGGGTGACCCGATGCTTTTCGATGAGCTCGAACACGTCGGGCGCCTTGGTGCTCGTCCCGATGACGACGCGACCGCCCGCCATGAGGAACCCCTGCACGCCGGGGCACGCAAGCGGCATGTTGTGCGCGAGCGGCAATACGCAGAGCTGGCGGCTCTCGGCGGTGATGTCCTGGACGGCAGCCGCGGCTCGCGAGTTGTAGAGGTAGTCATTGTGTGTTCGCGGTATCAGCTTTGGGATGCCGGTCGTTCCGCCTGACAGGAGCAACACACACGGGTCGGTCGGATCGACGTCGATGGGGGGCGGGGGAGCGGTTGGCGCAATGGCCGTCAGCTCGTCGAGTGTGAAGGTGTCGCGCAGCATCGCGTTTGTGCCCCGGACCTCCGAGGCCAGGTCCGGGTCGGTGCCGAAGTAGGCGATGGCGTCCGCCAGCTTGACGAAATGGTCGATCTCGAGCCGGCGATGCGGCGCGAGGGCCAGGATCGGGACGACCCCGAGCTTCTGCAGCGCGAAGTAGAGAAACAGGAACTCCGGGCCGTTGGGCAGGTGGACGACCACGCGATCGAGCGGGCGAAGGCCGCGCTCGTACAAGTATCCGGCCAGGGAAGCCGACCTCTGTCCGAGCTCCGCATATGTGATGGTCCGATCACCGCTTTGCAGGGCGACCCTGTCGTGATGCCTGGCGAAAAGGTCGCTGAAGACGGTGTCGAGCGTCTCGTCCCGCCAGTAGCCCAGTCGCCGATAGCGTTGGGCAAACTCGGGAGGATATGGAACGACCCCGTCAAGACCCATCAGGTGGTGGCCGAAAAGCCGCCATCGATGACGACGATCTCGCCGTTCACCATCGGGTTGCTGGCGATCAAGCTCACGATGGTGATGGCGACCTCATCAGGCGTCACGCAGCGCTTCAGTGGTGTCAGGCTCGCGCGCCGCTCCATCAAGCGCTCGTAGTTATCGCCCAGGGCGTTCTCCATCCACTCGCCCGACATCCACCCAGGAGCCACGGCGTTGACGCGGATCTTCGGACCGAGGGCCCCCGCCAGGGTCCGAGTCAGGTTCCCAACCGCTGCTTTGCTGGCGGCGTACGGAAACGGCTGCGGGCCGGGTCGGAGTCCAGCGATGCTGCAGAGGTTGACCACCGCGCCTGACCCGGAGTGGTTGAGCATAGGAACGCAGGCGCGCGTGACCTGATACATGCCGCGCACGTTGACTGCGAACACGCGGTCCCACTCGGCCATGTCAAGACCGTTGATATCGGAGGGCGGAGTCGGCACCGTCGTGCCGGCGTTGTTCACCAGGGCGTCCAGCCGCCCGAGCTCATCCTCGATGCGGCTAACCATCGCCAGCACCTGTGATTCGTCGGCGACGTCGGCCTGAACTACCACCGATCTGACCCCAAGCGCGGCGACCTCGTCCGCCACCGCCTGGGCGGCATCGCGGCTACGGCTGTAATTGACAGCCACGTCGTAGCCATGCCTCGCCAGCTCGAGGGCGGTGCTGCGGCCGATGCCGCGTGTGGCACCGGTCACGAGGGCAGCGCGGGTGCTCGCGGTTGGGCTCATCGCACCCCGCGGCGCGGTTCCGCCGACGGCTCACGCATAAATCCGAGGACGCGCTCCGCGTTCCCGTGAAACACATCTTCCATGACCTCATCCGCGTACCCGAGCTCGCCCCATTCGCGGAAGACGCGCTCATACGCCAAGCTGGGGTAGTCGCTGCCGAACATCACCTTGTCGCGGAGCCGACCCCTGACGTCCTTCTTCAAGCTGTCGGGAAAGTACTTCGGCGCCCAGCCCGACAGCTCCCAGTAGACGTTGCCCTTATGCAGCGCGACGGCCGTCATCTCCTCGATCCAAGGCCATCCTGGGTGCGCGGCGATGATGGTCAGCTTCGGAAAGTTGGCGGCAAGATCGTCGAGGGCGAGGGGATGCGCGTGCCGCAGCCTCGAGCCCAACCCTCCAGGAAGCCCCGCGCCCATACCTGTGGTGCCCACATCGATCATCACTGGAACCCTCAATGCATCGATGAGCTCGAACAGCGGGCGCAGGCTCTCGTCGTCGACGGCGAATCGACCCATGATCGGATGGAAGTGGAAGCCCAGCAGGTGGAGGTCTTCGATTGCATGCCTGGCGTCCTCGAGTGCGGCCGCGCCCTTCAACGGGTCGACCGCCGCCCAGCCTTGAAGGATCGTGCCCGGGTGCCGATCCCGCAGCTCAGCCACGTAGTCGTTGCTGCAAGGCGGCGCGCCGGTGACGGATTCAATGTCGAAGGCGACGAGCACCGCCTCGACGCCCGCGTCCTCGAACTCCTGGATTACCTGGTCTTCGGTTTTCGCGACCCACTCACGCTTCCAGTAAGCGCCGAGCGCTTCAGCGAACGGCCCATACGAGTCGATCCACGGCTGCGTACCGGGGTAGCAGTGCAGGTCGATCTTGCGCATCTTGCCCTGATGCTCGCTAGGAATCAGGACTCGGACGCCGCAATCGTCCCCGGATCCGCTTCGACTGCGGGCTCGCCTTCGGACAGGTTGGTCAGCTCCAGCAGTCCCGGTCCATAAAGGCTCTCGAGCTCACTCGGCAGGTCCGCGTACATACGCTGCACGAACAGGTCGTGGCGGATGTAGGACTTCACCAGGCTCGCGGCCAATGGGAAATCTCCGAACATCACCTCCCATTCGCGCCCGTCGCGAGCCAGGGCCCACAATGCCCACCTCGAGTCGACAACCAGCGCGAGGTGGCGCGCTTTTCGAGACGCGTAAAGCGTGCCCTCCGTGCTCGCGTGCCGCATGACCTGTCCGCGTGGCGGCTGGAACGGCAGGTGGCCGAAATGGACGATGACGAACTGGACGTCGCGGCCGGCCGCCTCGTCAACAGCGGCAGCGAGTCCCTTGAGCTCCTCTGTCCGACCGCTGAGGTAGACGCGACTGCGGGCGCGTGACAATGCGTCGGTCGCTCTCTCAGTAGCGGCAGCGAAGCTGTCCAGGCGCGAGAGCGCAACGCTGCCGTCGCGGAACGGACGGTCCGGGAGATTCTCGAGGCTCTTGCGGGCCGCCTTTACCTTTTCGCCGAATTCCTTCTCCAGCGCGCTGAGCAGAGCTTGCGGGGGCACCGCCGCATAACGGGCAGGCCGCTCGCCGGTCAAGATCGCGGCCCTGCGCTGAACCAGGCGGCGCAGGGTCTCGTACACCTTCGGCTGTGGCACCCCTGTGTCGTTGGCCACGCTGTAGCCGGTCGCGCCTTCTGACATCAGCAGACCGACGTAGGTGCGCGCTTCGTAGCGGGAGAAGCCGAGCTGGATCAGCCGCTCTGCGATGGACGTGGCGGATTCATTCATCTGTATTCATGCCGCATCCGAGCCGGGGGCTCTGCGTCACTACGATGGTAGTGCGCAACATTGGCATCGGATGCTAGCACAGCCCGGCGGAAACCCCGAGCCGCGGCCGGGGCGCCTGGAAGCTAGCCCGGCGCCAGGGGATGGCCGTTCAAGGTGGCCTTCAGGTCCACCGGGACCGGCGCTCGAAAGGTTTGAGCCGCATGGCAGGCTCGCTCGGCGTGAGCCACCAGCTTGGCAACCTGTGATTCGGGCGCTGGGCTGGTTACGTGGAGATCGAATGTCACCTGCTGGAAGGCGCCCGGCGGGCCGCCCAGGTCGTACTTGTCCGCCACGCTGAAGGTGGCGCGGACGTCGACGTCGGCCTCTTCGATCGGGACCTCATACAGGGGCGAAAACTTCGCCAATTGGGTAAGCAGTCAAAAAGCTGCGCCGGCGAGGAGGTACTGCAAGGGCGCGGGCGCCAGGTCGTCGCCGCCCCGCTCCGGGGGCTCGTCGGACTCGATCTGAAACCGGCCGACCCGGCCGACCATATGCATGTCCTTGTCGATATGGGCGACCGCCCGCTGGGTCAAGACCGGAGTCTTCATGGTGTTTGCTCGCGTGGCGTCGTAAGCCTTTTGCATTCGGTCGCCGTCGACACGGGTGGGCTTGTCGCTCAAGTTGCGTCCTCCCAATACAGAGCAGAACCTTTCCCTGGCAGCAAGATAGCAGCCGGCCGAGAGACGATTTTTCTCTTGCGCTCAAGGGGCCCTATAGTCCGCTGACATGTCGGCGGATCAGGCCTTGGCAACATCGTCCCGAAGGGCGTCGGGGTGGATCACCCTGCTTGTGATCTTTGGGTTTGCTTCGACGGTCGAGGCCTTCACGGTGTCGCACGTTTTTCGGTTCATGCCCCTGTACCTCGCGACGGTGCAGGTGCCGCCCGCGGAGGTGCCCGCCTGGACCGGGTACCTGAACGCCGCATTTTTCCTGTTCGGCCTGCCGTTGGTCCCGTTCTGGGGCGTGTGGGCGGAGCGTTACGGCCGCGTCCCGATCATCGCGCGTAGCGCTTTCGTCGAGATGGTGGTCTTTGCCGTGCTCTGGTTCGCCCAGAACCGATGGGAGGCCGCCTTCGGCCTGCTGCTGGTCGGATTCCAGCTCGGCAACACAGGAGTGATGCTCACCGCCCTGCGCGCGGTCACGCCGAAGGGTCGGGTTGGTTTCGCCATCTCCCTGTTTGGCGTCAGCCCCTCACTCGGCTTCGCGCTCGGCCCGACCGTGGGGGGCTGGCTCGTCGACCACCGCGTTCT
>PLYD01000255.1 GCA_003151665.1 Candidatus Dormiibacterota bacterium
GCATCAAGCTCGGATCCGGAATCCTGCAGATCCCCGCTCGCAGCGCGGCAATGACGGCCATGACCGCGGCGACGATCGACCAGCTGTCAGGCGGCAGGTTCATCCTGGGGCTGGGCTCGTCAGGGCCTCAGGTGTCTGAGGGGTGGCACGGGGTCAGGTTCGCCAAGCAGCTGCAGCGGACGCGCGAGTACGTGGCGGTCGTGCGCATGGCGCTGGCGCACCAGAAGGTCGAGTTCCACGGCGAGACCCTGGAGCTGCCGCTGCCGGATGGCCCGGGAAAGGTGCTGAAGCTGACAATCCGGCCGGCCCAAGACAAGATCCCGATCTACCTGGCCGTGCTGGGTCCGAAGAACGTTGCGCTGGCGGGCGAGATCGCCGACGGGTGGCTGCCGGTGTTTTTCTCACCGGAGCACACGGCAACGCTGCGCGTGCCGCTCGAAGAGGGCGCAGCGCGCGCGGGCCGGTCGCTCGATGACTTCCGGATCTGCCCGTCGGTCAACGTGATGATTGGCGACGACCTGGGCGCGGCACGCGACGCGATGAGGCCGATGCTGTCCCTCTACGTGGGCGGCATGGGGTCGCGGGAGCAGAACTTCTACAACCGGCTGGTGTCGACCTACGGATTCGAAGCTGCGGCAAAAGAAGTACAGGACCTGTACCTCGCGGGCCGAAAGAGCGAGGCGGCGATGGCGCTGCCGGACGAGCTGATCGACGCGGTGAGCATCGTGGGTCCTCGTGACCAGGCGCGAGAAAAAATCCGTGCGTTCAAGGATGCAGGCGTCGACACGTTGATCGTCTCGCCCATGGCGATGGACAACGACACACGCAAACAACAACTGGGGTTAGTTGCTGAGCTCGCAAAAGAAATTGGCTGACAGGGGCCTGCCGGATTCGTCCAGAGGCGGGCGTAGACGAGTCAATGAAAAGAACGAATTGGCTGAGAGATCGCTTCGTGGGAATTGGGGTGCGCTCAAAAGGACTGGGAAGTTCTCGTTAGGCCCGAGAGTGCTGGCGTGCGGGGTGGCATTGGCGCGACGGGCGTAGATGAGTTCAATAAAAAGAGCGCGCAAAAAGGCCAAATTAACAAGCCAAAAGCGTTGCTTCGGCGAACATCTGTTTGTACCATATTTCTATGCTCGCGACGCAAGACGTCTGTGACATAGAGCTCCCTGATGAGGTTTTTCGGACTCGCGCCGAGCGCCTGATCGAGATGAGCCGCGGCATCTCTTTGATGCAGCTCATGTTCGCCAAAGAAGCCGCCGAGTTTGCTGCCACCAAGGAATACGAGGAATGGGGTGCCGCCACCCCCATCGACTGGATTCGCATCTACTGCCACATGACGGGGCCGCAGGCTGCCAACTGCGTGGCTGCCGGCGAGCACTTCGAGGCGCTCCCGCAGACCTTCGTTGCAATGGCCGAAGGTGCGGTTGGTTTTGGCCACATGGTCGCGATGGCCAGGACTGTCGAGGCGCTTGCGGCCTCTCCCACAGCTCGGGTCTTCAACGAAGAGCGGCTCTTGGCGAAGGCGCGCGAGAACACGGTCGGCAAGTTCCACTACATCTGCCGGCATCTCCGGCATGCCGCCGACCCCAAAGGCGTGACGGCGGCCGAGGTCGACCTGGTCGAGAACCGCAGCCTGCACATCGGCAGCGATGACGATGGCGCTGTCTATCTCAGCGGTGTCTTTGATCCGGTGGGTGGCGCAGCGATTCGCACGGCGCTCGAGCCACTCGCGCGTCGGTCAGGCCCCGATGACAGCCGGCCATACGACCGGCGGATGGCGGATGCCCTCATCGATATCTCGATGCACGCACTCGACAACGGGCTGGTGCCGCAGAACGGCAGCCAGCGCACGCACCTGCAGGTGACCACCTCGCTGGAAACCCTGCGTGGCCTCGACGGCGCTCCCGCGGCTGAGCTGGAGTTCTCGCTTCCCATCTCCGCCAAGGCGGTCGAGCGGCTGGCGTGCGATTGCTCGGTCACGCGCATCCTCCTCAACTCTGATTCGATGGTCATCGACGTTGGCCGTGCCAAGCGGGCGATCTCTGGACCGGCGCGCAAGGCGCTCAACGCTCGCGACCGGGGCTGCACCTGGCCGGGTTGCGATCGGCCGGCGACATGGACTTCAGGACATCACTTGAAGCACTGGATCCACGGCGGGACGAATGAACCACACAACCTCACCCTGCTCTGCTACCGGCATCACTGGATGGTGCATGAGGGGGGTTGGCAAATAGTTCGCGGCGATGACGGGCGGATGGTCACCATCCCACCGACGGTTACCTTCGGTCCTCCCGCGCGCGGTCCGGACTAGGGCCGGGGACGCAGGATTACAGTCGCCCGATGCGACCCATTGCTGGTTCTCATCGCGGCCCTTTTGTCCGGGGTGTTGCTTTGTCGATATGGGCCTCAAGGTAGCCTGTGGGCGTGAAACCGGCCGACGTTTTCAACCAGCCGCCCCCGCTCATTGATTACAACCTCTTCGAAGCCGATGCGCCGCTGCGCGAGGCGCTCGAGCGCGAGGGCGCCGGGTGGGCGCACGACTGGGTCAGCGAGCTCGGCCGGCTCGCCGGCACCGAGGAGGCGATCGCCTGGGGCTTCCAGGCCAACTCGAACCCGCCACAGCTCCGCACCCACGACCGGTTTGGCAACCGCATCGACGAGGTCGAGTTCCATCCCGCATGGCATCGCTTGATGGAAGTCGCGATCGGCCATGGCCTTCACGCCCTCCCATGGCGCGAGCCGCGTCCCGGCGCGCACGTCGCGCGCGCTGCGGGCTTCTACGTCTGGTCGCAGGTGGAGGGCGGCCATGGCTGCCCGGTATCGATGACATATGCAGCGGTTCCGGCTCTGCGCAAACAACCGAACCTCGCGGCCGAATGGGAACCGCTGATCACCACCCTCGACTACGACCCTGGCCTGCGCCCGCACGAAGCCAAGCGCGGCGTCCTGTTCGGGATGGCGATGACCGAGAAGCAGGGAGGTTCCGACGTCCGCGCCACCACGACACGCGCCACGCCAACCGCCGGAGGCGAGTACCAACTGACGGGGCACAAGTGGTTCTGCTCCGCGCCGATGTGCGACGCGTTCTTGGTACTGGCCCAGGCGCCGGGCGGACTTTCCTGCTTCCTACTGCCTCGCGTCCTCCCCGACGGCACCCGCAACGCATTCCACATCCAGCGTTTGAAGGACAAGCTCGGCAATCGGTCCAACGCCTCGAGCGAGATCGAGCTNNTCATCGAGATGGTCAACCACACGCGACTTGACTGCGTTATCGGCTCTGCCTCGCTCATGCGTCAGGCCGTCGCTCAGGCGACCCACCATGCGGCGCATCGAAGCGCATTCGGACGCCTGCTGATCGACCAGCCGCTGATGGTCAACGTCCTGGCAGACCTCTCCATCGAATCGGAGGCGACGACCATCCTCATGATGCGGCTCGCGCGCTCCCTCGACCGCGCTGCCGACAGCGAGGAAGCCCACTTCCGACGGCTCGCACTCGCGGTGAGCAAGTACTGGACGTGCAAGCGCGCGATTCCGCTCGTGTCCGAAGCGCTCGAATGTCTCGGCGGCAACGGCTACGTCGAGGAATCGATCATGCCGCGCCTGTATCGCGAGGCGCCGGTCAACTCGCTGTGGGAGGGATCGGGCAACGTGAACGCCCTTGATGTCCTGAGGGCCATGCGCCGCGAGCCGGAAACGGTGACGGCCTTCATCGCCGAGGTCGACGAGGCGCGCGGCTCCGACGCACGTCTGGATCGATCCGTGGTCGAGCTGAAGAAGGAGCTCTCGAACAGAGCCGCAGTCGAAGCAGGCGCACGGCGCGTGGTGGAGCACCTCGCGATGACCCTCGAGGGCTCGCTGTTGGTCCGCTACGGCGACCCGGCCGTGGCCGATGCCTTCTGCGCCTCGCGCCTCGGCGGCGATTGGGGCCACTCGTTCGGGACCCTGCCTCAAGGGCTCGAGCTAGCTTCGATCGTGCAGCGCCACCGCCCGCCTGCGTAGATTGGGTACGTGAGCGTCCAATCCAGCGATATCGCCGCGGTCTGGCGAAACTCACCGCTCTCGTCGATTCCGCCGCACGAGCTCCTTCTCGTCTCCGACTTCGACGGCACTCTGGCCGACATCGTTCCGGAGCCGACACTGGCCACTCTGCTGCCGGATTCGCTGCATGCTCTGCGGCGCCTGGTCCCGATGCTGAAGAAGGTGGTCATTCTCAGCAGCCGCACGAATACCGAGCTGGCGGAGCACCTGCCCATTCCCGGCGCCGAGCTCATCGGCGACAGCGGCCTTCCGCCGCCGACTCCCCAGGAGCTGGAAGCGCTGAGAGTGTTCAACGCCGAGGCGGCCAAGCTGCTCGGTCATACCCCCGGAGCCTGGATCGAGATCAAACCCGCGAGCAGCGCGGTGCATTTCCGCAACGCCCCGATCAGCGGTCAAAAGGTGCTCGACATCGTGCGGCTGCTGCTGCATCAGACGGGCCTCTACGGCGGCCTTGGTCGGAAGGTCATCGAGGTGCACTCGCCTAACGCCGGCAAGGGCAATGCCCTGGAGGCCTTGTTCAAGCGCCTCCACCCGGGTGGTCTCGTGGTCATGGGCGACGACGAAAATGACAGGTCGATGTTCAGGGTGGCGAGCCGGGCGTCGATTCCACGCCTGTGCGTGGGCGTCGGCTCTGCCGAGGTGCCGCCCGACCTGTTCGACCACTGTGACCTGGTCCTTGACGGTCCCGCCGAAGCCTCAGCCTTCCTCCGCAGCCTGGCGGAGTGGGCGACAACCGGGGAGCGAACCTAAGCTCGCACCGGGCTCATCACGAGGTCCCGCAAATCCTGGACCTGCCGGCTGATCCACCGCGTGATGTCGTTGGCGCGTACCACCTCTCGCGCGCCTTCGTTCAAGCGTCGCTTTTCCACCGCCCCCATCATCAGACCGACATAGAGCGCGGCCGCCGTTGCCTCAACGTCGAAAGGGTTGATCGACAGGACGAAGTCGTGCAGCTCTTCGTGAGCGCCGGCGTTCTCTGACAGCACGATCACGCCGTTCGTCGCGTTGACGAGCGCGCCCTCCTTGACCACGAGGTTAAGCCCGTCATACACGGGATTGACGAGCAGAACGTCGTAGTTCTTCAACGACGCGACCGCCTTGCGCTCGCTCTCTCCGATCTCCAGCCGCACCGGCTGCCACGTCTCAGTACCGAAATCGCTGTTGATCCGCCCGACTATTTGTCGGATCTGTCGAAGGTAGCGGCTGTAGACGGCGACGTCCTGGCGCGACGGCTGCAGGAAAGCCCAGAACTGGACCTGCCCGCGAAGCTCCGGGTGGTACCGCAGGAGCTTGTCGTAAGCGATAAAGCCGCGAACGATGTTCTTCGAAGGATCTGTCCGGTCGATACGCGCAATCAACTTCTGCGGCCGCCATGAGGCGAGGTCGCGCTCCTGCCTCTTAACGCCACGCGATCCGGCAAGCCGCGCCGTCGTCGAGACGTCGATCGATATGGGGTAGTGCCGTGCGTAAACGACACGGCCGCCATAAAAAACCGCGCGTTCCCGCTCATCCACCTGAAGGCCGGCATTCTCCTCGCAGGTCAGCAGAAAGTTGCGCACGTCCAGGCTTGACTGGAAGCCGACGATATCGCATCCGAGCAGTCCCTCGAGAATGGCGTCGCGCATCTGCTTGGGGAGCACCTTCCAGTACTGCGGCGTCGGCCAAGGCACATGCACGAAGTGCTGGATCATCGCGGAGGGCAGCGCGGTTCGCACCAACCGTGGGACGAGATAGAGCTGGTAGTCGTGGACCATCACCAGAGGCCGGCTTGGCGCTGCGCGAGCGACCTCGATCACCTTCTCGGCCATCAATCGGTTGACCTCGACGTACCCCTCCTCCCAGGCCTGGTGGATGCGGTCGTCGATGACCGGCTCGTTGCCGAGGTCCCACAGGTAGTGCTGGATGAACCAGAGCACGGGGTTGGCGAAAACCCCGTAGTACAGCTCGTACTGCTCCTTGGTCGGTGTCGCGTAGTGCAGGCGGCCCGTTGAGTTCAGGAGCGGGACGGTGACGGCACCCCCCTTGGTGGCAGCGATCTGCCGCTCTTCTTCGTTGCGCGCGCAGGCGACCCAATCCGCCTCGGTGGCCTCCGCCAAGGTGAGCAGTGCGGTGATGACTCCGCCGGCCCCTCGCTTGAAGCCTCCTTCCGGCCTTGGCTCGGACGGCGCTCGGTTGCAAACCAGGATGGGGGAGACGTCCGGAAGCGTTCGTTTTACGTAGGCCCGCATGGCGGAACCGGGACTGCCTCTCTCGGCGGACCCGGGCGCCTCTTCGGCGATGCTCACCCCGCCACTATGGGCGAGATTACCGCCGAACGAAGGCTGACCGATCGAGTGGGAGGGCGCGCACCCTGATGCCGGTCGCCCGGGCCAGCGCGTTCGAGATCGCCGCCGGTCCGGGCACCGCCGGTGGCTCGCCGACTCCCTTCGCGCCAAGCGGCCCGACGGCCGAGGCCACCTCGATCAGCTTGACATCGATGTCCGGCAGCTGGTCGGCCGTGGGGAGCTCGTAGTCGAGAAAGCTGGAGGTGCGGAGCTGCCCGTCGACGTTGTAGGCGAGCTGCTCGCCGAACGCTCGCCCCAAGCCCTGCACCACGCCGCCGTGGATCTGGCCCATGGCCTCGGGCGGATTGATCGCACGCCCGACATCCTGTATGGCTGCATAGCCGGTGAGCTGAAACTCGCCCGTCTCCGCGTCGGTGCGAACCCGCGCTATGTGGACGGTGAACATCGGGGACGCCGCCTGGACCGCCGAGCGACCGGTGGCCTGGATCGGCCGGTACTTGCCCATGAACTCGGTGCTCATCGCCACGAGCTTGGTGACCTCGACGAAGCGTCCAGGCACGCCGCGCACTGTCACGCGACCATCCACTATCTCTAGGTCTTCGGGAGCCGCCTCCAGCTCGTTGGTGGCGATCTCCAGCAGCTGGCGGCGCGCCTCGAGTGCAGCCTCCTGCACCGCCCCGCCCATGCTGTAGGTGACCTGGCTCCCAGCGGCCAGCGGGCCGAAGGGCGCCACCCCGGTGTCACTCGTCTCGATCCGGACCTTGTCCAGCGGAACGCCGAATGACTCGGCGGCGATCATCGCCAGCCCGGTTGATGAGCCACTGACGTCCACTGTCCCGACGTGCACGGTCAGCGTGCCGTCGGGCTCAACGCGGCAGCCAGCCGACGCCGGCGTGCGGGCGCCGCCCCATGACCCGAGCGCGATTCCAACGCCTTCGCCCTCGACGCACGGCTTCGTGTAAAGGGGGTGCTTCTGGGCCTCTTCGAGGCATTCGATCATGGCGATCCGAGGCAGTGGCTTGCCATCGGGGCCGGGGTCGCCTTCGCGCGTGGCGTTGCGAAGGCGCAGCTCGATCGGATCCATCTTGAGCTGGAGCGCCAGCTCGTCCAGGGCCGACTCCAGCGCGAAGTAGGCCTGTGGCGCGCCCGGCGCGCGGTACGCCTCGACCGGAGTCTTGTTGGTCGACACCTCGTAGCCGGTGATCTCGAAGTTGGGGCATTGGTAAGTGCCGCTCAGGAACATTCCGGTGATCCCGCCGTGCCACCCCGCAGTCGCACCGTTGTCGTAGTGAAAACGCGCCCGCAGTGCAACCAGCGTGCCATCGCGCTTGGCGCCCAGCTCGATGTCGAAGCTCGCGGCAGGCGCAGATCGCGCTACCGCAAACACCTGCTGGCGGGTGAGGTTGAGCCGCAGCGCGCGACCGGTTCGCCTCGCGAGCAGCACGAGGAGCGTCTCCAGCAGCGTGACCTTGCCGCCGAAGCCGCCACCGACCGCCATCGGCACGACGCGGACCTTGTAGGTCGGTATCCCAAGCA
>PLYD01000172.1 GCA_003151665.1 Candidatus Dormiibacterota bacterium
TTCGACACGCACCCGCCGATCGAGGAGAGGATCGCCGCCCTGGAGAAGATCGCGAACGTTCAGCAAACGTAGTCGCGCGTGGGTCCAAGCACTCACGACCGTCAGCGGGTCGCGGTTTCAGTAGCCTTTCTCGCGTTCGGCGTTGTGAGCGGCAGCTGGGTCCCGAGGCTGCCAGCCTTCAAGGACCATCTTCACCTGACCGATGGGCAGATCGGTTTCGCACTGCTCATATGCGCAGTCGGCGCGATTGTTGGCGCAGGGACGGCGCGTGTCGCGCTCAGTCGAGGAAGCAGGGTGTGGGTCCGTACGTTCACCGTCGTTCTCTGTGTGGCGTTGATTCCAGCGGGGCTGGCCACAAGTTTCGCAGTACTCGTGGTCGCCTTCCTCGTGCTTGGAGCATGCGCCGGTTTTATCGACGTGCTCGAGAACGCTCAGGCCGCAGAGCTGGAACGCGATGCGGGCCGGCCGATGCTCAATGGCTTTCATGGCTTCTGGAGCCTGGGAGCTGTAGTTGGCTCAATCGCAGCAGGCGCGGCCGCATTTCTCGGCGTTCCACCTCTTGAGCACTTCGTCATCGTTTCGCTGTTAGTGGCCGCCCTCTCCGCTCCCCTCCTGCGTACCCTCCCGAACACGCGTGGCGGCGCGGAGCCAGTTCACGAGGCGACCACTCGAAGGCTCATGACCCGCTCGACTGTTCTTGTCGCCGTCCTTGGATTCAGCGCCATCATCGTCGAAGGCGGCGGCGGCGATTGGAACGCTCTCTATCTGCGCGAGTACGGTCACGCCAGTCAAGGGTTGGCGGCAGTCGGATTTGCGGCATTCAGCGTTGCAATGATGGCGGTGCGGTTTCGGGCCGATCGCCTCACGGCCCGCACGAGTGCGACGACAGTCGCTCGGCTCGGCGCCTGTTTGTCAGCCGTCGGTTTTGGCGTTGCCATCGTGTGGCCGGTCGTTCCAGGCGCGATCTTCGGGTTTGTTCTGGTGGGTGCGGGGGTTGCAGTCATGGTGCCCCTCGCGTTCAGCGCCGGCGCCAACCTGGGCCGCAGCGGTACCGCCTTGAGTCTCATCTCCTCCGCGGCCTACGCCGGGTCGATCGCCGGTCCAGGCCTGATAGGCAACATCGCCGACCACCTGGGTCTCCGCGCGGCCTTGGGCGTGCCCCTCACGGCATCTGTGATTGTCGCGATGCTCGCCGCCAACCTGCGGACAGGGCAGAGCGCCCGGCCAACGTGATTCTTCATACTCCAGCGCATGAGGTTTCGCACCAAGATCCTCGCTACCGGTAAGACCGCCGCGGGCATTGAGGTTCCACCAAGGTTGGTTCAGGCGCTCAGCTCGAGCAAGGTGCCGCTGGTACGAGTCACTATCAACAACTACACCTATCGCAGCGCTGTGGCGGTTATGGGTGGCAAGTTCATGATCGGCGTGAGCAACCTGAACCGGAGGAATGCGCGCGTCGCAGCCGGCGATACCGTCGACGTCGATCTCGAGCTCGATAAGGAGCCTCGTGAGCTCGCGCTGCCCGAGGACTTCGCGAAGGCGCTTGACAAGGATGGCCGGGCGACGAAGGTGTTCGAGGGATTGTCGAACAGCAAGAAGCAGCGCTTGGTCCTGCCGGTCGCGAACGCGAAGACGCCTGAGACCAGGCAGAGGAACATCGACAAGGCTTTGACGGCGTTGAGAGAGGGCACGGTCTAAGCAAGCGGACGACTCCGCCCGCTTTGCATAACTGGGCTCCCCCTCCGGCGGGCTCGGCCCGCCACCTCCCCGGCAAGCGGGGAGGACAATGGCCCGGCAGCGGCCGGACCTCGCCACCTCCCCGGCAGGCGGGGAGGATAAAAACCACCGGTAGGTGGGGGGACTTATCTGCCCTAACCCACATAATTTCGCGCGTGCCGCTGCTTGCGAAGTTTCTTCACGTTCGGCGGACCGAGCTCCCACGCACCCTTCAGGTGGCCGGCTTCGCGATCGTGCTCGGCTGGGCGGCGTACACCGCGTTCAACGGCTCTCAGGCCATGTTCCTGAACAAGGCCGGGCCCGAGGCTTATCCGCTCTTCTTCATCATCCTGGCCCTGGCCGTTTGGCCGATGGTCGCCCTCCAGGGCGCCCTGACACGCCGGCTCGGAGTCGGGCGAGCGTTTCGCGTGATCCTCGCGCTCAACGGCCTGGCCGCGCTTGCGACCTTCGTCGTTTATCTGTTCGATGAGAGCCCGACCGTGGCATTCGCCGCGTATCTCGTCTACTACGTCGGTTTCGAGCTCGTGATGATCCAGTTCTGGGGCTTCGCTAGCCAGCACTTCAACCTGCTCGAGGGCAAGCGCATCTTTCCAGTGATCGCGGCGGGCTCGAGCATTGGCTACATCTTTGCCGGCTTCACGACAACCCTCATCGCCCTCAGCGGCCGAATCGAGCCCCTGATGCTGGTGTGGGCCTTCGGCGCGATGGTGGCGGTCATGCTGTCGATACGCTTGGAGCGCGAGCTCTACCGCCCGTCGTTCGACGACGACGCCGACGAGTTCCTCGCACACGAGCACATCGTCCGAGGACGGCTGAGCGCGATCAGCCTCCTGAGGGGGGCGATCCACTACATGACGAGCAGCCCTCTCGTGCTCGCCCTCGTCTTGCTCGCTCTGGTGCTGCAGATCGCCAGCCGCGTGGGCGACTACCTGGTCGCGCTGATATTTGTGAACTCGACCCACCACAACCTGCAGGCACTCACCATCCTCATCGGCAACGCATGGCTCGCCAGCTATGTGGTGCAGCTCGGCGTCAGCCTGTTCGTTGCGCCATGGGTCCTGGACAAGCTGGGCGTGAAGAACGCGATCCTCGCCCTGCCGATCTTCACCCTGATCGGTTTCGCGGCAGTCGCGATCAGCCCGGTCCTGGCCACCTCGCTGTTCCTCTTCATCGTCCGCAACGGGCTCCAGACGGGGCTCGACGATCCGGCGGAGAGCGTGCTCGGCGGCGCGGTGCCGG
>PLYD01000022.1 GCA_003151665.1 Candidatus Dormiibacterota bacterium
AGGGCGGCGGCTACCGCAAGCTCTATCGCAAGATCGACTTCAAGCGCGACAAGCACGGCATCGAGGGCCGCGTCGCGACCATCGAGTACGACCCGAACCGCAGCGCCCGCATCGCGCTCATCCATTACAAGGACGGCGAGAAGCGCTACATCCTCGCGCCGCTCGGCCTCAAGGTCGGCGACCCGATCGAGAGTGGGGAGGACGCGCCGGTTCGCGTCGGCAACGCGATCCCGTTGGCGAGCATCCCAGTCGGTTCGACCATCCACAACATCGAGCTCACGCTCGGTCGTGGAGGCCAGCTTGTCCGGTCCGCCGGCACCTCGGCACAGCTTCTGGCGAAGGAAGGCGACTACGCCGTCATCCGTATGCCGTCGGGTGAGCTGCGCCGCATTCACGTCCGGTGCCAGGCTACGATCGGCCAAGTCGGTAACATCGAGCATGAGAACGAGTCGGGCGGCAAGGCCGGCCGCAGTCGGTGGCTGGGCGTGAGGCCGACAGTCCGCGGTTCGACGATGAACCCCCGCGACCATCCGCACGGTGGTGGTGAGGGCAAGACCGGACCGGGTGGTCACCCGAAGACTCCATGGGGCAAGCCCGCCCTCGGCTATCGCACGCGCAAGCCGAAGAAGGCCTCCGACAAGCTGATCATCCGCCGCCGTGAGAAGAAGGGAAGAAAGAAGTAGATGTCGCGCTCGCTAAAGAAGGGACCGTTCATCAGCCCTCAGCTGAAGGCCAAGGTCGACAAGATGAACGCCACCAAGGACAAGAAGGTGATCCGCACCTGGGCGCGCGCGTCCGTGATCTACCCGGACATGGTCGGGCACACGATCGCAGTGCACGACGGTCGCAAGCATGTTCCGGTGTTCATCAGCGAGAACATGGTCGGCCACCGGCTGGGCGAGTTCGCACCGACACGGCACTTCCGCGGCCACGGCACCCACACCGAAAAGTCAACGGCTCTTAAGTAGAAGAGTGGCAACGATGGAAGTTTCAGCAGTGCAGAGGTTTGTCCGGCGCGCGCCACGCAAGGCGAGGCTCGTTGCCGACTCCGTGAAGGGCATGAAGGTGTCGGACGCCCTCGCGCAGCTCGAGTTCTCGCCCAAGCACGCCGCGCGCGACGTCGCCAAGGCGATCAAGTCGGCCGCGGCCAACGCCGAGCACAACTTCAATTTGAACCGCGACGACCTGGTGCTCAAGCAAGTCTTCATCGACGAGGGCCCGACCTTCAAGCGCCGGCGGCCGGTCAGCCGGAGCATGGCGCATGAATTCTTCCACCGCACCTGCCACATCACAGCGGTCGTCGAAGACCGCGCTGAGGGAAATAAGTAGTTGGGTCATAAAGTCCATCCAAACGCGTTCCGGCTCGGTGTCTTCAGGCCCTGGGAGGCGAACTGGTTCGCCAACCCCAAGGACTACACGAAGATGCTGCACGAGGACCTGGAGATGCGCCGGGTCATCCTGGCGCGCCTGCGCAATGCAGGCATCGCCAAGATCGAGACTGAGCGATCGTCCAACGCCCAGCTGACGGTGACGATCCACACAGCCAAGCCGGGCATCGTGATCGGCAAGGGTGGCGCGTCGGTCGATCAGCTGCGCGAGGACCTCGAGAAGCGCTTCGGCAACCGGGTGCGCATCTCGATCCAGGAGATCAAGCAGCCCGAGCTTGACGCCCAGCTCGTCGCCGAGAACATCGCCTCCCAGATCGAGCGCCGCATCAGCTACAAGCGCGCGATGAAGCAGGCGATCCTCCGCACGATGCGCTCCGGCGCGAAAGGCGTCCGGATCTACTGCGGTGGCCGCTTGCGCGGCGCTGAGATGGCTCGCCGCGAGTGGGACCGCGAGGGCCGCGTGCCCCTCCACACGCTGCGCGCAAACATCGACTTCGGCCGCGCCACGGCCAGCACGACCTTCGGCGCGATCGGCGTCAAGTGCTGGATCTACAAGGACGTGGCGGCACCCCTGAAGAAGCTGCCTCCCGCGGACGGCACGCCGATTGCCGATGCGATCGCTCCCCAGCCGGAACCCCCGGAAGTAATGGCTGACCAGCTGGTCCCCGAGACGATTGACACGGCGCTGATCGAGGCGGCCCCCGTCGTTGCGACGCCGAAGCGGACGCGAGCCGCGGCAGCTCGGGCCCAAGCGGCCGCAGCCCCCGAAGCCAAGCCACGTACGACGAAGGCAACCGCGAAGGTTGAGGCCCCAACGAAGCCGGCAGCCAAGGCGGCGACCGCTGTCAAACCAGCACTCAAGGCCAAGCCCGCGGCCAAGGCCAAGGTCGAGACCAAGGCTGCCGCCAAGCCCGCCGCCAAGCCCGCCGCGAAGAAGACGACTACCAAGAAGGACAAGAGCTGATGTTGATGCCGAAGCGCGTCAAGTACCGGAAGATGCACCGCGGCCGCCGCAAGGGCATCGCCACGCGCGGCGCCACGGTGGCGTTCGGCGACTTCGGCCTGCAGGCGATGGAAGCGTGCTGGATGAGCAACCGCCAGATCGAGGCGGCCCGCCGTGCCATGACCCGCCACGTCAAGCGCGGCGGCCAGATCTGGATCCGCGTCTTTCCTGACAAATCGATTACCAAGAAGCCGGCCGAGACCCGTATGGGATCTGGCAAGGGCAACCCTGAAGGCTGGGTGGCCGTGGTCAAGCCAGGCCGCGTCCTGTTCGAGATGGGCGGTGTGACGCAGGAGATCGCCAAGGAGGCGATGAAGCTGGCCGCATCGAAGCTGCCGATCAAGACCCGTTTCGTGAGCGTGGACTCTGCCGCGGCGGGAGCTGCCAGATGAAGGTTGACGAGTTGAGAGTCCTGGAGGTCGATGAGCTTGGCGGCAAGCTCAAGGCAGCCCGTAGGGAGCTTTATGAGCTCCGTTTCAAGCACGCCGTCGGCCAGCTCGAGAACTCGAGCCAGATCTCCAAGGCACGCCACGACATTGCGCGAATCATGACCGTGCTCCAGGAGCGCGCCTTCGGCATCGTCGCCCAGGTCGCACCTGAGGCAATCACGGTTGCTGTCGCCGAGCCTAAAGCCAAGAAGGTCGCGGCCAAGGCAGATGACACCTCGGCCAAGGCCGACGACGCCAAACCCAAGCGCGCCGCCAAAGCGACGAAGGCCAAAGCGGAGAAGGGCTCATGAGCGTTTCGACGCCGACGCAAGCAAAGACACCGGCCACAGTCGGTGATTCCACGCGCGGCCAGCGCAAAGTCCGGCTGGGCACCGTGATCTCGGACAAGATGGACAAGACGGTGATCGTCCAGGTCGGCTCGGCCAAGGCGCACCGCCTTTATAAGAAGACTGTCCGGCAGCGCACCAAGTTCAAGGTCCACGACGAGAAGAACGAGTGCGGTATCGGCGATCTTGTCCGCATCACCGAAACCCGCGCCATCTCCAAGGAGAAGCGCTGGCGCGTGCTGGAGATTGTCGAGAAAGCCAAGTGATCCAGCAAGAGACACGCCTCAAGGTCGCGGACAACTCGGGAGCCAAGGAGCTCCTGTGCATCCGCGTCGCCGGAGGCCATTACCGCAAGTACGCCTCGGTGGGCGACATCATCACGGCCACCGTCAAGTCGGCGCAGCCGGGCGGCCAGGTCAAGAAGGGCGAGGTCGTGAAGGCGGTGGTGGTACGCGTCACCAAGGAATATCGCCGCCCCGATGGCTCGCTAATCCGCTTCGACGAGAACGCCGCGGTGCTGCTTGCACAAGCCAACAACCCACGAGGCACTCGCATCTTCGGACCGGTTGCACGCGAGCTTCGCGAGCGCAACTTCATGAAGATCATCAGCCTCGCCCCGGAGGTCCTCTAAACACCATGCTGCGTAACAAGTTGCAACCCAAGCGTCGCTGGCTCGACCTCGCCCCGGGCGATCCCGTGATCGTCGTGGCCGGCAAGGACAAGGGCAAGCACGGCGAGGTTCTTCGCACCTTGCCGGACAAGCACAAGATCGTGGTCAAAGGCGTCAACATCCTGAAGCGCCACACCAAGGCGGGACAGTCCCGCGGTGGTGTCAACGTCGCTCAAGGTGGCGTCGTCGACTTCGAGGCGCCCCTCGACTACTCCAACGTGATGCTCCTATGCCCTTCCTGCTCGAAGCCGACTCGCACCAAGCACATCGTGCTCGAGTCGGGCGCGCGCGCCCTGGTGTGCCGCCACTGCGGCGAGCCATACGAGCGCGTTCGCAAGACGGAGGCCCAGTGAGCAAGCAGAAGACCGCCCCCAAGCAGAGGAAGGCCGACTCGAAGCCCGCCGTGTCGCAGGGCCCTTCGACCCGTGCCGAAGGACCGCCGCGAATGCTGAAGGCGTACCGCGACTCAGTAGTCCCTCAGATGACCAAGGAGTTCGACTACGCCAACACCATGGAGGTGCCGCGCGTCGCGAAGGTCGTGGTCAACATTGGCATCGGCGAGGCCAAGGACAATGACAAGGCCCTGGATGCCGCGGTCGGCGACGTCGTCACGATCACCGGGCAAAAGCCGGCGCTGATCAAGGCACGCAAGTCCGTGGCCGCGTTCAAGCTGCGCGCGGGTCAGACTGTCGGGATCAAGGCCACGCTGCGCGGCCGGCGCATGTGGTTCTTCCTCGACAAGCTCCTGAACGTCGCGCTGCCTCGAATCCGCGACTTCCGCGGCGTCAGCCCCGAGGGCTTCGATGGCCGCGGCAACTACTCGCTTGGCCTGCGCGAGCAGGTTGTATTTCCTGAGATCGACTACGACAAGATCGACAAACTCCGCGGGCTGGAAGTGTCGATCGTGACCACAGCCCGCACCGATGACGAGGCCCGAAGCCTGCTGACACGGCTCGGAATGCCATTTAGGAAGAGGTAAGAGAAAGCTTGGCCAAGAAATCTTCGCTTGAGCGCTGGAAGAGAGACCTCGTGCACCCCAAGTACAAGGTCCGGTTCCATAACCGGTGTCGCCTGTGTGGGCGCCCGCGCGCTTTCCTTCGCAAGTTCGGCATGTGCCGAATCTGCTTCCGCAACCTTGCCGCCGAGGGACGCATCCCCGGCATCACGAAGTCGAGCTGGTGATGGCCACCGCAGTCGCNNGACATGCTGACGCGCGTCCGCAACGCGAACAGCGCGCGGCACCCCGAGGTCAAGGTGCCGGCGTCCAAGCTCAAGCTCGAGATCGCTCGTGTCCTCAAGGACGAGGGCTACATCGCGGGCTTCGAGGTCGAGGCCGATGGTGCATCCCAGACGATGCGTATCATTTTCAAGTCTCGGCCCGATCGCGAGCGCGTGATCGCCGGGGTGAAGAGGATCAGCCGCCCCGGCCTGCGCGTCTACGCACGCAAGACTGAGATCCCCAGGGTCCTCGGTGGGCTCGGAATCGCCATCCTCAGCACGGCCGAAGGCGTCATGAGCGGGCGCCAGGCGCTGCGCCAGGGCGTCGGTGGCGAAGTGCTCGCATACATCTGGTAGGAGAAGAAAGAGAGAACTTGTCCCGTATTGGAAAGCTGCCGATCGACGTGCCGGGTGCGGTGAAGGTCACCTTGCAGCCAGGCCACGTCGTGGTCGAAGGGCCGAAAGGCAAGCTCGAACGCACCCTGCCGGCGGACATCACGGTCAAGCAGTCCAACGGACAGCTGGTCTTCGAACGGCCTTCCGACGGGTACAAGCACCGCGCCCTGCACGGCCTTGTCCGCAGCCTCGTCGCCAACATGGTCACGGGAGTGAACACCGGTTTCACCAAGCACCTGGAGCTGGTCGGTGTCGGGTACCGCGTCGCCAAGCAGGGCGATGATGTGGTGCTCAGCCTCGGCTACTCGCACCCGATCAAGTACAAACCACCGCCGGGGATATCGATCGAAGTCCAGGACCCGACCAAGTTCTCGGTGAATGGGATCTCGATCGAGGACGTGGGCCAGGTGGCNNCGGCACCAAAGAGCGCCCGCGGCTGGCGGTCTTCCGAAGCCTCAATCACGTCTACGCGCAGCTCATCGACGACGACGGCAGCCGTACCCTGGCCGCCGCATCCACTGTTGGTCTGAAGGCCAAAGGCAACGGCATGGCCGAGGCGATCGAGGTCGGCAAGGCGATCGCGGCCAAAGCCAAGGCAGCCGGCGTCAGCAACGTCGTCTTCGATCGGGGCGGCTTCCTCTACCACGGCAGAATCAAGGCTCTGGCGGACGCCGCGCGCGAAGCCGGACTGGAGTTTTAAGGCATGGGATCTCGGTATCCACACTCGAGCGGTGAGCGATCGGAGCTCGCCGATCGCGTCGTCCGCGTCAACCGCGTGGCCAAGGTCGTCAAGGGCGGCCGCAAGTTCTCGTTCAGCGCGCTGATCGTGGTCGGCGACATGAATGGGCGAGTCGGCGCGGGCATCGGCAAGGCGCGAGAGGTGACCGAAGCAATCCGCAAGGGAATGGAGGTTGCCAAGCGCAACATGATCACCGTGCCGATGGTCGGAACGACCATCCCGCACGAGGTGCGCCTCAAGCTGGGGTCGGCGAGGATCATGCTCAAGCCGGCCGCGCCGGGCACGGGGGTTATCTCCGGCGGCGCGATGCGCGCTGTGATCGAGACCGCCGGTATCAAGGACATCCTTACCAAGTCGCACGGCACGAACAACCCGATCAATACTGTCCGCGCGACTCTCGCAGCGCTTCAGCAGCTGCGCACGGTGCAGCAGATCGCCGAGCTCCGCGGCAAAGAGGTTGAGCAGATCGTCGGCCGGCGCCTCGCCAACGTCTATCGCAAGGCGGAAGGCAAGGGCGAGCTCAATGGCTCCGCCGAGAGCGCCAACGGAGAAACCAAGTAGTGGCCGCCACCAAGTCCGCGAAACCAGCCCAGAAGACCGAAGGCAAGACGCTCAAGGCGACCCTGCGGAAGAGCTCCATCGGTGCCATTCCCTCGGTCAAGGCCACCGTCGTGTCGCTAGGCTTTCGGCGTATGAACCAGACGCGTGAGCTGCCCGACAACCCTGCGGTCAGGGGCATGTTGAAGGCGGTCGACTTCCTGGTTGCGGTTGAAGGGGAGCCGTATCTGAGGCCGGATCGCAGCCGCTACAAGATCTGGCGGTCGCGCTCCAACAAGAAGCACCAGAGGGGCAACTGATGGAGCTGCACGACCTCAGGCCAGCTGCCGGAGCGCACCGCAAGTCGCGGCGCATCGGCCGCGGCACCGGATCCGGTAGGGGCAAGACCTCCGGGCGCGGCCAGAAGGGCCAGAACGCGCGAAGCGAAGGCTTTCGCCTTGGATTCGAGGGTGGGCAGATGCCGCTCTCGCAGCGCCTGCCGAAGCTGCCCGGTTTCAAGAACCCGTTCCACAAGACCTACGCCGTGGTCAATCTGTCCAAGCTGAGCCGTTTCGCCGACGGGACGACAGTCGATGGCGCGCTGCTCACCGAGGCGGGCCTGGCGCGTCCCGGTGAGGAGATCAAGATCCTGGGAACCGGCGACCTCAAGCGCAAGCTGATCGTCGAAGCCCACTCGTTCAGCCTCAGCGCGCGCGAGGCGATCGAAGCGCGAGGCGGCAGCGTCAAAGTCCTGGGAGAGCCGCGGAAGATCGGCCCACGCCGCACGGCTGCCAAAACCGCCAAGCGCGTGCCGGCGCCGGAAGAAGAGGAGCCCGTAGCCGAGAAGCCCGAAACCGCGAAGCGCGCGGCCGGGAAGCCTGCAGCCGTCAAGGACGAGCCCGGGGAGGCCGCTCCCCCAGACGAATAGATTGGGCAGGGACGTCTAGATGAATCTCCTAGAGGCTCTGGTCAACGCGATCCGCCTGCCGGAGCTTCGCAACAAGCTCCTGTTCACCGGCGGGATCCTCGTCGTTTTCAGGCTCTTCGCCAATATCGCCGTGCCTGGCGCGAGCCAGACCGCGNNGGCGGCCTTTCGCGATTCAGCGTGGTCGCCATGGGCATGAACCCCTACATCAACGCCACGATCATCATGCAGCTGATGACGGTGATCTCCGATCGGATCAAGGAGATCTCCAAAGAGGGCGAGGCGGGGCGGCGCCGGATCACGCGCTGGAGCCGCTACCTGACAGTCGCGCTCGGAGCGGGGCAGGCATACGGCTTCACCGTCCTGTTCCAGAACACGAGCCCCCCAATCCTTGGCGCGCTCGACTGGTTCCAGCGCCTGCAGATCGTGCTGGTCCTGACCGCGGGCACAGTGATGCTGATGTGGTTCGGTGAGCTCATCACCGAGTACGGCATCGGCAACGGCGTGTCGCTGATCATCTTCGCCGGCATCATCGGGCGCGGCCCGCAGGGNNTCATCTTCGGCCTGATCGCACTCGTCATGACCGCGGTGATCATCGAGGTGCAGCAGGCGGTGAGGAAGATACCCATCCAATCCGCGCAGCGCACAGTCGGCTTGAAGCAGGTGCAGAGCAGGGCGAGCTTCCTGCCACTGCGCGTCAACCACGCCGGCGTCATCCCGATCATCTTCGCGATCTCGGTGATGTTCCTACCCACGATCGTCGCCAACTACTTCACCGGTGCCCCGACCAATACGTGGTATTACCAGGCGGCGGCATGGATCCGAGGCAACTTCTCGCCAGACACCGCCAACGTTCCCATGGCCATCACGTACAACGCGCTGTATTTCGCGCTGACGTTTGGGTTCACCTACTTCTATACGGCGATCACGTTCGAGGTAAACGACGTGGCCGACAACCTTAAACGCTATTCAAGCTTCATCCCGGGAATCCGCCCGGGACGTCCCACCGCGGAATATCTGGCCTCGGTGATGAACCGCGTGACATTCGCCGGTGCGTGCTTCCTGGGGTTTATCACCGTCATCCTGCCCATTGCGACCTCGACCATCTCCGGTATCCCGCATCAGCAGATGTACCTCGGAGGTACGGCCATCCTGATCGTGGTCGGTGTTGCTTTGGACACCATGAAACAGCTGCAAACGCAGCTGGTGATGCGCCAGTACCGCGGCTTCAT
>PLYD01000071.1:0-8274 GCA_003151665.1 Candidatus Dormiibacterota bacterium
GCAATCGGCCCGGAGCCCATGAGCCTGATGTCGGACCCGATCTTCCACAGGCTGGTGGCGATGGTTCGCAGCGCGCCGTGCGCCGCGACCAGGACGTCAAGCGTTGCCTGCGCGTGAAAGTGATTGCGCGTTTCGTGGATGCCGATGCGCGTGGCCTTGGCGAGGCGCGCGCTGGTCATGCGGGCGTACTGCGGGTGCGAGTTGAGCCCGGTGCCGACTGCGGTGCCACCGAGGGGCACCTTCGCCAACTCCTCGATTGCAGCCTCCGCCCGGCGGATCGACTCCTCCACCTGGCCGGCGTACCCCTTGAACTCCTGGCCGAGCCGGATCGGCGTGGCGTCCTGGAGATGAGTCCGGCCTGTCTTCACCACNNGCCCAGGATCTCGATGGCGCGGCTGGCGATGACCTCGTTGGCGTTGGTGTTCGTCGACGTTCCCGACCCTGTCTGATAGATGTCGATGGGAAACTGGTCGTCTAGCTTGCCGTCGATCACCTCCTGCGCCGCGGCGGTTATTGCGCGCGCCCGCCTTCTCGAAAGCAGGCCCAGCTCCTGGTTGGTCTGGGCGGCCGCCTTCTTGATCAGTCCGAGCGCGCGGATGAAGCGGCGAGGGAACGGCTGGCCGGAGATTGGGAAGTTCAGGACCGCGCGCTGCGTCGAGGCGCCGTAATAAGCGTCTGCAGGCACTTCAACTTCCCCCATGGAGTCGCGCTCTACTCGCACCTTGCGCGCCGGCGCGTGCAGGTTAGGCCTGGCTGGTTGCTTCTGTGGCACTCACGGAGATTCTAGAGTGGCTGTGCGATGCGATTGGCGGCGGTCGATGTCGGAAGCAACACAGTTCATGCGCTAGTGGCCGACGTGGTGCGCGGGCGGCTGGTCGACGTCGCCCATTACGTCGAGATGCCCGAGCTCGGGACCCAGGTCGCCAGGACCGGCGTCATCGGACAGCGCTCCAAGACTGCGATACGAGCTCTTCGATCAGTGGTCGCCCGGGCCAAAACGCACGGCTACGAGGTCCTGATAGCGGGCGCGACCGAAGCTGTGCGCCAAGCGTCGGATCGCGAGGCTTTTGTGCGCCTGGCCGGCGATGCCATCGGCACGCCTGTCCACGTCATCGGGGCCCATCGCGAGGCGGAGCTGAGCTTCCTGGGGGTCGCCTCCAGCCACGCCGGGAGGCGCGAATGGGTGATGGCCGACCTGGGGGGCGCCTCGACTGAGATCGTCGTCGGCAATGCTCGCAAGATGGTGCGCTCTGCCACGTTGCCCATCGGGTCCGGTGTTCTCGCCAGTGCCTACCTTTCGGACCCTCCCATGCCGGAGGAGCGCGCGCGGTTGCGCAGAGCCGCGCTCCACGAGCTCGCCCACGCGCCCGACGCTGACGTGGAGCGTCTGGTCGCGACCGGAGGAACCGCTTCAAACCTGCCGCTGGTGCTGGCGAAGCGGAATCCACCCACTGTCCTCACTACCGCCGCCCTGCTCACGTGCGAGAACCGCCTCGACGCGGGAAAGGCGGCCGATGTGGCGGCCAGGGTTCAGCTTCCGCCCAATCGCGTCAAAGCCATGCGGGCAGGGGTTGAGGTGCTTCTCCTGCTGCTGGACTGGTACGGCCTGGCGGTCCTGCACGTCAGCCACCAGGGCCTTCGCCACGGGATGCTCCTGGCCTACCTGGAGCGGGGCGAGGACTGGTGGAAGTGAGTGCTGGGTAAAGTGAATCTATGGGCACGGTGAGAGATCGCAGCTCGACGCTGAAGCTGGCGCTCGCCCTCACCTGCCTGGTCCTGGTGGTCGAGCTCGCCGGCGGTCTGGCTTCCCATTCGCTGGCCCTCCTGTCAGACGCAGGCCACGTCCTCACCGACGTCTTCGCCTTAGGACTTGCCTGGTTCGCCGTTGCCCAGGCCAACCGGCCGGCCGACAAGAGCCGCAGCTACGGATACCACCGCGTGAGCATCCTGGCCGCGCTTCTGAACTCGATCGTCTTGATCGTCATCGTCATCGCCATCGGCTACGAGGCGTTGCGCCGTCTCGCAAACCCGGAGCCTGTGCAGGGGGGCATCGTCATCGTCACGGCACTGGTCGGTATCGCGATCAACACGTATGTCGCTTTTGGCCTCCGCGGCGACACACATAACCTGAACATGCGTGCAGCGCTCATGCACGTGACGGGTGACATCGGCGCATCCATCGGAGTCGTGTTGGCCGGCGCCGTGATCCTCCTCACGGGGTGGCTCTACATCGACCCCCTGTTGTCGCTCGCCATCGCCGTTCTGATCGCCGTCGGCGCATGGCGGATCGTGCGCGAAACTGTGAACCTTCTACTCGAAGGCACCCCGCGCGAGATCGATCTTGCTGCGGTGACGGCCGAGATCACCGGCACAGGGCTCGTCAGCGGAATGCACGACCTCCACGTTTGGGCCCTCTCCTCAGACGAGATGGCGCTGAGCGTCCACGTGGTGGTGGACGACTGCCCGCTGCGCGAGGCTGAGCATGTCGTGCGGGACCTGGAGAGAAGACTGTGCGATCGATTCTCCATCGGGCATACAACGATTCAGGTCGAAAGCTGCCACCCGTGCGGAGAGATAAACCACGGCGCCGGCGAGCACAACCACCCGCACGATCACGTGCGCGTGATCAGCTCAGCAGGGCACCCTCCCGCTGCAGGATCCGTCGCGCCACCGCGATAGCCGACGCGTACGTCGAATCCATTCCGCGATAGCTGAGGCCGCGCGCGCCCAGCGTGCGCGCCTGCGTGTAAGGCGTATCTGACGCGTAATGCACGATGCCCAGGTCAAAGGTGATCCGGGCCATGTTGACGCTCTCGCCAATCGGATACCGATCCGGTTGCGCGATCTCATAACAAGCGTCGAGATAGGGACCGGCTTCCATCTCCACCACCGTATAGCGCCCCTGGTAATAAAAATCGAGATAGTCGCGGTTCTGGAGGAAGGTGCCGCGCACAGCGACGGCACGCTGATTGTCGAGCGCGGACCCGTAGACGAGGTTCGGCTGCACGTCGTCCGCTGCGAAGCAGTTATCCAGCCAGTAGGTGTTGCCGGAGTGCTCGTTGTGCACGACGTTGGGGATCATCACATCGCCCACGTCGGCGTTAAGGGTGGCCGCTTTGCCCAGCACGTAGACCCCCGCGATCCACGCCGCCTGCTCGGCGACCTGTCGGAGGATGTGGTACGCGGCCATTCCCAACGGGTAGTCGACGTTGAGGATGCACGCGCCCGACGCACGGAGCTTCTGCTCATCCACGCGGCCGACCCTGGGGTCGATCGCCGACGGGTCGAGCTGCGACAGCTTGAACACCTGAGCCGCCGAGTCGACACCGGTGCGTCGCGCAGGAACGTGCCGGATGCCGATCGCCGCTTCCATCTCCGAGCGCCGCTGCCGCTGGCGCTCGCGGTCGGGGTGAGTGTCGAAAAGGTGGCGGGCGCTGTAGTACAGCCAGTTGTCGGGAGACGCGCGACTGCTGCCCGCCTCGAGCTTACGCCTCTCCTCGTCGAGCTCAGGATGATTTCGCCGAATCCAGTCGCGTATCTCCGTGTCGAACTGCCGCGCGACGTTGGTCAGCACATTGATGAGGCTGTGGGCGTTCGACGAGACGAAGTAAACAGGCGCGTCGCGCACACCTAGCTCGTCCATGGCCGCCGCGATCGGCAGCCACCAGCGGCTGGCGTTGCGCGCAAAACCCAGGTGGCTGCCGCCGACCAGACGCATCACGATCTTGCACTCCTCGCGCTTGATCAGCGCCAGCGTCTCATCGAAGCTCTCGCCCCACGCATCGTGCAGCCTGCGCCAGTCATCCTCGCTCGCGCCCGCGGCCGAACGCGCCTGCTCACCGGCGAGCTCCACGTCCTGGAGCGCGACGTGCAGCTTGTTCCATTCGATCTGATAGGCGACAAGCGTCGGGACGAGGTCGTCGATGTCCGAGTTGGATGCGATCAAAACGGCAAGCGTCGTGCCGTCCTGGTACCAGCGCCGTCGCCGAGCAGGCGCTTTCACTGCCTTCCAGCTGAGAATGTCGGCCCCGAGCACAGCCCGAAACCCCTGCGGGCTCTGACCCATGAACACGTGGCGGCAACGGCTGATGGCGTCAGGGAGTCGCCGCACTGCATAGAGGAGTGCCCCCATGTCGGATTGCGGCTCGGCCGCCTGGGGGTGAAGCACCGAGCCCATACCCAGGTGGGCCTGCACGAGGGATTCGGCCTTGATGTCGCCCGAGCTCTGCAGCATCGTGGTGTACGTACGCACGTAGAGCTCGACGGCATGCCTGCCGGTCCACCCGACTTTGGGGGGCGATTCCATCGTGCGAATATAGCCCTCCCGTCGCCCACAGCCGGGTTTACAAAACGTTGACGCCCGGTTGAGAAACGGCGGCGTCCCGTGGGCGTTAATGAGTCGATGAACAAGTTGGCTCACCTCACCTTCCTACGCGTTGCCGGCCTTGCTGCCGGCGCGGCGGCAGTCTCCGGCGCAGTCGTTCTGGTCAGCGCATCCGCGGCCGGCTACAACCTGCCCTTTCTCACCACGTCGTCCAGCCCATCGCGACCGACCACCGCCTCGCTCGGTCAGGCCGGTCAGCCCTCGGCTTTGTGCACCGATTTCCTGACGCACCTGTCGGCTGAGCTGAATGCCAGCCCGGCTGCGCTCAATGCCGCCTACCAGAAGGCCATCGGCAAGACCCTGGCCGATGAGGTCAAGAGCCGAAAGCTGACGCAGGCCAGGGCCAACGCGATCCAGAAGCGACTCGCCGGCAAGGCGCCCTGCGCGATTGCCGCCGGCGTCCAGCCCCCCCGCCCCGGTCTGGCGGCTTTCCGCCCGGCCTTGCTGAGCGCGGCAGCCTCAGCCCTTGGAATCTCCGACCAGACGCTCAAGGCGGACCTCAAGAAGGGAATGTCGTTTTCCCAGATCGCGGTCGCCCAGAACGTGACCGAGGTCCAGTTCCGCGATCGCCTGATCGCCAAGCTGAAGCCGGTGCTGGACGCCGCCGTGACCAACAAGCAGCTCACTCCCGCCCCGGAGCAGGCGATCATCAAGCGGCTGCAGACGGGAACCATACCGCTCTGGAACCGGCCCGTTCGCAACCCCGCAGCGACACCGACCACAGCAGTGCCGAGCGCATAACGCAGTCTGATTCAGTAACATCGCGCTTACGGCGCGATGAGGCTCGCTCCTTGAAATGCTTGGGCTGACCGGCCCGGGCTGATGGCCTCTACCAACGAAACATCAATCGCTGGCAGAGGAGGACGAGCAATGAACATCTACACGGTTGCAGCCATCTGGATGGCGCTGGCCCTCGGGGCTTCGCTGATCAGCATCCGGGCCGGGATTGCGGTGGCGCTGGCGGAGATTCTGGTCGGCGTGGCGGCCGGCAACATCCCAGGGGTATCCGGCCTCGTGCAGCAGACCGCCTTCACAACTTTCCTCGCCAGCCTTGGGTCCGTGTTGCTCACCTTTCTCGCCGGGGCGGAGATCGACCCGGTGTCGTTGCGGCGCCACTGGAAGGCGAGCCTCTCGATCGGCGTCGTCTCGTTCGCGCTCCCGTTCCTCTGCGCGATGACGGTTTGCTATTACGCCCTTGGCTGGAACGTGCATGCGGCAGAGATCGGGGGCATCGCCCTGAGCACGACCTCGGTCGCCGTCGTCTACGCGGTGATGGTCGAGACAGGCCTCAATCGCGAGGACCTAGGCAAGCTCATCCTGGCCGCATGCTTCGTCACCGACCTCGGCACGGTCCTGGCGCTGGGCGCTCTGTTCGCCGGGTTCAACCTGCTGCTCGTGGTCTTCATCGTGGCGACCGCGGTTGGCCTGGTGGCGGTATCGCCGAGCTTGCGATGGCTCATGCGGACGTTCGGTCATCGGGTCAGCGAACCGGAGATCAAATTCCTGCTCGTGGTCCTTCTCGCTCTCGGCGCTCTCGCCACCGCTGCCAGCAGCGAGGCGGTGCTGCCCGCGTACCTCGTCGGGTTGGTGACGGCGGGAGTGTTCCTGGGGGACCGCGTGCTCATGGATCGGATGCGATCGATCGCGTTTGCCCTCTTGACTCCGTTCTTCTTCCTGCGGGCCGGTCTTTTGATCTCAATCCCCGCGCTTGCGGGCGGAATCGGCGTGGTCGCAGTCCTCTTTCTGACCAAGATGGCGGCCAAGCTGATCGGTGTCTGGCCCGTCGCGGCCGCCTTCGGCGTGCGGCGGCGCGACCGCAACTACATCACGCTACTGATGGCGACCGGCCTCACCTTCGGCTCGATCTCGGCCCTGTACGGGCTCAACCATGGGCTCGTCACGCAGGCCCAGTACTCGGAGCTGCTCACGGTGGTCATCCTGTCGGCGGTGGTGCCGACGCTGATCGCGCAGCGGCTGTTCCAGCCGCGACAGGTCGACGCGCAGGAGGAGGAGGCACTAGGAGCGGAGGACGCATCGATCGTCCGCCGCGACGGACCGGTTTAGCCGGCGGTCACTCCTCCGGCTGAGTGCCCAGTCGCTTCATCAGCTCTTCGAGGAGCTCGCGTGTCTCCGGGTCGGACATCAGTTTTTGCTGCATGTCCTCAGCGGACCGCCGGATCTCGGGGTCGCTCAGGAGCCGCTCGGTCATCCCCTGGAACCGCGCCGCCATGTCCTTCATCGCCGCTTCTTGCGCGACCTGGATGAGGATCGGCTGGCTCGCGGCGGCGACTACCGCCTCGGCCTGGGCGCGCACCATCTCGATTCCCTTGCAGCCGAGGCATTCGCCCTTGAGCCCGCAGTGGCAAACCTGAGGGCGCAGGCGGTCGAGGGCGAGATGAAGCTCCGACATGTCGGTGGGCCCAGCCATGGCCCCAGATTACGCGGTCCGAAATCGAAAGAAATGAGCGGTCTGTTACCAGCGCGGCAGGGTTGGCCGGGGTCCCCCCGGCCATGACTTTGTCTCGCTTAACGCCAATCGTTGCCTGAGGAGACTAATTCGTAATAAATCCAATCCCGAGAGAGACAGAGCAGACACGCTGCGAAGCGCCTTTCGATGCGGGAGAACCGACTGGTTCTTCCTCATATTCTTACGCGGGTTTTTTCTTGCCCTCGTACATCGACTCGATCTGATCCGCGTACCTCTGAGCCACGACCTTCCTCTTGATCTTGAGGGTGGGTGTGATCTCACCTGCCTCTTCCGTGAAAGCGCGGGGCAGGAGGGTGAAGTATTTGATCGCCTCCCAGGAGCCGACCCTCTTGTTGAGGGCGTTCACCGCATGCTCGATCAAAGCGATTACACGCTTGTCGTTGATCAAGTCCTCGGGGCGGCCGGGAATTCGCTTGGTGACCGCCGCCCAGTCGGGGACGATCAGAGCGGTCACGTAGGGTCTGCTCTCTCCGATCATCACCGCCTGTTCAATCAGGTCGTCGCGCTGGACCTCGAACTCGAGTTGCTGCGGCGCCACGTATTTGCCGCCCGCAGTCTTGATCAGGTCCTTCTTGCGATCGGTTATTTTCAGGAATCCGTCCGCGTCGACCTCGCCGATGTCGCCGGTGCGGATCCAGCCGTGATCCAGAGTCTCTGCCGTGGCGACCTGGTTCTTGTGGTAGCCGAGCATGTTGCCCGGGCTGTTGACCAGGATCTCGCCATCGTTCTCGATCCGCAGCTCAATCCCGGGGAACGGTTTGCCAACAGTGAGAAAACGGTGCTGGGTCAGCGTGTTCGAACAAGCGCCCGAGGACGTCTCGGTCATGCCCCAACCGTTGAGGATCGGCACTCCGATCGCCCAGAAGAACTCTTCGATTTCGCGCGCGAGGGCGGCGCCGCCACTGATGAAGAAGCGCAGTCGCCCGCCGACCAGCCGGCGTCGCAGCGAACCCAGAACCAGGCGTTCCGCAAGCCGGTGCTCGGCCTTGAGGATCGGTCCCGGGCTCGACTCGTGTGAGTATCGCGTGCCCACGCCGACTGCCCAGTTGAAAAGCGCGCGGCGAACTCCGGGTGCCTCACGAACAAGATCCATGACGCGGGAGTGCATCTTCTCGTACACGCGCGGCACGCTGAGGAGGATCGTCGGCTGCACCTCTGCCAGGTCTTCGGCGAGGCTGTCCAGGCCGCGAGAAAGCCACATCTGCCCGCCGATCATGAGGATGGTCATCGTGCCGTTGATTCGTTCGAACACGTGGGAGTAAGGCAGCCACGAGAGCGTGAAATCCGCCTCGGTGAGAGGGTGCACCTTGACGACCGCGCGCGTCACGTCAACGAGGTTGCGATGAGCGAGCTCGGCCCCTTTTGGATCCCCGGTGGTGCCGGACGTGTAGACGATTGTGCA
>PLYD01000071.1:8289-32440 GCA_003151665.1 Candidatus Dormiibacterota bacterium
GCGATCGCCATCACCGCCTCGCAGTTCTCGACGATGGTCTGCGCCACCTCCGGCACCGTGCCCGAGTAGATGGGAACCGAGACGGCCCCTGCGGCTTGAATGCCGAAGTCGCAGTAGAGCCACGCGAGGCTGTTGGGTCCCATCAGGACGACACGGTCACCGGCCTTGACGCCCGACTCAATGAGTGCTGATGCAACAGCCAGCGTGCAACGTTGCACATCCGCCCATGTCGCGGTCTCCCAAACCTTGCCCACCGCGTAATGGACCAGGGGGCGATCGCCATAGCGTGCTGCTTGACGGAGCAACACACCTACTGTCGTGCGGTCGGCGATGGCGTCCGTGTTCAGCTGCCGGTCTGCGGTTCCCTCATCCGATGTCCGAACGGACATCGATTGGTTACTTGACCGCTTTGACGGTCAGCGTGAGCGTGCCCGATGGCACGCTGACGGTTATCTTGTCGCCCTTCTTCTTGCCTATGAGGGCCCGTCCGACTGGGGATTCGACAGAGATGCGGCCGGCGGACGGGTCGCTTTCGACTGCCCCGACCAGGTGGTACGTCTCTGATGACCCTTCGGTGTCGACCACGTCGATGGTCGAGCCGGGGCCGGCCACGCTCGAGTGCGACTCCTTGATGATCTCNNTCTCCCGGCTGGAACGCCTCCTTGAGGCGCTCGCCCGCCTCAGCACGGCGCTTCAACGCGACCTCGAGATCGCGCTTGAGCTTCTCCAGCCCCTCGGGCGTCAGCAAAACAGGTTCGTTCAGATCCATCTCCCAGCCTCGGGCCAACAATAATAACCGCCATATGGACCCGACCGACCTGCGCGCCGGACTGGCCGAGAAGCTGTCCGCGAACGAGCCGATCGACGCGCAGACGTTCAACGCAGCTTGCTTCATGCTGTCGCGCGCCCTCGAAGGCCTCGAGCTGACAGTCCTTGAGGCCGCGCCGCTGACGAGAAGGCTGCTGCGGGTGGCTGGTCGCATTGTCATCGACACCGGCCTAGAGGGATCGTCTCCGGCCACGTGGGCCAACACCGAGGCGATGGTGCTGCTGTGGATTGATGAAGCCTTGCGCGACCTCGGATATGAGGTCCGGCCCTCGCCAGATCGTGGCCGGCCCGAGCTCAAGCGTGCCGTCGCCGACTGGGGAGGCTAGAAGTCCCCGTTAGTTGATCAGGCGGGCGGCGGGCGGCGCCGGTGCGTAGTTGGGGTTGAAGTCGATGCCGACGGCGGCCGCACCGGAGACGCTTGCCGTAGAGACGATGACCTGGCCCGCCAGCGGCGAGCGATCGCCACCGTTGATGGTCCAGCCAGCTCCGGGCGTATAGATGGTGCCGATGAACTGAGTCGAGGCCCCGCCGCTCAATGAGTTCGAGCACGTGTTGGTGGCGGGGGAATAGATCACGATCCAGTTGTACTGCTCGCCGCTGAAGACGTAGGTGGCGCCTGTGGAGTTCTGGCTGAAACACGCGCCGCTCGGAAAGTAGAACTGAACGGCTCCGGGCGTCACCTTCGACTGCTGGCAAGGTGTGATCGTGCTGCCGCCGGAGAGGGGTGAGGGAACGCAGTAGTTCTCGTTCGCCACGTCGCCGCCCGTTTAGGGTGGGTATTAAAGCGACATCGGGGCATTCTCTTGTGACAGGAAGCCGGCCGGCGGTGGGCCGTTGCTGAAGCACTGCGGCGGGAGCTCGTCGTCGGGCGGCTGGCAATTCTTGGTTCGGGTCTGAGCGAAACAGAGACTGTTGGGGAGAAGACCGCTTGCGGTGACCGAGCAGATGGTGTGATTCGGAGAACCGCACGCCCAACCGGCTGGGTTTTCGCCTTTGGACAGGATGGTACCGGCGTCGCCATTCGGCCATGGCCCGGAGGCCACCGCGGGTGGCCCGCCGCCGTCGGTCCATCCGGGAGCCAGGAACTTGTTGATGAACGAAAAGTTGTTTGGGATTCCGTCGCAGCCGTTGGGGTTCAGGTAGACGTCGTAGTACTGCGCCCCTGGCGCGTTCTGGGTGATGCTCACGTCAATCACCTGGTCCTTGACGTCGGTGGTGCTGACAACCTGGCAGGCGGAGGGAGCGCTTTCGCGGCGGCACCCAGGTGGGGCAAAGCACGGGTTGGGGGTTACGTTCGGGTCGATGAACTGGTCGTAACGGACCGAGGTCAGCTCAACTCCCCAGTTGCCCGTACCGAGGCCACCGTGCTTGATGCCGTATCCGGACGCGATCGCCACCGCCGTTGTGAAGTTGCCGTCACAGCCAGCGCCGTTTTGAGAGCGGGGCCTGCGAGGTGGTGCCGGGCGCCCTCGCCCGCGGCGCCCAGGATGTTGACGGAGTAATAGAACGCCCGCGACAGGTCGAGGAGGCCCATCAGCAGGAGGATGAGCACCAGCGACGAAATCGCGAACTCCACCAGGGACTGGCCGCGCTGGCGCTACCGCGAGCGGACCGGCCTGGAACGTGCCGAATCCCGAGTGGAAGTGCGAGTTTGAACTGCCTCAGCCATCATTTGTGAGCGTTATTCAAACCGATAGGACCGCTGGATGCAGCACATGTATTCGAATAACGGACTGGGGGCGGTTTTCAGTCGCTCGGAGATTTCAGGTGACCGGCAAGGCGTTCTTGCCCCGTGAGTCAGCCTCTTGACGCCCAAGATCGAAACCCGCACAGACTCTCGCCGCTGGCAGGACGTGCGCGCGCGCGCCATGGATGCCAAGTTCGACGCCGACCGACGCCGCGTCGGCGAGAGGGTCGCGGTCAGCTTCCGGTGGCTCTTCCTGATCGTCCTGGCGGTGTTGAACAACGTCACCACGGTGACCAGCAATGAGGCGCGTGGGACCGTCGATGTCCTGCTGGCCGCCTGGGCCGTGATGAACGTCGCCGTGAACGTGCTTTTGGCGCGCGGGTACCAGCCTGGAAAGCAGTTCAGCTTGAGCACAATGTCGCTGGATATTTTCTTTGCCACTGGTTTGGTCTACCTATCTGACGGGTTTTCGAGCCCTTTCTTTCTCGCTTTGTTCCTGGCCGTCATCACCAACGCCGTCCGATTCGGCGCCGCGGCCTGTGTGGTCTCCGCATTTGTCATCTCTTTCATCTATCTATTTGTCGGCGGCTCGTTCACGCCGGCGAACTTCACGACCGACCCGAATGCCACCATCGGCAAGGTCTTTCTGTTCCTCGTCGTTGCCCTGGCGACCGGCTACATGACCCGGGAGCTGGAGCGGGAGCGGCGGCAGGCGGTCGAGCGCGCGGCCCAGGCGGACTCCCTGCGTGAGCTGAGCGTGACGATGGTCAGCGACACCGATATCAAGGACGTGTTCAAGCTCATCGTCGACCACGCGGTTCAGATGACGATGGCCGATCGAGGGAGCCTGATTCTCGCCTCGCACGAGGGCTTCGAGGTGGGCGCAAGCGCGCCGGATGGGGAGCCGGGGGCGGTGCCTGAATTCCTCGACGAGGAGAAGCTCGCCCAGGCGGCCCGAACCGGCGAAGCCTCCTATGGAGCCGACCGGAGGGCGCTGGTCATCCCGATCGCATCCGGCGAGGGGGTGACCGCCCTGCTGAGCCTGGTCCGCGAAACTGGAAGCTTCACGAACCAGGACCTCTTCTCGGTCGCCGCCCTCTCAGGCAGCTCGGCGGTTCCGCTCGCCAACGCGCTTCGGTACCACCGGAGCACCCAGGAGGCGACCACTGACGGGCTGACCGGGCTCGCCAACGCGCGAGAGTTCCGGCGGCGATTGGCGGCAGCCTTCGCCCATCCCGACAGGCGTGCCGCAACCTTCTCGGTCGTGCTCGTGGACTTCGATCACTTCAAATCGGTGAATGACCAGGTCGGCCACCAGCAGGGTGACCTGGTGCTGCAGCTCGGCGCCAGGATCGTCCGCTCCATGGCGCGTGCCCAGGACATCGTTGCGCGTTACGGCGGGGACGAGCTGGTGGTGATGGCCCCCGACACCGGTGCGATCGGCGCGCACAAGCTGGCACAGCGAATCGTGGAAGCTGTTCATGAGGCGTCGATCGCCACCACGCCAGGCAGTCACCTGACCTTCAGCGTCGGAGGCGCCACGTACCCTGACGACGGGCTGACGGCGGCTGAGCTCGTCGCGGCCGCCGACCAGGCTCTCTACCTGGCCAAGCGGGAGGGGAAAGACCGCGCATGCACCTTTCCGCAGCTGGTCACGGAACTGGAGCTCGACGACGTCAGCCTGTTCGCGATGCTGGCTGAGGCCGGCCCGCAGGTCGTCGTTGCTGTGGCACACGCCGTCGATCACCGCAGCCCATTGACTCGAGGCCACTCGAGCCGCGTGGCGATAATCGCGGACGCGGTCGGCCGGCGTTCGACCTTGCCGGTGATTCGCCTCGAGGACCTGCGAACCGCTGCCTTTCTCCACGATGTCGGCCACATGACGCTGACCGCAGGCCAGGGTTTCGAGACTCCGGGCCACACCGAAACTGGCGAAAAGATCCTGCGCCGCGCGAAGTTTTCGCCTGAGGTCCTGACATATGTCCGTGGCCACCATGAGCGATGGGACGGCACTGGCAAGCCCGATGCCCTGGTCGGGGAGAAGATTCCGCTTGGAGCCCGGATCCTTGCGGTCGCCGAGACATACGAGGCCCTGACGGCCGGTCGCGGCTGCGAGCGTCTGGTGGCCTTGAGGGCGCTCGACCGCGTGACCGAGCTTGCGGGCACCGAGTTCGACCCGGCTGTGGTCGAGGCGCTCGGGCAGAGCATTCGGGACGGCAGCTTGGAGCTGTTCATTGCGGACCTCGCTCTCCCCGCCACCGCGGAGGTGGTTGTCGAACCGCCACGCGTGGCGGCTGTCATCTAGGAAGGTCCGTATCCGCGGGCGCGCATAACTCAGGCAAAAGGCAGGCTGGCGGTCGAGCGCTTCTGGACCTTTCGGCGCAACCTCACCAGTCGCGATTCGAGCATCTCCGCCTCATCCGGCATTCGCCGGCGCGCTCCCTCGACCACGCTCAAGGCTGCGAATGGGTCGCGCTTTCGCCACTCGAGGAGACGAGCGCGTGCAATCGAAACCCGCATGTCCTCCGTCACGCGCGACTCCAACCAATCCAGCAACCTGTCCGCGGCCCCGATAGAACCGCGGCGCACCAGGCGGCGGCTGAGCAAGAGCCCGGCCGTTGCCGACGCCTCACCCTTGGCGAAGGCAGTCGCGTTTCGCAGCGCCCGCCAACCGTCCGCCCGCGCACCTCGTCGAAATCGATGGCGCCCGAGCGCCAGCCAATCAGCGGCGTCCATGCCTGCATCCCCGCCTCGGAGGCGGGCAAGAAGACGGGAGTGTAGGTGAACGAGGCTGATGACGTCGAGGCGGTTGTGCTCGAGCGCCGCCTCGAGCACTGGGCTGATGTCATGACGGAGATACTCGAAGTAAGCGTCAGGCACCAGCGCGCTGTCGATGGGGTCGTCGCGCTCGTACCCGAGCAGCCGCTCCTCGACCGAGCGCAGGTTGCAGCTCTCGAGTCGATGGCGGTACAGGGCCCTGACCAGGGTGAGCAGGTCGACGTGCGGCGGGCAGGCCAGCTCCCCGGGCATGCGAGCCATCACCCACCGCGTCCGCAGCACAGGCAGATCGAACGAGCTGCCATTGAATGTGGCCACTGCCGGGGCCGGCTCGATCTCGGCCTGCAGCGCATGCAGGAACGCGGCTTCCATGCCTGGCTGTGGGAGAAACACCTGCGCGACTCGCAGTCCACAGTCGATGGGCCGTGCGACAGCGGCAGCGAAAACATAGGTTCCCGCCCCGCCGGATAAGCCTGTCGTCTCGGTGTCGATGTATGCAACTGAGCCGGGGTCTGGGTCGAGCGCCGGCAGCGGGATCACGTCCTGTCGCAGAAGAGCGTCGCCGTACGGTGTGGCCACCGATTCGAAACCGCGCGGCCAGGCGCGCTCGACCTTGGGTCGCGGCCGCGGCGGTGCGCCTAGACGGGTAAGGCGCTCGCGGAGAGCAGCTTGAGACATGCCTCCTTGGCTCCTTCCACGAGGTGCAGCGGTCCGATGCAGGACGGACAACCGGCGAGGCAGGGACAGTCATGCACGAGCGCCGCGCCTTGCTCGAGGAGCTCTCGGTGCAGCTCGAACATGCGGGCCGAGTAACCGACGCCCCCCGGATACATCTCGTAGACGGTCACCGTCGGCAGGCGGGTGGTCACGGAGCGCACCTCCGCGACCGCGCCAAGGTCGCGAGGATCGCACATCAATCGCAGGCTCGCGACGTGACGCAAGGTGTGCGCCATCCCTTGCAATCCTGCTTCGAGGGTCTCGCGACCCAGCGTGCGCCACAGGTCTTGGTCGACGGTGATCCAGTAACCGGTGGTGTGGAGCGTCTGCTCCGGCAGGTGGATGGGACCCGACCCGATGTTCTCGTGCGTGTGGAAGCGAATCTTCTTGAACATGCTCGCGAGTGCGGTGATCTTCAGCTCGCCATGACTTCGTGACAGGCCCTGGCCCTCGGGACCGGCAAACGTGTCGAGCACCTGCACGGTGACCGCCGCAAGCGCGTCAGTGTAGTAATCGACCTCGACCGGGTGGACGTAAGCCTTCTTTTCCTCCCAGTCGAGGCGCTCGACGTGGTACTGCGCACCTTCGTGGAGGTAGACCGCCTCCTCGTGCAGCAGGACAGGCGCGGTGAATTGATCCATCTCGCCGATGACCTTGGGCCGTGGCGGCGACGTGTCGATGATCACCACGTTGTCCGCTGCGATGCGCCGGAGGTGGATCTCGTCCGCCGGGAAAGCCTGCCGGCTCCAGAACCAGCGGCCTCCCGAGCGCGAAGCGGAACCATCCTCTTCGAACAGCTCGAGCAGCTCGTGGACGTCGGCGCGTCCGAGGCGCTCCTGGTCCTCGAAAGGCAGCTCGAACAGGCCGGCCTGGAGGTGGCCCGCGAGGAGCAGCAGGTTGTCAGGGTCGATGAGGCCTTCCTCCAGATCGGAGCTGAGGAAGTATTCAGGGTGTCGAACGATGAACTGGTCGAGCGGCGAGCTCGACGCCACGAAGACACCCACAGAGCCGGATCGCCGCCCGGCTCGGCCCAACTGCTGCCACGTGGATGCGATGGTGCCCGGGTAGCCGACCAGGATCGCCGTCTGCAGGCTGCCGATGTCGATCCCCAGCTCGAGCGCGTTGGTGCTGACCACGCTGGTGATCTCGCCGCTGCGAAGGCCGGCCTCGATCTCCCTGCGATGCAATGGCAGGTATCCCCCGCGATAGCCGCGCACGCGCTGCGCAGCGTCGAGGCGCGGCGCGAGGTCCTGTCGGAGATAGCTGAGCATCACCTCGACCTGCAGGCGGCTGCGGCAGAAAACGATCGTCTGCACTCCGCCGCGGATCCATGGCGCCGCGATGCGACGCGCCTCCAGCATCGAGCTGCGACGCACGCCCATCTCGCGATTGAGCAGTGGCGGGTTATAGAAGATGAGCCGGCGCTCGCCGCGTGACGCGCCATTGCGCTCCACCAGCTCGATGTTCTCCTCCTCCAGCAATTTCTGGGCGAGCTGCAGCGGATTGGCGATCGTCGCGGACGTGCAGATAAAGGTCGGGTTCGATCCGTAAAAAGCACAGATTCGTTTGAGGCGCCGGATGACATTGGCGACCTGGCTGCCGAAGAGACCGCGGTACATGTGCAGCTCGTCGATCACGACGAAGTCGAGACTCGAAAAAAGTCTTCGCCAGCGGGTGTGATGCGGGAGCAGACCCGCGTGCAGCATGTCGGGATTGGTCATGACGACATGTCCGCCCTCGCGTATGGCCGTGCGGCGCCCGGGTGACGTATCCCCGTCGTACGTGTCGACGCGCAGATCGATCGGCAGGCCATGCTTGAGCGCGCTGAGCTCCGCCAGCTGGTCTTGCGCCAGCGCCTTGGTCGGGAACATGTAAAGGGCTCGCCTGTCCGGCGACTCCAGGAGACGCTGAAGAACCGGCAGGTTGTAACAGAGGGTTTTTCCACTCGCCGTCGGCGTCACCACCACCAGGTGCCGGCCCCGGCGGACGGCGTTGTAGGCGTCCGCTTGGTGGGAGTAGAGGCGTTCGACGCCACGCGCCGCAAGCGCACGGGCGAGCTCGGGCCGGAGGTCGTCCGGCAGGGGCGAGAATCTCGCGTCGGACGCTGGGATCACGTGGTCGAGGGTCACGTCCCCCTGGAAGTTGGCTGCGACGAAAGCGGGAAACGTGGGCATGGACTCTAGGGACCTTAGCCGAACATGCGTTCGTAGTCAAGCGGACTCTGGTTTGCCCAAAAATGGGTAGTTGGGGGGACCCGGCTGTCTCTTTGTGTTGACCGGAGCGCACAGACAGGCAGGGGATGCGCTGGGTCGAGGAGGAAACGTGAAAAGACTATTGAACGGCGGCGGAGCGGCGATTGTCGTCAAGGCTGCAACCGGATTTGCAGTGGCAGCGATGGCGATGGTTGCGGCGGCGGTGGTCACCGAGGCCGCGATTACCGGTAGTGCCGACCCCGCCAACTGGGGCCAGCAGGTGCGGCAGCAGGTGGTTGCCTGCAAGGCCGCGCTTCAGACCGGCGAGCACGGAATTGGGCAATGTGTCAGCGCTTTCGCGAGCCAGCACGGACAGGTGATGTCCGGTCGCGCCAGCGGTGCGCGCCTGAACCATGGCAACGGCAATGCCAATGGTCATGCCAAAGCCACCGGCGCAAGCAATGGCAAAGGCAAGGGCAAAGGCAACGGTAACGGCCACGGGCAGACCAGCCACAAACCAGACCACGCAACAGTGGTCACGTCGAATAACGCCGGAGACTAAGGGGTAGGGGCGGGGCCGGGCCGCGAGGTCCGATCCCCTTGCTTCCGGACCTGGACTTTCCACCGTTGCCCTTCGGGGGTGTCGGTGACAATGACGCCGGCGGCGGCGAGCTCGTCGCGTAGGTGGTCCGCTCGCGCAAAATCCTTGGCGTCTCGCGCCCGTTCGCGGGCTTCCAGCAAATCCGCCGCCCCTGCCGGCAGCTCGAGGCCCGGCACAGATCGGTCGAGGTCGAGACCCAGCACGCGATCCCACCGGCGCAGCAGCGCGGCTTTGTCTGGGGGAGCGATCGCGGAGCGGGTGAGCACAGAGACGAGGGCCATCGCTGCAGGCAGGTCAAGGTCGTCTGCGATCGCGGACCGGAATCGCGCCTCGAAGGCCGCGGCTTCTTCCGAGCCACCGGCGGTTCCGCTGCTCTCGGCGGACCATTCCTGAAGGCGCTCTCTAAGGTTTCGCAGCGCTCGATCGGCGCCCGCGAGGCCGTCTTCGCTGAAGTTGAGCTTGGTGCGGTACTTGGCCTGCAGCGCGAGGTAGCGAAAGGCCAGCGGGTCGAACCCCTGGTTTTCGAGCTCTCGGATTCGAAAGAAGTTGCCGGCAGACTTGGCCATTCGAGAACCGGCCAGCATCAGCAGTCCTGCGTGAAGCCACAGGCTCACCACGCGGTGGCCGGTGACTCCCTCCGATTGCGCGATCTCCGCCTCATGGTGCGGGAAGACGTTGTCGGCTCCGCCTGTGTGGATGTCAAATCGGTCGCCGAGAAGCGACATCGACATGGCTGAGCATTCGATATGCCACCCGGGAAAGCCAGGGCCCCAGGGGCTGGGCCAGACCTGGAGTCGATGCTCCCCGGCTGCTTTCCAGAGCGTGAAGTCACCGGGGTGGCGCTTTCGCGGATCGACCTCACCACGCGCGCCGGCGAGAAGCTTGTCGGTGGTGTTGCGCGAGAGCTTGCCGTAGGCGGTGAAGCTCGCGATGTCGTAATAGATGGTCCCGTCGACCTCGTACGCGTGTCCCTTTTCGATCAGTTTGGTGACGAGCTCGATCATCTGGGGGACGTAGTCGCTTGCGCGCGGGTAGTGAGCCGCCGGCCGGATGTTGACGCTCGCCGCATCCTGCATGAAAGCCTCGGTGTAGAACGCCGCAATTTCCTCGGGCGACTTCTTCTCGAGGCGCGCGGACACCAACATCTTGTCCTCGCCGCGGTCGAAGGTGTCGTCGGTGAGGTGGCCGACGTCGGTGATGTTCATCACCCGCTCGGTTTCGTAGCCGAGGTATTCGAGCGTCCTGGATAAAAGGTCGGGCAGCATGAACGTCCGCAGGTTGCCGACGTGGACGTAGCGATACACCGTCGGTCCGCACGAGTACATCCGCACGATGCCCGGCGTTGCCGGGACCAGCGTTTCCTTGGTCCGCGTGAACGTGTTGTAAAGCCGGACCGGCGCAGGAGCTTGCAACCCGAATCTATGCTGCCAGTAATGAAGGCTCGCCGACTTGGCGCCGACGCGAGGGCAGAGGACGTGGTCGGCCGGGTGCTGGTCCATGACCTTGGGCCGGACCTTCGTAAGGGGACCGTGCTGACCGTCGAGCACCTGGCGCGGGTCCGGTCGGCGGGCGATGTCCACGTGGTCGAGCTCGAGGCTGGTGACGTGCACGAAGACGTTGCCGCTCAGCGGCTGGCGGCCGCGCTGTCGAGCCCCGGCCTCGAGTCGCAGCCGCCTGTGCAGAGCCAGACGCGCCTCATCGCCACGCGTCGCGGGTTGGTGCGCGTGCGCGCGGACCTCGTCGACGCCATCAACGCGCTGGGCTACATCTCGGTGTTCACGCTGATGGACGGCCAGGCCGTGGCCGAGGGCGAAGAGGTCGCCGGGTGCAAGGTCACCCCGGTCGCCGTCCCGGGCAACCTGCTCGCCGCGGTCGAACAGATCTGCCGCGAGAAAGGCCCGGTCATCGAGCTGCTGCCCTTCATGCCGCTGCGCACCTTCGTCGTCGCCACCGAGCGCCTCAAGCCCAAGGCGCGCGATCTGTTTCGTGCCGCGGTCACAGCCAAGCTCGGCTGGTATGGGGCTGAGGTGATCGGCGTCCGCGAGGTTGCCCGTACCGGCGAAGCGGTGGCCTCCGCTTATAGCGAAGCGACGGCGTTGGGTGCCCAGCTCGTGCTGTTTGCGGGGGCCTCCGCCATCGATCCTTTGGACCCTGCGTATGCCGAGCTCACCAACGCGGGCGGGCAGCTCCTCCAGCTTGGCGCACCGATGCACCCCGGCAGCATGCTGTGGTTGGGGAGGCTCGACGATGCGGCTGTCGTTGGCGTCGCGTCATGCGCGGGCTTCGGCCGATCGAGCTCTCTCGATCTCCTGCTCCCATTCGTCTTCGCATACGGCCGCGCGGACGCCGGTGACCTGTTGCGGCTTGGCCACGGAGGCCTGATCGAATCGGCCGCCGGCCGCCGCTTCCCGCCTTACTCGTGATCGATCCGCGGCATCGCGAGGTCTGGCCAGCGCGTGCCCTCGATCGCGCCTAGGTAGCCGTCCACCGCCTCGACCAACTGCTTCAACTGAACTCCCCTATACGACGGCAGGTAAGGCCGAAGGTAGTTCGCCCCGCTCCTCCATTTGTTGATAGCGCCTCGCCGGTTTCGCCGCGTGTAATGAAGGCAGCCGGCGGCGACCTGGATCAATCCCTTGTAGAAGCCCGAGTCTGGGCCTTTGCGGTCTGGCATCCAATCGCGCTCCCAGGCCTCGTGCGCTTCCCAGTACCGACCCCGATTGAAGAGCTCGATCCCTTCCGCGAGTCGAGTCGTCAAGGGTTAATGGCCCGTTGGCCAGCCCGCGATAATCGGACAGTGACCGGCGCCCCGCTCGAATACTCTCGAGTCAATCTCTCAAGCGACCCCATCTATCGATACCTTCGCATCACGAAGGGGGGCCCGGGCGGGGTGCCTGGTGACGCTGCGGAGCAAGACCTCCTGGACGGAGCCTGGCTGCAGCGACTTCGCCGCATTCACCAACTGCAGAGCGCATGGTGGGTCTTTGCGACCGCGGAGCACTCGCGCTTCCAGCACGCGCTTGGCGCGATGCACCTGGCCGGCGAGTGGGCGCACCACCTGCACCCGACTCTCAGCGCGAGCTGCAAGGACACGCCTTCGGTTGGGTTGGTCGAGGAGACCATGCGTATCGCAGGGCTGCTCCATGACGTGGGGCATGGTCCGTTCGGTCACTTCTTCGACGAAAACTACCTCGACACGTGGGGAATCGATCACGAGGTGATCGGCCGCTCGCTGGTAATCGGTCCATTGGCTCCGCTCGTCAGCGCTCTTGGCGCTTCGCCCGGCGCCGACTTCGAACCGGGCGAGCGGATCGATCCCAGCTGGGTCGCCTATCTCATATCGTCGGCCGAGCTGGAGGGTTTCAACGCTCCACAGTGGCTGGCGGCTTTGAAGCCCGCCATGGTCGGCGCCTACTCGGCCGACAACATGGATTACGTCCCTCGCGACTCTTATATATGCGGGGTTGCCGTCGGGCCGGTCGACGTGCAGCGGATCATCCACTACTCCTTTATCTCCGAGCGAGGCCTGGCGCTTCACGCCCATGCGGCCGAAGCGCTGTACATGTTTCTGAATGCCCGCCTCTACCTTTATTCCCAGGTCTATTTCCACCGGACCGTTCGCCGCATCGACCTGCAGCTCCGAGAGGTTTTCCGTCCGACCCTGGAGCTTGTGCTGGGCGGCAATCCGCTGGAACGGATGGACCGCTACCAGGGGCTGACCGAATGGTCGCTGCTGTCCGAGGTGGATCGCTGGGCGGCCGGCGAGGGAGACGCCCAGCGGCGGGAGCTCGGGCGGGCCTGGGCGGAAGTCGTCGCCCGCAAGCTCAAGTGGAAGCTCATCTACCAGGGCCTCACCGACGCGCGAGAGATCCCCAGCGGAGCGCTCAGCGTGACGCGCGTGGAGTTCGCGGCTCACATACGAGAGAGGTTGCCGCAGCGCTTGCGCGGCATCGAGTTCGAGGTTGACGTCGCCGCCCAGGAGTCACGCGCTTTTAACCCGATGACCGAGACCGCAGACATCCTTATATATGAGCCCCTGGAGGACCGCTACCAGCAGAGCCGGGTCCTCGACCTGTTCAAGCGCCTGCCGGTGCGGATGGCGCTGTTCCGCATCTTCGCGCGCGACGACGCGCACGGGCCAGAGCTGATCAAAGCGGCGAATCAGGTGTTGGCTAGCGCCTAAAAGTCGTCGTCCCCGTAGCCGCCGCCCGAGTCGCCCCCACCAAAACCGTCGTCGTCTCCACCCATGTCATCACCCCCGCCGAAGTCATCCCCGTCGCCCCCGAAGTCGCCACCGCCATCGTCGCCTGACGAAACTGTGGCGAAGGTCGAGACCAAGCGGCGAAGCGCCGGCTTGCCGCAGTGAGGGCAAATTGGGTCGGGCGACGAAAAGCTCGGAAGCAGCGCCGAAGACTTCTTGCCGCACTCGTCACACCTGTACTCATAGATCGGCATGCCTACGATTATCAGCGGTGATCGACCTTGAGAGGATTCGGGCTGCGGCCGGACGTGCGAGGCCGCACGTCATTCGAACGCCGATGGTGCCGGTCGAGGGCGCGGTGCTCAAGCTCGAATGTCTCCAACCGACTGGCAGCTTCAAGGTGCGAGGCTTTTTCGCCGCCGCCCTGAACCTGCCCCCGGACCGGCTTCGCCGTGGCTTGATCACGGTCAGCGCGGGAAACGCCGCCCAGGCCTGCGCCTATGTCGCGAAGCAATTGGGCGTCCGCTGCCGCGTGGTGATGTATGACACGGCGCCGGCCCCCAAGGTCGAAGGCGTGAAGCGATGGGGTGCAGTCCCGATCCTCATGCCCCGCGACACGATGCTGGAATGGCTGGCGACCGAGGGATGGAAGTCGGAACCTGAATCCTTCATCCATCCGTTCGCCGACTCCGAGGTGATGGCCGGCCACGGTGGACTGGGGCTCGAGCTTCTGGAGGATCTGCCGGACCTTGACCGCGTCGTCGTGCCCGTGGGTGGCGGGGGCTTGATCGGCGGCATTGCCTCGGCCCTGAAAGGTGCCCGGCCGGACATCGAGGTGATAGGGGTGCAATCCGACGGCTACCCTCTGTGGACCCGCTGCCTCGAAGCCGGCGGCCGCGTCTCGATCCAGCCCGACACCATCGCTGATGGAACCACTGCGCCTTTCGACGCGCGCATGTTCGAGCTCTTGAAGGAGTGCGTCGATCGGTGGCTGACAGTTCCCGAGCCGCGACTGCGCACGGCGATTCCGGAGCTGGCGGCCGCGGCAAAGGTGGTGGCGGAAGGCGCTGGGGCGCTTGCCTACGCGGCGCTCGAGCAGCTCGAGCCGGGACCGATCACAGTGGCCGTGGTCAGTGGCGGAAACATCGACCCCAAGCTGCTCGCCTCGCTGCTCAGCTAGGCCGCACCCCGCGCCATCCCCCATGGCCCGCGGCGGAACGCGGCCACCGCCATCCAGATAAAGAGCGCGACCCCAGGAATCCCGAAAGCAATCGACACGGCCGTGAAGGCGATAGGCAGCTTCAACGGGCTCAGGGACGAGGTGGTGAAGGCGCTGATCAGGCTGAACGGAAAGGAGACCGCCGTCAGCCCAAGCAGGACGAGCACCGCATAGAACACCCAGGTCCACCGCCTCAACGCTCCGATGATGGCCACCGCCCCGATCGCAACGCCGATCGCCGCACCGATCCCCAGGGCCACAGTGATGATGTTGTTGATAGTTGCCAGCACGTCGGCCGAAGGTGGCGGCACATTCGGGTTGAGCGCCGCGTTCTGTTGGATCGCCTGGTTCATGTAGTCGGAGAGTGGGCTGGCCAGCAGGAAAGGTCCGGCGACCGCCCAGATCGCGGAAGCGACGTAATACGCGACCACCGAATACTGCAGAGGCTTCGTCCACCCTGTGGGCACCCGCGGGCCAGTGTTCGGCTGTGCATAGAATCCTGGCGGCGCCGGCGCGCCCACCGGCACCCACGCGAATCCGTTCCACCGCGACCGGCCGTCGTTCGACAGGGTGCTGACCCAGCGCGCCCCGTCCCAGTAGTAGAGGCCGTCATCGGACAGCTTCAGCTCAGGCAGACATCACCTCGTGGCAGATCTCAAGCGCCGACTGAACGTCGGCTGCAGCGATGCCGTCATGGGTGACGAATCGAATTCGCCGCGGGCCCGTCGCCTCACCCAGAAGGCCGCGCTGCCGGCACGCTTCCTGGAATTGCGCGCCGCTGATCCTCGTGAGGTCGAAATAGACGAGGTTGGTCTGGACCCGGCTGAGATCGCAGGTGATGCCCGGCAGCTCTGCCAAGCCCTCGGCAAGGGTCCGAGCGTTGGCATGGTCCTCGGCCAGGCGGTCGACCATGGTGTCCAACGCGACCAAGCCGGCTGCGGCCAGCACCCCCGTCTGACGCATGCCACCGCCGAGACGCTTGCGCCAGCGCCTTGCCTGCTCAACTGATTCCCGGGTGCCGCAAAAGAGGCTGCCCGCTGGGCAGCCCAGCCCTTTTGAGATGCAGAAGGTGACGGTGTCCGCGGGCGCAGCGATATCGGCGACATTGATGCCGAGCGCGACCGCAGCGTTGAAGATGCGCGCTCCGTCGAGGTGCACCCGAATGCCCTGGTCGTGGGCGGCGTCGGCGGCTGCCTGCAGCGCGTCGAGGGGCCAGACGATGCCGCCGTGCCGGTTGTGCGTGTTCTCCAGAAAGAGAGCTGCAGTCAGCGCGAAGTGGAAGTCATCCCGGGGCCGAATGGCTGCTTCGATCTGCTCCGGGGACATGACGCCGGCAGGCGTCGGGACCTGCTGGATCTGCACTCCTGTCACGGCCGCAGCGCCGGCCCCCTCATATAGAAAGACGTGAGACTCGGAGTCCGCGATCACCTCCTCGCCCTGCCGCGCATTGACAGCAATCCCGATCAGGTTGCCCATCGTTCCGGTGGGCAGAAAAACCGAAGCCTCTTTGCCCAAGCGTGCTGCGGCGGCCTCCTCAAGCCGGTTCACGGTGGGGTCGTCACCCATGACGTCGTCGCCAAGCGGAGCCGTGGCCATCGCGCGCCGCATCTCAGCCGTGGGTTGGGTCACGGTGTCGGATCGAAGGTCGATGACTCCCACGGCGCTACTCTAAGCGTCCGAAGCAGGACACTTATTCTCGAGTGAACGCCGACCTGATCCTGGCTAGCGGAAGCATTCGTACGCTCGGTCGCTCTGGTCTGCAAGCCTTCAGCCACCTGGCGATCGCGAGCGGCCAGGTAACCGCCGTGGGCGGGGCCGAGGTGATGCGGCTGAAAGGTCCTAAGACCCGCGTCATCGATATGCGCGGTGGCGCGGTGCTGCCCGGCTTCAATGACGCACACGCGCATGTCGTTTATTACGGGCTGACGCGTTTCGGCGCGGACCTGGGCGGGACGCGGAGCGTCGACGAGATGGTGAAGCGACTTCGCGAGCATGGGCGCAGCCTGAAAAAAGGCGAGTGGCAGCTGGGGCTGGGCTATCGGGTCGACGAGCTGGCGGAGCTCAGGCCGCCGCATCGGACCGAGCTGGACCAGGCGACTCGTGACCGCCCTTGTTACATCGATGAGCGCGGCGGCCACGCACGTGTGGCCAACACCGCGGCGTTGGAAGCTGCGGGCCTTATGGGGCCAGGCCAGGATCCACCGGGAGGCCGGATCGGCCGCGACCGGAATGGGCTCCCGAATGGCCTCCTCCTCGAAGCCGCGATGCGGCTGGTCGCGGACGTGCAGCCGCCACCGCCGATCGAGCGTCGCCAAGAGGGCATCCTGCTGGCTCAGCGGCTCCTCTTGTCGCGCGGAGTCACGTCGGTGGGCGCCGCCGTCAACCGTGGATTTGCCGACGACCTTCGGGCCTATCAACGCCTCGCGGACCGTGGACAGCTGAAGATCCGCATCAACCAGTTCCTGTCGTGGGAGCTGTTGGAAGCCACCTCTGGCCTCGGGGTGCTCAAAGGTTTTGGCGGCCCAATGCTGCGCGCCGGCCCAATCAAGGTTTTCGTGGATGGCGGCGCGGAGCGGGTCGCCATGCGATCGGGAGGCGGGGTGTGGCGGACGACGCCCGACGAGCTGCGCGCTTTAGTCGAACGCGCGAGCCGGGCGGGTCTTCAGGTCGCGGCCCATGCGATTGGAGATGGCGCGATCGAGGCCATGTGCGACGCCGTGGAAGCGGCTGGCGCCACCGGTCTCAGGCACCGCGTTGAGCACTGCACGATCTGTCCGGCCGATCTTCAAGCCAGGCTGGCCAAGCTGCGGATGGTGGCAGTGATGCAGCCGACGGCGGCGCGTTTCGGCCGCGTGGCGTCGGCGCTGTTGTTTCCGGCCCGAGATCGCAAGGACCTGGCGGCCCACGGACCGCTCATGAAGGCCGGCGTCCCCGTCGCCTTCAGCTCCGACCTCCCGGTAAGCACCGACCCCAACCCGTGGCCTGGCATCCGCGCCGCGGTCGAGGACCAGGTGAACGGTATCGGCATGCTCGCGGCCTTGCGCGCATATACCGTGGGAGGGGCTTTTGCCAGCTTCGAAGAGGACCACAAGGGGACGCTGGATCCGGGGATGGTCGCCGACCTGCAGATCTACGACCGAGACCCTCTCAACGAACCCAGCGCGAGCTGGGACCTGCTCCGCCCACGAGCTGTGCTGGTGGGCGGAGTCAGGGTGTTCGGGGGGCTCTAGGAGGCGTCGCCGTTCGACTGCCCGCCGGTGCTTTCGGGCGTCGTGGAGGATGGCCCGGCCCGTCGCGTTGTTGGTCTCGCGCGCCTGCGGGCTGGCGAGGCTTTGGCGGTGGCCGTACCACGGGCAGTTCGCGGAGATGCTTTGCGGGGCGAGGCCTTGGGCGTGGTCGCCTTGCGAGTGGTCGCCTTGCGCGTCGCCGGCCGGGTGCGCGTTGTCGCGGACGCGGCGGCAGCGGCCGCCGCCATGTTGCGCACCTGCCTGGTCAGCTCGTCGAGGCGCTTCATCGCCTTCTGTAGGTCTGCTTGCCTAGCCGTACGGTCGAGTCGCGTCTCCACCTGCTTGATCGCGGTGTGGATGGTTTTCTGGCCTTCCTTGACAGTCCGCTCGATCTGCTTGCGAACCTCCGGGGGCAGTCGCCTCTTTGCTTGACGCAGTGCAGACCTGCCGGCCTTGACTGCGCGGTTGAGAAGCTTTGACTGAGTCGATGCGCGCTTCCTGGCGGCCATTTCACGAACCTCCTTGAATCCACGGAGCCCATAACGCAGCGCATTAGAATTGGCGCCAACATGACGGCTACACCCGAGCGACACATTATCAAGAAGTACGCGAATCGCAAGCTATACGACACGCAAACCAGCAGCTACGTCACGCTTGAGGGGATCGCCGGGCTCGTGCGCGACGGGCACGAGATCAAAGTCGTGGATCGCGAGACCGGCCAAGACCTGACGCAGGTCACGCTGTCGCAGATAGTGCTTTCAGAAGAGAAGCGCGGGCCGGCGCGCATGGTTGACGGTGGCGTGTTCCAGGAGCGAGGCCAGGCGCTGCTCGACTATGTCCGCAAGACCCTGAACGTTCCTTCAGACCTGGTCAACCAGATGGAGCGCCGAAGGGGCGACCTCGAAGGCATGGTGGACGAGGCGATCGAGCAGGCGCTCCATCGCTTGCGCATCCCGAGCCACACGGATATCGACAAGATCAATAAGCGCCTAGACCGCTTGTCCGCTCAATTAAGGAGCGCTGGCCCTCCAGCTTCTGCGAAAGCAAAAAGAGCAAAGCGGGGCCGGTAGGCCGGGTTAACCCCGGCCGTCACCTGGCGTCCTGTTCAAAACGGCTCTGGCGTCGCCGGGAGTAACCCCAGGTGAGAGCCCACGAGAGAGGGCTTCAGTCCTCTTTCGTACTTTAAGACGCCACCCCATAGACGAAAGGGCGCCCGCTGACGACAGCTCGGATCACGACATCGGCCTCGACCCGATACGTTGCCTCGCGCACGCGGCGATCAGCCCGCAAAGATTGCGTCATCAGGTCGGCGGCTTGCGCCAGGCGATTGGTGTCGCCGATCACGGAGATGGTCCATGGCACGGGCACCAAAGCTCCGCCCACTGTGACGCCACCCTGCGTCTGCTCGATCGGCACGCCAACCACGAATCGCCTGTCGTTGACGGCGATCGCTTCCGCACCGCCGATACCGAGGTTGTTCAGCGCGTCCTGCAGGTCGAGCGCCCCGAGGCCTGTCGCGTTCACCACCAGGACCACACCGGGTCCATGAACAGGCACCAGGCCTTCGGCCGCACGGAGTCGGCTGGCCTCATCCGTGAGCACCTGGCTCGCCGCAGTGTCGCCGCCGGACTGAAGCGTTGCCACTTGTTGCGTCAGGGCGGCGGTCTCAGCCTGGAGGGAGTCGTTGGCGCGGTGGAGATTATCGATGAGGAATGCGAGCGATGTGGTGTCGGTGCCCGCAAAGCTGCGCTCGACCTCAGCCTGGCTTCGGATCTGGATGGTGGCCACCAGGGCGACCAGCAGCGCAATCAGCCATACGCTGATTGCGCGGCTGGAAGGCTGTCTTTTAAAGCGGGCTGACATGGCTGGTTTCCAGGCTGGAGTCGTAGGCCGGGAGCGAATAGTCGGGACCGCCTCTGAAGCTGACCTGGAGCTGGAACTGCACCTCGCGGGCCCGGATGTCGGGCAGCACCGAAGGATCGTCGAGGGCCGTTTCCATGCGCGTGCGGTTGCCGACCGCCTGCAATTTGATGGGCGCACTGATGGGCGGCCCCTGGTCGACGATCACCTCGCCACCTGAACCCGAGAAGTAGCTCAAGGGCGTGATTCGGTGCCCGTTCACCGCGATCCCCTCGGCGCCTTGGGCAAATAGAAGGTTGACAAGGTCCTGCACGTCTTTGAAGTTGACCTGGTAGCCGGCTCCGCCGGTTGAATCGGGCCCGGGGACGCCGTCGGCGAGGTCGATTTCGACTCCCGGGCCGCTGAGCGGTGTCAGCCCGGCGCGCGCCCGCAGGTCGGCAACCTTGCTTTGTAAGGCTTGCGTCGCCGCGGATCGCTGAGCTGCGGCGGCCTCGAGGGCATCGATCTGCGCGCGGAGCGCGGCGATCTTCTGGCGCGAGTCGCCGTTGCTCGCCTCCAGCTCCTGCACGCTTCGCACGAGGGCCTGGTACCGCGCAACCTGGTTGGAGGGCGTCAGCAGCTGGACTTTGGCCTGCCCGGCGACGAGAAAGCCCGTGGCCATGGCGACAGCCGCCACCACGAAAATGCTGACCACCCGCCTCCTGGACATCGGCCAATTCTGGGCTAGAGGCGGAATGCTCGGAGTAAACTCGGAGACCGCAAATGGCGGTCGAGACACGCGTCACAGCTTTCCAGTCCGCCCAACAGCGTTTTGACGCAGCGGCCGAGGTCATCGGCCTCTCAGACGATGCGCGCAGGGGCCTTCGCGAGGTCAAGCGCGAGCTGACCGTGCATTTCCCCGTTCGCCTGGACAACGGCGGGGTCCACGTGTTCACCGGCTGGCGCGTCCAGCACAACATCAGCCGGGGGCCGGCCAAGGGGGGTATTCGCTACCACCCGCTGGTCACGCTCGACCTGGTCAAGGCGCTCGCGATGTTGATGACCTGGAAATGCGCGGCGGTCGGCCTGCCGTACGGCGGCGCCAAGGGCGCTGTTGCGTGCGACCCGCTAAAGCTCTCGCAAAACGAGCTCGAACACCTCACGCGTCGATATGCAACCGAGATCGCCATCCTGCTGGGCCCAGAGAAGGACATTCCTGCGCCTGACATGGGCACCAACCCGCAGACCATGGCCTGGATCATGGACACGATCTCGATGCATTCGGGCCATTCGGTCACTGCTTCTGTGACCGGCAAACCCGTCGACGTCGGCGGCTCCGAGGGACGGGTCGACGCCCCCGGCCGAGGCGCCACCTACCTGACCCTTGAGGCGCTCAAGTACCTGCATGTCGAAGACGAGATCCCGACGATGGCAGTGCAGGGATACGGCCAGGTCGGCAGATCGGCAGCGAGGCTCTTATCCGAAGCAGGACTGCGCGTCGTGGCGGTCAGTGACTCGAAGGGCGGGGTCTACAACACGAAAGGTCTGGACCTCGCTGCGCTCGAGGAGCACCGCCAGGTGAGGGGAGGCATCAGCGGCTTCAAGAAGGCGGAAAACATCACCAATGAGGAGCTCCTGGAGCTGCCCGTGACAGTGCTGGTGCCAGCCGCGGTGCAGGACCAGATCACCGCCGACAACGCAGGCAAGATTCGCGCGCGGCTGATCACCGAAGGCGCAAATGCGGCGATCGCGCCTGAAGCGGATCCCATCCTGCACGAGGCCGGCATCTTCGTGATCCCCGACATCATCGCCAACGCCGGAGGCGTGATCGTCTCCTACTTCGAGTGGGTCCAGGACCTCCAGGCCTTCTTCTGGGAGGAGGAGGAGATCAACACCAAGCTGCACCACGTGATCACTCGCGCGTTCTATGAGATTCTCCACACGTCGGTGAACAAGCGGATCGACATGCGCCTGGCCGCCTACGCGCTCGCAGTCCAGCGCGTTGCCAACGCGACGACGGTTAGAGGGATATATCCATAATCGGGAGAGGTGATTTCCTCCCGACCTAACCGCGTTCTCATTACGGGTGTCTCCAATCCTCTTGGTGCTGAGGTCGCGCGCCGACTGGCTCCGCAGGTGCCCTTTCTTTTCGGCTGCGACGTGGCAGACCCTGTCAGCGCGCTCGAGGAGATGGATTTCGTCCACGCCGACACGCGGCACGCCGCGATCGCAAAGCTGATCAGGCAGCTGCGCATCGACACAGTCGTGCACATGGCGCTGACCGTTGACTCAGCCCAGGAAGACCGCGCCTCCCACGAGACGAATGTGATTGGCACGATGAATTTGCTGACCGGTTGCACGGGACCTGCGAGTCGGGTGGAGCGCGTGGTGGTGAAGTCGAGCCAGGCCATCTACGACGCGAGCCCCACCGATCCCTCCTTCTTCTCGGAGGACATGGTCGGACCCGAACGCGAAGGCTCAAACGTCACGCGCGACCTGCGCGAGATGGAGCAGCTTGTCGGTGAATTCGCGTTGCGCAACCCGCATTGCGATGTCACCACGCTGCGACTCGGTTATCGAGTGACCGAGGAAACGACCCTCGCCAAATATCTGTCACTGCCGATCGTGCCCACCTTTGCCGGCTTCGACCCCCGCCTTCAGCTGCTGCACGGAGAGGACGCGGCCGAGGCAATTGTCCGCTCGGTCATCGGCGAGCACCCTGGCGTCTTTAACGTCGCGGGCAGCGGCGTGGTGCTCGTCAGCCAGGCGATAGCGATCATGGGTGGCCGCGCTGCACCGGTTCTTTTTCCGTACGGCAGGTGGATGGCGAGGCTCGGTTTGCGCGCCCTGACAGGGATCTTCCTACCCGGCCACCTCGCCGACGTCCTGGCTTTCGGCTCGGTCGCCGACTGCACCCGGCTCGCGGCAGAGTTCGGCTGGAGCCCGGCCTACTCAACCCGTGCCGTGATGGACGGTTTCGCGCGAGGCAAAGAGGCGGAGGTCATCGAAGCGCCGTCACCGCCGCAGGAGTATGAGCTCCAGGTCTTCCTGCAGCGGCGCCGGCGGCAGGAGCTCCGTGGGCATCAGCCGGGCTCGACTTCGCTGGTGACCCGACGGTGACGGCCGAGCCTGCCGGTGTGATGACCGAGCCCAAGAAACAGCTGAAGAAGCGCAGCCGCAAGGCGGAAATCGTCAAGCCCGGCCCGCGGGGTCTTCGTGTGCCCAAGGCGGTTCGCCGTCTGCAGCGCAACGCGCCGGCCTATGCCATGCAGGGTCTGGTCGAGCTGTCGACACGCTTACGCGAAGCGACCGGCCACGAAATCATCGATCTCAACCGCGTGATGGGTTTTGTTCAATTTGTCTACCAGCAGCGCGAGCTTGCTCAGCGTGGCACCGCGTACTCGGTGGACGACTTTGGGTTTGACCCGCAATGGACAGAATCGTTCCTCTCCGTCTTCAAGGTCCTGTACCGCGACTACTGGCGAGTCGAGACCACTGGCATCGAGAACGTGCCGCCAACAGGTCGCGCCCTTCTCGTGGCCAACCATGCCGGCGTGCTGCCATGGGACGGCACGATGATCAAGACGGCGATGTTCGTCGAGCACCCTCACCCTCGCCACGTGAGGGCGCTGGTGGCGAGCCTTTTCATGGGCATGCCCGTCCTCAGCTGGTTCCTTCGGCGAACCGGGCAGACAGTGGGCCATCCCGACGACACGCGCCGATTGCTCGAGCGAGATGAGCTGGTGCTGGTCTTTCCGGAAGGCGTCAGGGGAACCGGTAAGCCTTTCAAGGACCGCTACCGCTTACGGCGATTCGGACGTGGTGGGTTCGTGTCGACGGCGATTCGGGCGGGCGCGCCGATCATCCCGGTGTCGGTGGTGGGGTCGGAGGAGATCTACCCCATGATCGCCGACCTCGCGCCAGTGGCCAGGGCACTCGGCATGCCGTACGTGCCGGTGACGCCGTTCTGGCCGTGGCTGGGCCCGCTCGGGTTGCTGCCGTTACCGAGCAAATGGCGGATCCAGTTCCACGAGCCGCTCCACGTGGAGACGTACCCCCCGGACGCGGCCGACGACCGAAACCTCGTGATGGCCCTCGCCGACGAGGTACGCGAAACGATCCAGAAGGGCGTCTACGAAAATCTGAAGCGCCGGCGCAGCGCATTCACCTAGCGAACGCGGATCTTCGATCCGCGTTATGAGAGGGAACCCCCGGTGGTTCCCCTCATCGGCGGGCGCCTCGCGCGTGCCTGCTCTCCCTCCGTTGTAGGGATGGCCTTTGTCTTAGAAAGGCTGTCTCCTTGCCCGATTGGATGTGAGGGGAGACAAAGTCATGGCCGGGGAGACCCGGCCAACCCCGCGACACTGGTGCGATCGCTGCTAGCTGATCGACGGTAGCGGCGGCTTCTCCTCTTCCACCTCTTCGACGATATCCAGTGCTGTCGCCTGGCTGATCCAGTACTGCACATCCGAAAGGCTTGGGGCGCCGGCCAGGCCGACGGCGTCCGCGAGCTTGGCGTGCAGTTCAGCCGCGTCCTGAGCGCGAAGCCCTTTCATCGATTCGATGCCGAAGCGGCGGACGACTGGCAGCTGGCGTTCCATGCCTGACACCTCGAGCAGCGTGCACTGATGCGCGAACTCGAGCAAGCGCTCAGGGGTGATGCCGGTTTTCTTGGAGAGCCGCTCGCGATCGATACCGAGCGAGGTGCGGTGTAGCAGCTGATTGGTGTGCTGGATCCCTCGCGAACGCAGGCGGCGAACGTCGTCTTCAGAGATCCCGCGAAGATACTCCAGCGTCCGGTACACAGATAAAGGATATGCGGCTCCACATCGCACATCGTGGTCGCGGTCTGGTTCTAGTTA
>PLYD01000020.1 GCA_003151665.1 Candidatus Dormiibacterota bacterium
TGGCGCCAGGCCGACCGCTACGGCGTGCCCCGCATCGCCTTCATCAACAAGATGGACCGCATCGGAGCTGACTTCTACGGCTCGTTGAACTCCATCCGCACCCGGCTGGGAGCCAGGGCTGTGCCCATCCAGCTGCCGATCGGCGCCGAGGACGAGTTCATCGGGTACGTCGACCTGATCACGAAGCAGGCGATCGTCTACACCGACGACCTCGGGACCACCAACACGGAGTCCCTTGACATTCCCGCTGGAATGGGCGAGCTGATCAAGCAGCACCGCCACGACCTCATCGAGGCGGTCGCCGACTTCGACGACGCGATCATGCACCTGTACCTCGACGAGAAGGAGCCCACCGAGGAGCAGATCATGGCTGCCCTGCGCAAGGGCACTGTCGCCGGGCATCTCGTGCCTGTCCTGTGCGGCGCCGCGCTGCGCAACCGCGGCGTGCAGCCGATCCTGGATGCGGTTATCGACTACCTGCCGTCGCCGGCGGACGTTCCGGCGGTCGAGGGGACCGACCCCAAGTCCGGCACGCTGGTGGTGCGCGAGCACGACGACAACGAGCCGTTCTCGGCACTTGCCTTCAAGATCCAGATGGACCCTCAGGGGGTCGGCAAGCTCACGTTCTTCCGCGTCTACTCAGGCCGTCTGAAGGCCGGCTCTGGCGTGCTTAACGCCTCCAACGGACGCAAGGAGCGGATCGGTCGCATTCTGAGGATGCACGCCATCCGCCGCGAGGACGTCGACGAGGTGTTTACCGGCGACATCGCCGCTGCGGTCGGTCTCAAGTACACGACCACCGGCGACACCCTGTCCGATGAGAGCCATCCGATCCTTTTGGAATCGATCACCTTCCCCGAGCCTGTCATCTCGGTGGCGATCGAGCCCAAGACCAAGGTCGACCAGGACAAGCTCGGCATCGGGCTGCAGCGCCTCACGGAAGAGGACCCGACCTTCAAGGTCCATACCGACGACGAGACGGGCCAGACCATCATCGCCGGCATGGGCGAGCTGCACCTCGAGATCATCATCGACCGCCTCATGCGCGAGTTCAAGGTGGACGCCAACCAGGGCAAGCCACAGGTCGCCTACAAGGAGGCGATCAAGAAGCCCGCGCACGGCGTTGGGCGGTTCATCCGCCAGTCGGGTGGCAAGGGCCAGTTCGGCCACGCCGAGGTGGACGTTCGTCCCGGCGAGACCGGGACCGGGTTCATCTTCGAAGACAAGATCACCCAGGGCCGCATCCCACGCGAGTACATCCCCGCCGTCGAGAAGGGAATCAGGGAGGCCCTCCAGTCCGGCGTGGTCGGAGGCTACCCGGTGGTTGACATCATCGTCACGCTGGTCGATGGCTCCTACCACGCCGTCGACTCGAGCGAAATGTCGTTCCACATCGCCGGCTCGATGGCCGTCAAGGACGCGATGCACAAGGCTCAGCCTTACCTGCTCGAGCCGATCATGAAGGTCGACGTTGTCATGCCCGAGGAGCACCTCGGCGACGTGATGGGCGATCTTTCCTCGCGTCGCGGTCACATCCTCGGCATGGAGGGACGCGGGACATCGCAGAACGTCAAAGCGAGCGTACCCCTTGCCGAGATGTTCGGTTACGCTACCGAACTTCGGTCTATGACCTCGGGGCGGGCGACCTATTCGATGGAGTTCAGTCACTACGCAGAAATGCCCGGAAACCTGGCCGAAGCTGTCGGCCGCCGCACCACGTCGCGAAGTTAGTTAGGAGGAAACAGTGGCGAAGAAGAAGTTCGAGAGGACCAAGCCTCACCTAAACGTTGGGACCATCGGTCATATCGACCATGGCAAGACGACGCTAACGGCTGCCATCACAAGGGTTCTGTCAGAAAAGGGTTTGGCCGAGTTCCAGGCATTCGACCAGATCGACAAGGCGCCTGAAGAGAAGGCTCGTGGCATCACAATCTCGATCACTCACGTCGAGTACGAGACCATGAAGCGCCACTACGCGCATGTGGACTGCCCGGGACACCAGGATTACATCAAGAACATGATCACCGGCGCCGCCCAGATGGACGGTGCGATCCTGGTCGTGGCTGCCAACGACGGCGCCATGCCGCAGACCCGGGAGCACATCATCCTGGCCCGCCAGGTCGGTGTTCCTTTCCTGGTGGTCGCTCTCAACAAGTGCGACATGGTCGACGACAAGGAGTTCATCGAGCTGGTCGAGCTCGACCTGCGCGAGCTCCTCACCAAGTACGAGTACCCCGGTGACGACATCCCGATCGTTCGTATCTCCGCGCTCAAGGCCCTCGAGGGTGACCCCGAGTGGAGTCCGAAGATCATGGACCTCATGGACGCCGTCGACACCTACATCCCCGAGCCGGAGCGCCCTGTCGACCGGCCGTTCCTGATGCCGATCGAAGACGTGTTCACCATCGAGGGTCGTGGCACTGTGACCACCGGCCGGGTTGAGCGCGGTCGGCTCAAGAGGAACGAGGAAATCGAGATCGTCGGTATCCACCCGAACAGCACAAAGACGGTCGTGACCGCCATCGAGATGTTCCACAAGGACATGGACGAGTGCCAGGCCGGCGACAACGTCGGTGCGCTGCTGCGTGGCGTCAAGCGCGAAGACGTGGTGCGTGGACAGGTGCTCTGCAAGCCCGGCTCGATCAAGCCGCATACCCAGTTCCTGGCGCAGGTTTACGTCCTCACCAAGGAAGAGGGTGGCCGTCACACGCCATTCCTCACCGGCTACCGCCCGCAGTTCTACATGCGGACGACCGACGTCACGGGCGAGGTCAAGCTCCCCGACGGCGTCGAGATGTGCATGCCGGGCGACAACGTCGTCATGGAGATCACTCTCGGTGAGCCGATCGCCATCGAGCAGGGACTCCGCTTCGCCATTCGCGAAGGCGGCAAGACCGTGGGCGCCGGCGTCGCCACGGAAGTCATCAAGTAAGTAGAAGGGGATAGGGGCTCAGCAAGTGGCGCAAAAAATTCGGATCCGGCTCAAGGCCTACGACCATCGAGTGCTGGATCAGGCTGCGGACAAGATCGTGGACACCGCACGCCGTACGAACGCGCGCACAGCGGGTCCCATCCCTCTTCCGACCGAGATCTCCAAGCTAACGGTCATCCGCTCACCGTTCATCGACAAGGACTCGCGTGAGCAATTCGAGATGCGCACACACAAGCGCATTATCGACATCCTCGACCCCAATCCGCGCGTGGTCGACGCTCTGATGCGACTCAGCCTTCCGGCCGGCGTCAGCATCGAGATCAAGTCGTGAAGGGTCTCCTGGCAAGAAAGCTGGGCATGACCCAGCTCTTCAACCCCGATGGCACGACCTCTGCGGTCACCGTCCTCGAAGCCGGCCCTTGCAAGGTGCTCGGGCTGCGCACCACCGAGAAGGACGGCTATTCGGCCGTGCGGATCGCGTTCGAGGCGGCGCCCGAGAAGAAGTTCAACAAGCCGCTGCTCGGCGAGTTCAAGAAGGCAGGCTTCGAGCCTCACAGGCAGGTCGTCGAGATTCGCGGATACGACGGTCTCGAGACGGGGCAGGAGCTAAGGGCCGAGATCTTCGCCGCGGGCGAGATAGTGGACGTCACGGCCCACTCCAAAGGCAAGGGATTCCAGGGTCTGATCAAGAGGCACAAGTTCAGCCGCGGTCCCGAGTCGCACGGCTCTATGAACGTGAGGCAGCCGGGCTCCATCGGCGCCACTGACGCTGCGCGTGTGTTCAAGGGCGTGCGCATGGCGGGACAGATGGGCAACGTGCGGACTACCGCGCGCGCCTACAAGATCGTGCGGGTTGACGCGGAGCGGAACCTGCTCCTCGTCGAAGGCGGCGTCCCCGGCGGCAAAGGCGCGCTCGTTCTCGTTCGCCAGTCGACCAAGCCGCAGAAGGTGAAGGGCCCCGCCGGCAAGCCGACAGGAAGAAAGGTCTGATGGCGGCGAAAAAGCCCGTGACCAAGGCCGCGGCAAAGCCGTTGGCGCGAACCACTGCTACCAAGAGCACGGCCAAGAAGCCCGTGGCGATAAAGCGCACCACCAAGCCGGCCGCCGCGAAGGCAGCCGCCACCAAGCGCGCAGACAAAGAGAACGAGGATCCACTCCAGGTGCCCTTATTCGATTCGGCCGGCGCATCGCAAGGCCAGATCCAGCTGCCCGAGCACATCTTCGCCGAGGAGCCGAACGCGCCGGTGATGCACCAGGCGTACGTGCGGCAGATGGCGAACGCGCGCCAGGGCACCGCCTCGACCAAGAGGCGTGGCGAGGTTTCGGGTGGAGGCGCCAAGCCCTACCGCCAGAAAGGAACCGGCCGGGCTCGGCACGGCTCCATCCGCGAACCTTCGATGAAGGGCGGCGGCGTGGTCTTCGGACCTCATCCGAGGGACTACAGCCAGAAGATGCCGAAGCAGATGCGCCGCCTGGCGCTTCGCTCAGCCCTCTCGCAGAAGGCGATCGAGGGCCGAGTCAGGGTGATCGACGGCTTTGGCTTCGAGGAGCCCCGCACCAAGCAGGCTGCAGAGCTCATCGAGGCGATTGGCTTCGACGACACGACCTTGATCGTTCTCCCGGCGCCCAGCTACGTGGTCAGCCGCTCGTTCGAGAACCTGAAGGGCTCCAAGATCATCCTCGCGCGAAACCTCAACATCCGCGACCTCTTCACACACACGTACCTTCTCCTGCAGAAGGATTGCCTTGAGCTGCTGGAGGACAACTTCGGGCGGCCCGAATCCCGATCCAGGTCCAAGGCCCACGCGAATCACGCAAGCGACGCCGACCACGAAGAAGTGAAAGAGGGGGCGAAGTGACCACGCGAGCCGCCTCAGAGATCGTGATCGGCCCGGTCATCACCGAGCGCACCTACCAGCTCTACACGCAGGGCCGGTACACGTTCCGCGTCTCCGCGCAGGCCTCCAAGACCGAGATCAAGAAAGCGCTCGAGGAGCAGTACGAGACGCAGGGCATCAAGGTCAGGGATGTAAACACCGTGAGCATGCGAGGCAAGAAGCGCCGCAGTATGCGCCGAGTAGGCTCCATCGGCCACACCGCCGATTGGAAGAAGGCAATCGTGACTCTCGGTCCCGGCCAGAAGATCGAAGGGCTCTTCGGGAGCGTATAGAACAGATGCCACTTCGCAAGTTCAAGCCGACCAGCCCAGGACGTCGCTTCATGACGATCTCGGGGTTCGACGAGATCACCACCGACGAGCCCGAGAAGACGCTCGTCGAGTCGATCCCGTCGCACGCCGGCCGCAACAATCAGGGGCGCATCACAACGCGCCACCAGGGCGGCGGCTACCGCAAGCTCTA
>PLYD01000214.1 GCA_003151665.1 Candidatus Dormiibacterota bacterium
TATACATCGCGATGGGCCAGACCGCCGAGAACGTGGCCCGCCGCGAGAAGATCAGCCGTGAGGAGCAGGACCGCTACGCGGTGAAGAGCCAGGATGCCGCGGTCAAGGCCCGCGAAAACGGCTTCTTCGACCGCGAGATCATCCCCGTGCCACTGCCCAATGGCGAGATGTTCACCAAGGACGACAGCCCGCGGCCGGGGACGACGGTCGAAGTGCTCGCCACGCTCAAGCCGGCTTTCCGCGAGAACGGCACCGTCACCGCGGGCAACGCGTGCCCCCTGAACGACGGCGCGGCCGCAGTGGTGGTGATGTCTGAGAAACGAGCCAAGGAGCTGGGCATCAAGCCGCTCGCGCGTGTTGTCTCCACCGGCCTCACCGCGCTTGAGCCCGAGTTCATGGGGCTTGGGCCAATCGAAGCCTCGAGGCAAGCGCTCAAGCGCGCGAAGATGACTATCGCCGACATCGACATCGTCGAGATCAACGAAGCCTTCGCTGCGCAGGTCATCCCTTCAGCGCGCGGAATCGGCGTCGATCCCTTCAGCGACAAGCTGAACCCGCACGGCGGCGCGATCGCACTGGGTCATCCGTTCGGGATGACCGGCGCCCGCATCCTGTGCACGCTGCTCAATGGCCTGAGGGAAAGAGACAAGACCTACGGCTTGGAGACGATGTGCGTAGGCGGCGGCCAGGGAATGGCCATGATCCTGGAGAGGCTGAATTAAGGCCGACTCGTAGCGGGACCTAGTGCTCGACAGGCGCCTTTAGCAGACCGTCCATCACGCGATTCAGGAGATCGGTGAGGGTCGCCCGCTCCTCTTGGCTGAGATCGCCAAGCAGCTCGTCCTCGATCCCCTCTTGCGCTTTCTCGGCGCGTTCGATTGCGCGCCGGCCGGCCGGCGTGATCTCCACGATGTGGCGCCGCCGATCCCCCGGGTCGCGCCGGCGCACTGAGAAGCCGGCCGCCTCGAGCTCGTTGAGCAGCAGCACCACGGTGTTGTCGTCCATGAGCATGGCGTCGCCGAGCTCGTGCTGGGTGACCCCGCTGTGCTTGAGGAGGACGCCCAGCGCTTGAGACTGCCGCCACTTCATCCCGAGCACTGACTCCGGCGTGCGCTTGTGCAGGGCCTTCGAGACCCTCGTCAGCAGCGTTATCAGCCCCGAACCGGAACCGTTTTCCATCTCTTTCTCACCTGATCCTAGCACCAGATGAGAATCATTCCCACCTTCCAGATAATCCATGCAATAAGGGCCAGTATCGTCCTGTTATAGTGATCATCCTGATAATCGGTTCGTCCATGGAGGCAGTATGACCTTGAGTACCTTGACACTTCCGTCGCCGTCGAGCGACCGCAGGCGGTGGCTCGCCCTTGTTGTGATCTGCTTTGGGCAGTTCATGATCGTGCTCGACTCGACCATCGTGAACGTCGCGTTGGCTTCCATCCAGCGCGACCTCCACTTCACCCAGGCCGACCTGACCTGGGTCGTCAACGCCTACCTGATCACCTTCGGCAGCCTCTTGCTGCTGGCCGGCCGTGCCGGCGACCTGATCGGGCGCAAGAAGGTTTTCCTTGGCGGTGTCGTGCTCTTCACTGCCGCCTCGGTTCTTTGCGGACTGGCGCAGGACCCTGCCACGCTGATAGCCGCGCGCTTCCTGCAAGGCGCGGGCGGTGCGCTTTCCTCTGGCGTCATCCTCGCCTTGATCGTCACCGGCTTTCCAGGGCCGGCGGAGCGCGCGCAGGCGATGAGTGTCTTCACGTTTGTGGTGGCGGGTGGAGGCTCGATCGGCCTCTTGGCCGGCGGTCTGCTCACGCAGTGGGTGAACTGGCACTGGATCTTCTTCATCAACCTCCCGGTCGGCGTGGTGACGTTCTGGTTGGGATCAGTCCTCATCGACGAGACCGAAGGCATCGGGCTGCGTCAGGGTGTCGACATAGTGGGCTCGGTCCTCGTCACTGCGGCCATGGTGCTCGGGGTTTACTCGATAGTGACTGCCGCCGAATATGGATGGGCATCCGTTCACACTCTGGGATTCGGCGGAGCCGCTGTGGCGCTGCTCGCATCGTTCCTGGTTCTAGAAGGCCGCATCACGAATCCGATCATGCCCTTGCGCATACTGCGAATTCGCAGCCTGGTCGGCGCCAGCGTGGCGCGGGCGATGCTTGCGACAGGCATGTTCGCGACGTTCTTCCTCGGCACGCTGTACCTCCAGCACGTCCGCGGTTATAGCGCCATCGGTACGGGACTGGCGTTCCTGCCGTGGAGTATTTCACTCGGCGTCCTCTCCTTGGGGATCACCGCGAGACTGATGCACCGATTCGGTCCTCGACGGACTCTCATCCCCGGGATGGTCGCCATCGTCGCGGCTCTCGTGCTGATGGCCAACACCGGCCAGAACGCGAGCTACTTCCCGGAGCTGTTCGGCGCATATCTGCTTTTCGGAATCGGCGCCGGCACATCGTTCATGCCACTCGTCACGATCGCCATGTCCGAGGTCCCACCAGAGGACGCGGGCCTCGCTTCGGGGATAGCCAACGTGTCGATGCAAATCTCTGCGGCGATTGGACTCGCGGCCTTGGGGACGATCTCGTCTGGCCACTCGACCGCGCTGGTTGCACAGGGGTACCCGCTGTCGAGCGCTCTGACCGGCGGCTATCAGCTGTCCTTTGGCATCGCCGCGGCGTGCGTCGCAGTGGGCTTGCTAGTGGTGCTGGTGGTGCTGCGGCCACTCGGCGCACGCCATGACGCCCCAGTCACCGGCCGAGAATGGGCGGAGGGCACAGCCGAAGCGGCTTAACAGGCCCGGCGAGTAGCCGGGCCGAGCGGACTCCCCACTCGCTGGGGAGTCGGCCACGCATCAGCGTGGCCGGAGGGGGCGTCTGGACTCCTGTTAATCGAACAATGCGGCGATCTGGGACCGGCCCATGTCCTCAATGCGGCCAGAACAACCGCGACAGCCGGAACCATCGCCAGGCGGCCGCAGTCGATCACCGATGTGGAAGCTGCGGCCCTGCCCCTCGCGGGAGTGTCCGCATTAATGTGCGTCGACGCTGTCGGCCCCAAGCCCAAGGATGTCGTCGTTGTCGTCGGAGCCGGGGGCGGAATCGGCAGCTACGCCGTCCAGCTCGCTAAGGGCCGAGGCGCACACGTGATCGGCGTGACCACCAAGGAGAACGCCGACTAAGTGAAAGGCCTGGGCGCCGACGAGGTCCTAGATCGCACGGCGGGCGACGTTTTGGAGGCGCTCAAATCCAAGCACAGGGACGGCGTCGCCGCGATCATCGACACAGGCAGTGATGCGACTGGCCTCGCCCACTTGAGCGGAGCGGTGCACAAGGGCGGAACCGTTGTCTCAATGAAGGGGGCTGCGGTCCCCGACGAGCTGGCGAAGAACGGCGTCAAGGGAGTCAACATCCAGACCCAGGTGAACACCGAACGGCTGGAAACGTTGGCCAAGCTGTCGGCTGCTGGAACGTTGAAAGCTCCGAGGATCCGCACCTTCCCGCTCGACCACGCGGGAGAAGCGTTCAAGCTCCTCGGCCAGGTCGGCGGGAAACTCGTAATTACGCTCTAGCGTCCGCCATCCGTTTGTAGAAACAGCACGGCGGGGATTCCGCCGTGGTGNNCGTCAAACATCCTGCACGTCCCACACGTCACGCGTGGATTCTCCGCGCGCGTCTTCTTCATGTGTTGCTCATCGCGCTCCCCGGGAAATCCTTCCTTCACAGCGATGGCTCGTCGAGGCGGCGCT
>PLYD01000088.1 GCA_003151665.1 Candidatus Dormiibacterota bacterium
TCGAGCCGGGCCGATCGATCGCCGGGCCAGCGGGCGTTGCGTTGTACACCGTGGGCTCGATCAAGGACATCCCGGGCGTGCGCTGTTACGTGGCCGTCGATGGGGGCATGGGTGACAACATCCGCCCGAAGCTGTACGGCGCGCGCTACGAGGCTGTGCTGGCGTCTGCGCCTGATCGAGCGCCTGCAGGCAAGGTGACGATCGCAGGTAAGTACTGCGAGTCGACCGACATTCTGATCACCGACATAGAGATGCCGGAGCTCAAGTTAGGCGACATTCTGTGCGTGCCTGCCGCGGGCGCTTACTGCCTGGCAATGGCAAGCAACTACAACGGCATGCCGCGCCCGAAAGTTCTGATGGTCCGAGATGGGGAGGCCAGGGTCATGCGCCGCCGGGAAACGCTGGCCGACCTGGTCGCGGCCGAGGTCTTCTAGCCGCGGGCTAACTCAGTAGGACCAAGGGCTTTGCCCCGCATTGGCTGCTCGTCGGCTGAACCGTCGATCCGCTGTAAATACAGGCCATGATCTCGGCCTTGCCGGGTTTCAAGGACGCTGGCATCCTGACCCTGACCACGAAGGTGCCGTCCGAGGCAACGCTGACGGGAGCGCTCACGAGCGTGTGCGGCACCGCGGCCTGATAGATCACCACTGTCGCGGGCTTGCTGGGGTCGAAGTGGTGTCCTGAAATGGTCAGGGGCCCGCCGATCTTGACCACGGCTGTCGATAGCGTGATGGAAGGGCGCGCCGCCAGTGGCGTCGCTGTCGGGCTAGGTGACGGGAGGGCGAGTGGCGCGGTAACGACGATTGTCGTTTGGGCGTGGCACGTGCCGCTCCAACAGATGCTCACCGTGTGATCGCCGATCCCGGCGTCAACTGGCACCGTTATCTGCACACTGGCGTTGCCGCTGCCGTCGGCGGTGAACGGAAACGTGTGAAGCACGCTGCGTAGCTGAATCTCGCCGTTCTGGCTCGCCGGCAGGTGGCTGGCGGTCACCGTTAGTGTGTCGCCGGCATGAACAGTTGAGGACGACAGACCCAGCGCCGGAGCGGCTGAGGCTCTAAGCACAAAGCCGACGATGCCGACGATGAGGGCGGCGAGCGCGAGGATTGCGATCGCGGCGATCACGAAACGCCGCATTCGCGCCTCCCTTCGGGTGGCGACATCGCCTCCGCCAAGCCAAACAGGGCTGGGAATCGTTGGCGGGGGCGGCGCGAACAGCGGCGTGCCGACGCTGCTCTCCGCAGGCGGTGCGATTGCGATCGTCCGCTCGACAGAGGCGGGGATCTTGGCCCCCATTGCTGTGGCAAGGGCGTTGATAAAGGCCTCGCATGTCGCCCAGCGCGATCGAGGCTCCTTGGCCAGCCCGCGCATGATGACGGCATCCACGCTCTGGTTCAGAGTTGAGTTCAGAGAGCTGGGAAGTACAGGGTCCTGGTGGACGTGCGCGTACAGCAGCTCGAGGACGCCCAGACCCTCGAAAGGGATTGCTCCAGTGAGCATCTCGTAGGCGATCGTCGCCAACGAGTAGCGATCCGCGGCAGGACCAACTTGCTGCCCGGTCACCTGCTCCGGCGCCATATAAGCCGGCGTGCCTGTGGTGACGCCAGTCATCGACTTCACCGATGAGCCTTGCAGCATCTTGGCCAGTCCGAAGTCCGCGAGGACCGGGGTTTCGTCCCTTTCCAGAAGCACATTGGCGGGCTTCACGTCCCGGTGGACGATGCCCTGCGAGTGCGCGTAGTCGAGACCGGCGCCGATGCCGCGGAGGAACCTCAAAGCCGTGCCCCGATCCAATAGCCCCTGGGTCATCCTCCCGGCCAGATTGCCCCCGGGGACGAACTCGACGATCATGTACGGCGTCCCCTCGTACTCGCCGAAATCGAAGACGTTGAGGATGTTGGGGTGGCGCATTCGCGCAATCGCCTGGGCCTCGTGCCGGAAGCGCGAAATGGAGTCCTTGTCGGGCGATATCGCGTGCATGACCTTGACGGCACCCGTGCGCGCGAGCTGCTCGTGGTAGGCGCGATAGACAGTGCCCATGGCGCCCTCGCCTATGAGCTCCAGGACCTCGTACTGCCCTAACTTTGTTCCTGGCCCGATCGGCACGAGGCCTGATTATGCGGTTCCGTGCCTACTGCCGACGCTGTTAACGCTCTGCCTTCCACCCACCGCGACCGCCTCTTCGTACAGCCACGACGCCGCCAAGTATCGAGACTGCGATCTCGGCCGGAGTCCTCGCGCCAATGTCCAGGCCGACGGGGCTCTGGATCCGCGAGATGACATCCTCGGGCACACCCATCGCGCGCAGGGCTTCGAGGTGATGGCCGGTGTGGCGGCGGCTGCCGACGAGCCCGATGAACCGAGGATCGTGGAGTAGAAGGGCCTCGAGGGCTTGCACCAGATCGGGTGCGTCGTGGTCGGTGTGCACCGCGTAAACCTCGGAACCCAGCGACGCGGGGAGGTCGTCGAGCGAGCCGACGGCCTTGGGCCAGTCGGCGCCTGAGAGTCGCTCGTGCCGAGTTTCGACCAGCACGGTTCGAAAACCAACCTCGGGCGCTATACGCAACAGGGACCTTGCCACTGGCGTTGCGGCGAAGACCACCAACGTCGGGGCTGGAGCATGAGGCTCGATGTAGGCCTCGATCGAGCCCAGCTCATGCCGGTAGGTGCGCAGGACCGGAGCCCCGGCCTCGGCGATGCCACCGGCATCGCCCAGGGCAGCGGCGTCGAACTCGCTGCAGCCCANNGGGTCCCGGCGAGCGTCGCTGTCCTTGACAGCAGAAGCTTGGCGCCGGGTTGAGACGGCGGCGCCCCGTCAAGCTTGATGACGGTTGCCAGCAGCACCTCCTCCCCCAGGGAGATTCGGCGCGCCAGCTCCTCCTCGACGCTAGGCACTGACGCCTGAACGGGTGAGCACTGTAGAGATGATCGCCTGCGCGCGCGCGATCTCGTCCTCGGTGGTGGCATAGCCGGTCGTCAGCCGCAAGCTGCCCAGAGCTTCGTCCAGCCCGAGGCCCATCGCGAGCAGGACGTGTGATGGATCGAGCGAACCAGATGCGCACGCGGAGCCGCTCGATGCGGCAACTCCTGCAATGTCGAGAGCTAGGAGGACGTCCTCACCCCGCCGGTCTGCAAACGAGCATGTGGCGAAGTTCGGCAGCCGCTGCCCGCCACCTGTCAGGCGACCACCCATCTCTTGCAGGAGCTCGCGCAGCCTGGCAGCCTGCGAGCCGGCAGCTCGCGCTCGCGCGTCGCGGTCGCGAACGCAGA
>PLYD01000185.1 GCA_003151665.1 Candidatus Dormiibacterota bacterium
TGCAACCTGCTTTCGCTCAACCTGATGAAGTTCCAGTCGGAGGACGGCACCTTCAACATCGATCGATTCAAGCGCGCCGTCGACATCTGCTTTACGGGTCAGGAGATCCTCGTCTCCAACGCCTCCTACCCCACTCCCGCAATCGGCAAGAACTCCGAAGCGCTTCGTCCGCTGGGCCTCGGTTACGCCAACCTCGGCGCTCTGCTGATGTCGATGGGTCTGGCCTACGACTCCGCCGAAGGCGCCCGGTTTGCCGGCGCGGTCACGGCGATCATGACCGGTGAAGCCTTCGCCCAGTCGGCACGCATGGCTCAGGTCAAGGGACCGTTCAGCGAGTACGCCAAGAACCGCGAGCCGATGCTGCGGGTGATGGAGAAGCACCGCCAGGCGGCGCACCAGCTCAGCACCTCTCCGGAGTCAGCGGCCGTCGTCGATGCCGCACGCGACACCTGGGACGAGGCGGTCAAGCTCGGCCGTTCCCACGGCTACCGCAACGCCCAGGCCACAGTCCTTGCCCCAACTGGAACTATCGGTTTGATGATGGATTGCGACACCACGGGCATCGAGCCCGACCTCGCGCTGGTCAAATACAAGAAGCTCGTTGGCGGCGGACTCCTGAAGATCGTGAACGGCACGGTGCCCGCCGCGCTGCGCAAGCTGGGCTACGACGAGCACCAGGTGAAGGAGATCGTCATCTTCATCGACGAGAACGACACGATCGAAGGCGCTCCACACCTGGCCGAGGAGCACTTGAAGGTCTTCGATTGCGCCTTCAAACCCGTCAATGGCACGCGCTCGATCGCTCCGATGGGACACGTGAGGATGATGGCTGGAATCCAGCCGTTCATCTCTGGTTCGATGTCCAAGACTGTGAACCTCCCCACCGACGCCAAAGTGGAAGACATCGAGCAGACCTACTTCGAGTCCTGGAAGCTGGGCCTCAAGTGCATCGCGATCTACCGCGATGGCTGCAAGCGCTCACAGCCGCTCTCCACTTCACGCGACAAGGAGAAGGCAGCGCCGGTCGAGGTCGAGTACCGAGCCATGCGGCGCAAGCTGCCCGACGANNGGCGAGCTGTTCGTGACCATGGCCAAGGAGGGCTCGACGATCTCGGGCCTCATGGACGCCTTCGCCACCCAGACCTCATACGCGCTCCAGTTCGGAGTGCCGGTGAAGTTCATGGTCGACAAGTTCAGCCACATGCGATTCGAGCCCTCCGGGTTCACCAAGAACAAGGAGATCCCGATCGCAAAGTCGATCGTGGACTACATCTTCCGGTGGATGGCGAGCCACTTCCTACCGCTCGACGCGCAGGACGAGGTCGGCATCATCCGGCGCGAGCCGGCGCCGTCAGTCGATCCCATCGCTCCTTCGACGTCGGCGGCATCAAGCAAAGAGACGCAGACGGCGACCGAGCTGAAGGTCATCGCATCGCCGGTGACCAACGGCAACGGCGGCGGCACTTTCCAGCGAATCGCGTTCGTCAACACCGACGCCCCGGCTTGCGCCGACTGCGGCGCGATCACGGTGCGCTCAGGCTCGTGCTACAAGTGCCTGAACTGCGGAGCGACGACCGGCTGCAGCTAGACGACGAGACTTTTCTCCCCCAAGGGCCGGCATCGCGCCGGCCCTTTTCTTTTGGGCTCGGCTACGACCCGGCCTTCATCGAGGCCCTGAGGTCGGCGAGGCTGTGCCGCTGCTGTCCTGCTGAATCGAAGTTCTCGAGCGCCAGCCAGGCCTCGAAGGCCGCCCGTCTGCTCGGCCACTCGCCGTCGGTCATCGAGAACCATGCGGTGTCGCGATTGCGACCCTTGACGATCATGTGCTGGCGGAAGATGCCCTCGTACGTGAACCCGAAGCGCTCGGCCGCCCGCCGCGATGGAAGGTTGAGGGAATCGCACTTCCACTCGAGCCTGCGGTAGCCGAGGTCGTCGAAGGCATTCCTGGCTAGGAGGAAGATCGCTTCGGTCGCCTGGCGGGTGCGCTGGAGCTCGGGCGCGAACCATATGTGGCCGATCTCGATCACGCCGTGCGCGGGCTCGATCCGCAAGTAGCTGGCCATCCCCAGCGCGCGCATCGACTTCCAGTCGATCACAGCGAAGAAGAGCGGATCGGCCGACGCGGCGCGCTGCTCGAGCCATGTCGTGAACTCGGCCTGGCCCGCAAACGGTCCGTAGGGCAGGTGCTCCCAGAGGCCGTCGGCACTGGCTACGTGTGAGGCGGTGAACAGGGAGGCGGCGTGGCGCTCGGGGTCGAGAACCTCCAGCCTGACCAGATCCCCATCGATGGCGGTTCGGGCCGGCACCGCTGCCGGCGACCAGTTCAGCTCTTTTCGAGACCCTTCGTCCACGGCACCAGCATGCCCGAACGATCGAACCACCGGAAGCCCGCCATGCGGGCCCAAATGGTCGTATTTCGGGCGATGGATACAGCCAAAAGGGCATACATGGTCGCCCCACAGGCTCGCCCAAGCCGGCACACCCGAACAAACCCAAGACCTGTCCGGTTCTGGTTTCGACTACCTCCAGTGGCGGTATGAGGAGAGGAGCATGAAGAACCAGACCATCCAGGGAGTCACGCCGAGGGAGCGCAGCGCCAAGCCGATCGACCCCGGCGTCGACATCGGCCACGTCCACCTCAAGACCGCCGACATCGATCGGATCTACAAGTTCTACGTCGACATCCTCGGGTTCGACGTCGTCTTCAGGCGGCCCGACGCCCTCTTCCTCTCCGCCGGCGGGTATCACCACCACCTCGGCTTCAACACCTGGGAGTCGAAGGGCGGCACGCCCCCACCGCCCGGAACCACCGGTCTCTATCACGTCGCCATCCGCTACCCGACCCGGGCCGCGCTGGGCGACGCGTTTCGGAGGCTCGTGGCCGCTGACTGGCCGCTGGACGGGTTCAACGACCACGGCACTCACGAGGCCCTGTACCTGCGGGACCCGGACGAAAACGGCCTCGAGCTGGCCTGGGATCGCAGCGAAGACCAGTGGCCGCGCGACGAAGAGGGCCACATGGCAATGGGCAACCGGCGCCTGGACCTCGACGGACTGTTCCGGGAAGGCGCCGACCAGACCTAAGCCGCAAGGCATTCCCTGCGGTGCCACAGTTGACACGTGCACTGGCCAAGGCTCGCGGTGAGCGATCAGGTTCAAGCCGCGGACTGGATACGTGACAGTCTCCACCCGTTCGCGCAGGACGTCGGCTCTGTTGCCCCGCCAGTCTTCCCGGCTTATGCGCGCATCTTTCACCCGGCCAGCATCGCCGGGCGCCCCGAGGTTGATGTCCGGTGGTCCGATGTCGCCTCGTCGAGCGGCAAGACAGTTCACGCGCAGATGCAGTTCCACGCCATCGCGCCGCCCGACTTGGATCCGGACCCCCCGAAGCTCGGCGTCCTATCGAACCGCCAAGCCGAGGCTCTCGTCGGGCTACTCGCCAAATACACCACCACGCCGCTCTCGTGTTGGTTTTGCCTTTGGGATGGATACGGTTACCTTCACCCTGGCGGCGTGGCTCACCAGTTCTTCGCTCGGCCGCCCTCTGCGCGAACACGCATTTGGCTCTGGCGCCTTTCCCTTCGCTGGTCGACGCCCAAGCCGCCGCGCGCGGACGGACCGCGGGTCCGGCTGCCGGGTCGCGACTACCTCCTCTTCCATGCGCCTTTAGCCGATGCGCTGGGCTGGGAGGATGGACCGAACCTGTGGTGGCCCGACGACCGAGCCTGGTGCGTGGCGTCCGAGATCGACCTCCCCTACACGTATGTCGGCGGGCCGCAGGCGTTGATCGACGCCATCATCAACGACCCTGCTATCGAAGCGTTGCCCGCGACGCCGGCAGACGGCATCACCTACGACAGCGACAAGATCAACAGCTAAGCGGTCCAGGCCTTGCCGGCCGGGTACTCGTACGCCGCGAGCGATTCCGGCTTCATCTCTGCGCTGTAGCCGGGTGCTGTTGGCGCCATGTAGCGCCCGCGTGTCACCTCGACCGGGTGCACGAAGTGCTCGTGGAGATGGTCGACGTATTCGCACGTTCGGTTGTCAAGCGATCCGCCGACAGCTATGTAGTCGAAGATCGCGAGGTGCTGGACGTATTCGCACAGGCCGACCCCACCCGCGTGCGGGCATACCGGCACCCCAAACTTGGCGGCCAGCAGCAACACGGCGATAACCTCATTGACGCCACCCAACCTGCAGCTGTCGATCTGGCAGAAGTCGATGGCTCCGGCTTGCAGAAATTGCTTCCACATCACGCGGTTGTGCACATGCTCGCCGGTCGCGACACCGATGGGTGCTACCGCCTCGCGGATGCGGTGGTGGCCGAGGATGTCATCGGGACTGGTCGGTTCCTCGATCCACCACGGATTCACCTCAGCCAGGCTGCGCATCGCATTGATCGCTTCGTCGACTCCCCAGACCTGGTTCGCGTCGAGCATCAGCTGCCGATCCGGGCCGATGGCCCCGCGCAATATTCGCGCCCGCCGTAAGTCCGACTCCGGGTCGCCGCCAACCTTCATCTTCAGCTGCGTGAAGCCCGCAGCCATCGCCTGCTCGGCGAGGGCCCGGATCTTCTCGTCCGGGTAGCCCAACCAACCCGCCGAGGTCGTGTACGCCGGGAAGCCTTCCCGAAGCATCTCCACCTCGCGCGCCGATCGGGTGGCAACGTTGAGGCGGAGGATCTCGAGCGCTTCGTCGGGCGGCAGCACGTCGTCGATGTATCGGAGGTCCACGCACGCCACCAGCTCATCCGGAGACATATCGGACAGGAGCTTCCAGAGAGCCTTGCCCTCGACCTTCGCGTAGAGGTCCCAAACCGCATTGACGAGTGCCGCTGTGGCGAGATGGACGACACCCTTCTCGGGGCCGAGCCACCGGAGCTGGCTGTCTCCCACCAACCCGCGCCAGAAGCCCGACATGTCGGCTGCGATCTCTTCGATCGTGCGGCCGACGACCTGAACGGCCAGCAGCTTCGCCGCGGCGACGCAGAGCTCGGTGCCCCGCCCTGTCGTGAATGTGAGCCCATGCCCCTCCAGGCCGGAGGGATGGTCCGTCTCGAGGACAACGTAGGCGGCCGAATAGTCTGGGTCAGCGCTCATGGCGTCAGAGCCGTCGAGCGTTCGGGAGGTGGGAAAGCGGATATCTCGTGCGGTCGCCCGCAGGATCTTGGTCGCCATGTCCGATATAGGCTAAAGCCCATGTTCGACGCGGGAGAGATCGCCGGATGAATCCGGGCGAGCGCGCACGGCTCGGACGCACTTCCCTCGAAGTGACCCGTTTCGGCCTTGGCACGGCGCCGCTTGCCGGCCTTTACGAAGCCGTGCCCGAGGACCAGGCCCTGGCTGTGATCTCTCGGGCGTGGAACGCCGGCATCCGGCATTTCGACACCGCGCCTCTGTACGGGTTCGGCCTGGCGGAGATGCGTCTCGGCAAGGCCCTCCATGACAAGCCGCGAGAGGAGTTCGTGCTCGCCAGCAAGGTCGGACGCCTACTCCGCGCTGACGCCCCGCCAGAGCCCGGCCAAAATTTTCAGGGCACACCACCCGTCAACCCGGTATTCGATTTCACCTACGACGGGGTCTTGCGCTCCGTCGATGAGAGCCTCGAGCGCCTGCAGGTCGGACGCATCGACATCCTTCACATCCATGACCCGGACGACCATTACGACGACGCGATTCGCGGCGCTTACAAAGCGCTGGACCATCTGCGGTCGGAAAGAGTCATTCAAGCAGTCGGCGCCGGCATGAACCAGGCCGAGATGCTCGCCCGCTTCGCGCGAGAAGGGAATTTCGACTGCTTCCTGCTTGCCGGCCGCTATACCCTCCTCGACCAGGTCGCCCTCGACGAGCTGCTTCCGATCTGCGTCGAGCGCGGCATCGCGATCATCGCGGCCGGCGTCTACAACAGCGGGATCCTCGCGGATCCCAAGCCAGGCGCGCGATATAACTACGCGGCCGCGCCACAGCCTCTCCTCGAGCGCGCGCGAAAGATTCGTGCGGTCTGTGACAGTCACGGTGTGCCACTCAAAGCCGCGGCACTGCAGTTTCCGCTCGGCCATCCCTCGGTGAGCTGCGTTGTCGTCGGGTGCCGATCGGTCGATCAGCTCGATGAGAGCCTACGCATGTTCGAGGTGGACATCCCGCCGGCGCTGTGGCAGGAGCTGAAGACCAAAGGACTGCTGCGGGACGACGCGCCAACCCCGTGACGATGGTGGGCCTTCCGTTGGAGAGCTAGGCGACCTCTTCCACCAGCGCTGCCCACCGCTCATCGATGCGGCGCGCCTTGTAGATGACGAATGCGGCCGCCCACGCCAGCACGAAGGCCGCGACTATGACATAGCCGGCTTTGCCGATAAGGTCGAAGCCGGCGATGGCGCTGAATAAGCCACCTTTCAGGTTGAGCGAGTGGATGAGCACCTGAAGCAGCTCCACGAGTCCGACGAAGAGCGCCACGAACACCGACAGGCTCGTCATCGTCAGGTTGTAGAACACCTTGCGGACGGGGCTGGCGAACGCCCATGAATAAGCCTTGGCCATAAACGCCCCATCGGCGGTGTCCATGAGCGACATGCCGGCCGCGAAGATGAGGGGCAGAGCGATGATGGCCCCAAACGGGATGCCACTGGCGGCGGCACCGGCCGAAACAGCAAGGAGGGCAATCTCCGACGCGGTGTCGAAGCCGAGGCCGAATAGAAATCCCACGAAATACATCTGCCAGCTGTGGTTGATGACCCGGAACAGGCGCCCAAAGATCTTGGTCATGAACCCGCCGGCGGTGAGCTCGTGCTGGAGCGATTCGCTGTCGTACTCCCCACCTTTCATGCGGCGATAGACCCGAACGATGTCCAGTAGGATCACGAGGTTCATCAGCCCGATGACCACCAGGAACCCGCCGGAGACCAGGCCCGCGACGAGGCTCCCGACGATCCGCAGCTCTCCCCCATTGCCGGAGACGCCTTCGACGATCCACTTGACCGCAAGGCCCAACGCAGCCGCAATCAAGAAGACCACCGAGGAGTGGCCGAGTGAGAAAAAGAATCCGACTCCAACCGGCTGGCGACCGTCCTGAAGAAGCTTGCGGGTGGTGTTGTCGATGGCTGCGATGTGGTCGGCGTCGAACGCGTGGCGCAACCCGAACGTGTACGCCAGGCCGCCCAGCGCCAGGATCGTGGGGTGGGCGGCGCCATAGAAGATCAGGAGTCCCCATCCGGCGACATGGAGCAGGCCGACCCCGCCGAAGAAGGCCGCCAGGCGGCTGCGCTCGCCGCGGTCGAATGACTGTCGTAGGAGGGCTGTCATGGAGGCCATACGCCGAGGTTAACCCTTATCGCGACAAGGTCGCAAGTAGGTATTCAAATCACCCTCCTCAAAGGTGCGAATGGCTCGCAATTGCGAAGCAGACGGCCTGGCCGGGTAACCTGTTCTCAGATGGACCTGGACAAGCTGCCACCACAGCTGCGCATCGTCCTCCACACCCTCTCTCGCGCCGTGAGCAGCCGCGAGCCGGCGATTCGCTCCCGGGTCCGGCTGTTGCAGGAAGCCAATCCGCACCTCACAAATGACCAACTGGCGCGGCGGCTGATCCGTTCCACCCGCAGGCGGGTGACCACGACTGGTGCCATCAGCGGCGCGGCCGCGATTGCGCCGGGGCTGGGCACCATGCTGGCGGTCGGTACCATCACGAGCCAAGCGCTGTACGCGCTCGAGCAGGAGATCGAGCTGGTGCTCGCCATCGCGATCATCTACGGTCACGAGCTCGGCAGCTCCGACGACCGAGTCCTCGAAGCTCTCGTCGTGGTCGGCATCACTAGTGGCGCTGTGAAGCTTCGAGAAGATGTCCTGGTTGCGGGCGGAGAGCGGGTCGCACTCGCCGCGGTCCGCCGGCTGCCAGCGATTCTTCTGACCCACGGCGGCGGCCGGATTCTTAGTCGCATCCTTGCTCGTTTTGCCAGCACCGGAGTGGCGAAGGTGGCAGCGCGCGTCGTGCCATTGGGAGTCGGTGTTGCTGCAGGCGCCGGCTTTGATTGGCTGGCGGTGACCGGCCTCGGCCACGCCGCGATGAAGTACTACGGACCCGGCGGGGCTGGGGCTCGACCCTTGCTACTTGCTGCCGAAAATCCCTCGCACGTCGAACTCAACGGCTGACGCGATCTGGTCGAAACCGCATTTCTTCGGCGGCTTGTCGGTACGCCAGCGCAGAAATCTGGTTGCGTGCCGGAAGCGCTGCCCGGCTTCCAGCTTGTCGTAAGCGACCTCGCACACGAGCTCGGGTCGGACCGTCACCCACTCGGCCTCCTTGCCGCGCGACCACCGACTCTGCCCGCCGGGCATGCGGCCATCCGCCTCCGACAATTCTTTGGGCGTCTCGGTCGTCAGCGGCTTGAGCTTGGCGATCAGCTCCTTTCTTTCCGCGGCGCTGAAGGAGGAGGTGTGGCCGACGTAATGCAGCGTGCGTTTGCCGTCGTACAGGCCGAGCAGAAGGGACCCCAGCGACTGTCCGTCATTTGACTTGCGCCAGCCGATGACGACGCAGTCGGCAGTGCGCTGGTGCTTGATCTTCACCCAGTTCCGCTTGCCCGGAACGTAGGCGCCATCCCACGACTTCGCGATCACGCCGTCGAGACCCGCGCCCTCGAACTGCTCGAACCATTTCTCGGCGGTCTTCGGGTCTCGCGTGTAAGGGGTGAGAAAGATCGGTGACTTCGTGCCCTTCATCAGCTTCTCGAGGCGTTTGCGCCGCTCCCCCAAGGGCAGCGCCCGTAGGTCCTCGTCGCCCTCCGCCAGCAGGTCGAAGGCAACAAACCATGCCGGGGTGGCGGCGCTGAGCATGCGGACTCGCGAGTCGGCGGGATGGATGCGCTGCTGCAGGGCGCCGAAATCGAGCCCTCCTTTACCAACGACGATGAGCTCCCCGTCCAGGACCAGCCGGTTCGGGCCCAGCGACCGAAACGCCGGCAGCACTTCGGGAAAGTAGCGGGTCATCGGCCGGGAACCACGGCTGATCAGGGCCACCTCATCACCGTCGCGGTACACCAGGGTGCGAAAACCGTCCCATTTGGGCTCGTACTCCCAGCGTTCCCCCTTGGGAATTCCGGTTTCGCTGGGGGCTGAGAGCATCGGTTCCATGTCGATCGGGATCGGAGTTTTCAACGGATTTGTCCCCAGTTGTCTATATCTTGTGGACGGCGGGCCTCTGTGCTACCATATCGTCCGCCGGTAACCCGGCCCCCAATTTCGACTCCACGCCCCCACCCCAGCCTTGGGAAGCTCGCGCAAGCGGGCTTCCCGCTTTTAAGGGCAAGCTCGGTCAGGCGGGCTTCCCGCTTTTGGAAGCTAGCTCGCGCCACCGAGCGTCCCGTTATTTGGGACGGAACCGGTTGAGCAGGTCGCTCACGGTCATGTTGCTGTAGTCCTTCCCCAGCACCGCCTGCGCGGTCTGCCAGACGGCACGCGCCGGGGCCGGTCCCTTCTCCGCCAGGTCCGACAGGCGCAGCGCCCCGTAAACCTGAATCTGTGGCACCTGCGCCAGCTGCGCGGCCATCCACTGCGCCCACTGCTCGACGTTGCCGGCGCTCGGGCCGACGCCCTTCATCGCATCCGTCTTCACCTGGGAAACGGTCCCCCACGCCGGCGAGCTCGTCACCTTATCGGCAGCTGCCGTCGCCTTCGCCACCCCGGCCGTCTTGAGCGCACCGGCGACCGCCTGGGCCTTGGCCGCCTCCTCCTCCGCCTTCTGCATGCCGGCTGCTGCCTTGGCCTCTGCCTCGTGGGCCGCGGTCTTGGCCTCCTCCGCGGCTTCCACGGCCCTGGCCGCAGCTTCGGCTCGGGCCGCCTTGATGGTGGAGAGACCCTCGCCCGCGATCTCGGTGATCCGATCCGCGGCGCTGCCGGATTCGCTACCGCCGGCGCCGTCGCCAGTGCGCAGACGCTCGCCAAAACCTCGCCCCATCGCGCCGCCGATAAGACTGGGAACGTCGAGCCCGGTCAGGCCCTTGATCGCCGTGGTCGACTCGATCATGGCCCGGGTCGCGTTCTTCACGAGATCGGACGCGCCGTCGGCGCTCATCACCGTCAGCGAATTGATGTGGCCCATCGGCTCGGCCGCAGCGCGGACGATTTCCGGCAAAGCTGCCAGCACGGTCTGGATGATGGCCGCCTCGTTGAACTGCTTGTAAGCGTCGGCGCGCATCGCGAGCGCTTTGGCCTCGGCCTCGCCCTTGGTCAGCACGATCTGGGCCTCGGCGCCGCCTTCGAGTCGCGTCGTCTCCGCGTCGGCTTCGGCGGATGCGATCTTCGCGCGCTTGTCGCCTTCGGCCTTGGCGATGACGGCCTGCGCCAGAGCGGCGGCCGGCTTGACGGTCGAGGAGAGCAGCTCTTTCTCTTTGCGGTCGGCCTCCAGCTGGGCAAGCTCGGTCTGCTTGCGCACGACCTCCTGCTGGGCTTCGGCTTGTGCAAGGGGTCCTGCTTGGTCGGCGCGCGCCTGGGCGGCGGCGACCTGCGTCTTGGTCTCAGCCTCCCGCAACGCGACGTCTCGGCCGGCGTTGATCTTGATCTGCTGCGACTCCGCCTCTCGGACCGCTGCTTCCTGGTCGGTGGTCGCCTTGACCATGCGGGCGTCGCGAGTCACAGTCGACACGCTCTGCTGACCGAGCAGCTCGATGTAGTTCGATTCGTCCGAGAAGCTCTGGATCGTGAAGGCGTCGATCTGAAGACCGCTCGTGGCGAGGTCGCCCTTGGCTGCGTCCTGCACCTGCTGGAGCAGCTTCTGACGGTCGCGGATGAGCTCCTCGATCGTCAGCGTTCCGACGATCGACCGGAGCGATCCTTCGAGCACGTTCTTGACGATCGAGTCCACCTGCTCGGGCTTGGCGTCGAGGAATCGCTCGGCGGCGTTGCGCAGAGACTCCACGTCGCGCCCGATCTTGAAGGTGGCCACGCCCTGGACCTGGACTTTGATGCCCTGGCTCGTCACAGCATCGGCGAGCTGCACGTTGATCTGGCGGGCGGTGAGCTTCAGCTTGCCCACGCGGTCGAGGAGCGGGCGGATGAACGTGCCGCCCCCGACCACGACCTTGACCCCCCGGTCGCCTGGGCTCGACATGACCTGGCCCCTCTCGTCGCGCACCTTGGCGCCACGCGAGCCGGCGACGATGAGGGCCTCGTTGGCGCTGGCCACCTTGTAGCGGCTGGCGACGAAGGCGATGAGGAGGATGAGGATGATCACGCCGGTGACGGCGAGGAATGGTGTCGAGGTCACAAAACTAGGCATCCGGACGTGCTCCTTCGGTGGTCACTAACGGGAGGGGGGCGACGATTATGTTGCTGCCGGCCACGCCCACGACCTTGACCGTGCGGCCCGGCGGAATCTCTGCATCTGCGGTGGCGGTCAGGTTGTGCGAGCCGCCCGCGAAGCTGATCAGCACAGTGCCGAAACGGTTGGCGGGAATCCCGACCGAGACTCGCCCGGTCGAGCCGATCATCTCCTCGAGCCTGAACGTGTCTGACGACTCGGCCTGCTTGAGGACCTTGAAGGCGCCGAATACGACGCCGGAGCCAAGCGCTCCGGCCACGATGCCTGTGAGGGTCGCCACCCCGACGCCTGCGCCAAGGCCATGGAGGCCAAATAGCCCGCCAATGCCGAACATGGCGAGGAAGCCGAGCAGCATCGGGGCTGGGGACACACCGGCAACGTCAAAACCGAGATGGATGGCTCCAAATAAGCCGCTGAAGATGTCATCGAGGACCAGCGTGAGCAGCAGGAGAGCGCCCCCTGCGAGGAGGCAGACGCCAAATACCAAATCGGCTACGTGCAATCGGTTCCCACCAGCGCCTGAATCTTAGGACGCCTCACGGCATGCTGCCGGTTGCTGCGCGGGCGCGGGCTACCGGTCCAGGAAGTCGGCTATCGCCTGCGCCGCCGCCGGCGCCATGCCCACCGTGTAATGGTTGGCCTCGATCTCGACGCCCACCGCAGTCGGGACCTCACGCAGGAAACGGGCGTATTCCTCTTTGGTGATCAGGAAGCCGAAGTTGGGCGGAACCTCCTGCGCCGCGCGCACCAGGAGCGCGGGCATCGTCAGCGCCGACCAGAGCTTGTAGGGGTCCTGGCCGAGGCGATATTGCTCGTCCTCCCAGGGCGCGGGCTTCTGGGTCCTGAACGAGACGCCACCCTCCACCTCGACCAGCTCGTAGTCGAACAGGCGCTCCCACGGGGGCCACGGCTGGTAGTGCGGCAGGTTCATGGCCAGCGTCATGAACGCTTCGCGGGAGGGAAAGACTGTCGCCAGCCGGTCAAGGCCTGCGTATACGGGCACCTTGATCGATTCCTCGGGAAGGCCCGCGGCGTCCACCAGCACGATCCGGCGGACACGATCGGGCGCCATCTTGGCGACCACCATGGCGATCCAGGCCCCCATCGACCAGCCGATGACGTCAAAAGTCTCGGCTCCGAGCTGGTCGGCGATCTCGATGACGTCACTGGCGTGGGACGGCCAACCGTAAGTCCCGGGGCCGGTCTCGCTGCTGTGGCCGCGGCCACGGGGATCGAACGCCACCTTGCGATGTCGCTCTCCATCGAGCGCTTCGTAGATGACGTCGAAGCTGCGCAGGTTTGCGCTCAGGCCGGGAATGCCGATGACGAGCCGACCTTCATCCGAGCCCGATATCTCACAGGCGACCTCGCCCGATTGCAGCTTCAGACGGCGCTTGGTGATCGGCAAAGGCTCAGTCCTATTACCCTGTTGGTAGGCGCTTGGTGTGCCCATCCTACTTGGGAAGTTGGGCATCGAGTCACCCGAGCGCCGGGAGGTCGAAATGGCAATACGCCCGCCCGCCTCGGCAGCCGCATACCGCGGTCCGCGCGATCCGATTCGGGTTGTGCCGTTACGTGAAGAGTTCGGCCCGATCGCGCCCGCGCCGATCCCCGCCCCCAGCCTCACCTACCGGGGTGGACCGCTGCTGACCGCGGTGCAGATCTTCACGTTCTTCTGGGGCGACGGCTGGCAGGGGCAACTCCAGGCGGGACTCATGGCGCAGATCATCGGGTTCTTCGATTACGTCGTCACCAGTCCCCTAATGGATCAGTTGGCAGAGTACGGGGTGGCCGGAAGCAAAATTGGCCACGGCGCCAATCTCGGCGCCACCCCGATTGCCGGGACGCTGGGACCCTCGGTCGACGACAGCGCAATCCAGCAGCTCATCCAGCACGAAATCTCAACGAACTCCGCTGTGCCGCAACCCACGCCGAGCTCGCTGTACTTCCTCTTCGCGCCGCCAGGGGTGGCGGTCAGCCTCGGCGGGAGCAGCTCGTGCACAACCTTCTGCGGCTACCACAGCGACATCAACGGCCAGATCTTTTATGCAGTCATGCCTTATCCGGACTGCGCTGGCTGCACGGGCGCGCTCGGCGCCCTCGACGCCATCACGTCGACGACTTCGCACGAGCTGTGCGAAGCGATCACGGACCCGATTCCAGGCCAAGGTTGGTATGACGACAGCAACGGCGAGATCGGTGACATCTGTGCGTGGAAAACGAAGCGGCTTGGCGCGTATGCCGTCCAGCTGGAGTGGTCGAATCACGCGGGGCGTTGCATCTGACGATGGCCTCAACCAGCCCGATCAAGCATGTCGTGATCATCGTCAAGGAGAATCACGGCTACGACAATTACTTCGGTGGGTTCCCGGGTGGCAACGGGGCCACCATGTCACGAAGCCCGAACCCACCGCCGAAAGATCCCGACCACCGGCACGCGGCGTGGCTCACCAGGGATACCACCGCGCCTCGCGTGCAGTTCGAGCAGGCCGACATTCCGCACTACTGGAAATACGCGAGCGAATTCAGCCTCTGCGACAACTACTTCACCGACGTGGCCGGACCGTCGACACCCAACCACCTGATGCTGATCATGGCCGACTCGCCATTGATCGATAATCCCCGCCGCAATTACCGGAAGGCGCCAGGGCCCCCGTTGTACGACCAACCCAGCCTGCCCTCGCAGCTGGATGCCGCGGGCCTCACATGGGGCAACTACGGCGGCTACGCCTTCGAGTTCATCAAGTACACCGCGGGCAAGAACCGGCCTTGGCAACAGTTCGCCACGGACGCCGCGGCCGGCAAGCTGCCTTCAGTCTCGTGGCTCTATTCCGATGGCGTTCGCAGCGAGCACCCGGCAGATACCCCGGCTGAAACGGCTGCCGGCAATGGCAACGTGACCGATGGGATGCAGTGGACTGTGGACCAGGTCAGCGCGGTAGTGGCCGCAGGTCTTTGGCCGCAGGTGGCGATCGTCATCACGTGGGATGACTGGGGAGGCTGGTGGGACCACGTGACTCCCGCGGAGGTCGAGAAGTGGACCGATGGTACCCAGTTCCGATACGGGGGGCGCGTTGGTTGCCTGGTGCTGAGCCCGTACGCGCGTAAAGGCTACGTCTCCAAGGGGCTGCACTCCCACGTGAGCTTGGTCAAGTTCTGTGAGACGACGTTCGGCCTCACCTCACTGAACGCACGCACCGCAGCGGCCGACGGGATGGCGGACTGCTTCGATCTGACCCAGGCACCGTTGCCACCCCCATCCTGATTGGCGACAGCGACGCTGCGGGGAGGCCGGATAGACCAGTCGACCTGGATCCGGCTCACGCTGATGGCGATTCTCTTTGCCTATATCGCGATGATCTAGGTCACCCACTTCCTACTTCTACTTCCAATCCTCACCGTTCCGTTCGCCCTCACCGGCTGGCTCGTTCTTCCACCCCTGTACGTGTGGGCCAGACTGCGCCGGATCGACACGAGGACCCGACCACCGCTTAGGGAGATGGTTCGACCGTGGGCCCTGACAGCCACATTTGGCGCTTTGGCCGCCATCGCGCTGTTCCTGGGGGTTAGCTGGGACGTGCCCAGCTTCTGCCACGGTCCGGTGCCGCTCGACTGCGTCAAGTACTACCAGTGGTCCACCGACAACGGTCGTTACTACCACTCGATCGAGGAGGGACCTCAAGTACAAATTAGCCGGCAAACGTACATCCACGAAGTCGGCTTCGATCTGTGCTCGGCCGCCGTCTTCCGGGTCTTAGCCCTGTGTGGCGCTTGGATTGGTACATCGCTATTCAGGCGAGGCTCGACCGGCTCAGCGGGCTGAAGCAACCTCGACTTCGTGCGTCGTGTCCGGATTTCTTCCATCCCGGCCCGCGGCCCGCATCCGCACCGTGAGGGCAATCAACCAGGCCGGAAGGCACAGCCAGGTAAAGAGAACCAAAACCAGGTCGAAGGGTATGGTCGCGTCGGTAGCTATGAAGCCAGGGTTGAGAAAGGACACCAGGACAGAAATGAAAGTCGAGACCAGAACCGATCCGCCGGCTAGGATGCCGAGCCAAAATACCGACCGGCCCAGGATGGTCGAGCGGCGCGTGGAATAGCTGGCCACGAGAATCCATATGAAAAATGCGACCACGCCAACTACCGGTGCGTCCGGGACCCAGCTCGGCGCCTTGTCGCCGAGAAGTCCGGTCGAGCCAGCCATCAACAGGGCCCCCAGTCACGACAAGGACTACGCAAACCGCTACCCCCATAACCCTGACCAGGCCTACCAGCGGTTCTGGTGCCGGTGACAGCGCGGGGTAAGCCAACACAAGAGGCGTAGTCGCAAAACCAACAAGCACGCTTACAGCCCCGAACGCGAAATACGTCGCATCCGACGAAAATGGCACCGTCGAAAGTGCGACGAGGGGCAAACCAATTATCCAGACAATCGCTCCAACGATGTTTGAGAAGCGAGCGATCGTGACCACGTTCATTCATCGTAGGAGGCAAGCCACCGCTTAGGGCTAGGCGCTGCCTGGATCTATCGTGGGTGGACACAGGTGCCCAGCGTGCGTAAGGTCAGACCATGACCACACTTGAGAACCGGCCGAAAACCGCGCTCCTCGTCGTGGACGTGCAGAACGGCGTCGTCGGAGGGGCTCACGAGCGCGACGCGGTCGTCGCGAACGTCGGCACCCTTGTCGAGAAGGCGCGGAAGGAACGGGTCCCGGTGGTCTGGGTCCAACACTCCGACGAGCAGCTTGCAAAAGGGAGCGACGAATGGCGGATCGTCCCCGAGTTGGCTCCCAGAGACGCCGAGCCCCACGTCGAGAAGAACTACGGCGACGCCTTCGAGGACACCAACCTCGAGACCCTGCTGTCGGGCCTCGGAGTCGGGCGACTCGTCATCGTCGGCGCGGAAACAGACGCGTGCATCCGGTCGACGCTCCACGGCGCGCTGGTCAGGGGCTACGACGCAACTCTTGTCAGCGACGCCCACACGACGGGAGACAAGTCGGAATGGGGAGCGCCTCCGCCGGCCGCGGTCATCGCGCATACGAACCTGTACTGGAAGTACCAGACTGCGCCGGGGCGTGCGGCCGGGACGGTCGAGACCAGGGATGTCGACTTCGGCGGCACGCCTAAGACTTAGGGCCGACCTCCATTCGCCTTCACATCACTTCTTGGGGAGGGAAACTCCCCCAGTCGCCCACCAACGTCACGTTGCCCGAGCCGCCGACCTTGTATTGCCATGAGTGCGACAGCTGCCCCGTGCCAGGGTCGAAATCGCCGTCGTGGAACGCACTTGCGGCCCAGACCTCCGTGAAGGTCACTACGAACAGGCTGCCGTTCCACACCGCTGACGTTTCGCAGGTGCCCGGCACGCGAATCCCGGGGGTAAGGACCCCCACCCTGAATGGTGCAGGCCATTTGACCCGGCTGCTGCGGAAAGGTCTGCGCGGTATCCGCGAAGCCAGAAGCGACGAGGGCGGCCCGTATGGCAGCGGCGGTATTCGGTTCGGCTGCGCTCGTACCACAGGCCGCCAATGTCACGCTCGCAAGGACCACAAGCACCGTTCTAATTCGCCGAGTCATGGTCGCCAACGTAAATCATGAAGGGCATGAGGGTCAGTTGGATTGCCCGAATTACAGTCCTTAGGACTCGCCCGAACGCGCACTCAGCAGTCGAACGCCGACCAGCAGATGTCGTTCCGCAACCGCTGGTCGTCGAGTACGAGCTCGCGAATCGCCTCCGGGAGCTGGTCGCGCTGCCACCGGCACTCGAGTCGCCCTGCGCTCTCGCCCTCTCCTTCCGGCGCGGCAGCACGTGCGCCCTTGATCGCATAGGCGGCCGCACCGAGCTCGTGCGCGGCGACGTGTGCGACGACCGCCGCCTGGCCGGTAGCGTACGCGGCGTGGCGGGCTGCCCCACTCAGATCTCTGGCCGCGCCCATTGCATGGCCGCCCGCCGCGCGAGCCTGGGACATCGTGATCTCGCCGCGCACCCGGGCGCGGGCCTGCTCAATCGCCTGACGCGGTCGCGGGTCCTCAGGCCGAGCCGACTCGAACCGGTCGAGGACGTGCTCCGCGCACGATGCCGCCCATAGGGCGAGGAGCTGGTGATCCGAATCGGTGAGGGTCCCACCGCGGCGGATCGTCACGAAACGAGGTCGCGGTCTTTCGGGAGGAACACACCCAGCAGCCCTTCTGATCAGAATCGGCCGTTTTCAGGTCTCAAAATGCGTTGGTCGGGCGGGCGAGATTCGAACTCGCGGTCTCCTGGTCCCAAACCGGGGGCTAAGGCCTACCGTATTCGACCCGATCGTAGCGCGACAACCCGAAATCGGCGCAAGTCTCTTAACCTGCCCGTGCCTGCGCCCTCATGTAACGCGGCCGACGATACGCTCTCCATATTCGACAGCACGCTCCGCATCCGCGAGCCACGCGGCGACGTCTGCCTCGCGTGGGGTACGCCCCCGGTACACGGCTTCGTTGCGAGCACCCTTGAGATTGCGCAGGCTGTAGACATCCTTCTCCATTCCCTCTCCGGCCAGCACTTCGTAAGCGTCAAGGAGTGCGTCGAGATGTCCAGGCGACGATGTGATCGCGAGGTCGACCACATTCAGGGCAGCCTGAAGTGCATTGGACGTTGCAGCCCACCCGTCGGAAGCCGCCCCAATGGTCTCCCCCGCCTCGACCTTGCGGCGCGCCCAAGTCAAGTCCCTCCTCGCCTGCTCCAACATGAATCGACACCATTGGCGATCTCTCGGCCTCCTGACCAGCCGGCCATCGGTGACCATGCGATCCAAGTCAGGAGGCAGCTTCATAGCTTGAATTCGCTCAAGTCGCCAAGGACCGCGCGACGCGGTTCTTTGCGCATCTGCTTCAAGAAGGTAGGAGCCTTGCTATCCGGCATGCGAAGCTCGGCCGGCTCGAGAACCACCACGTGCACTTGGCGGCCCACCTCGCGCTCGGCCCGGCTTACGGCAGCCGCCAGTAACTTCGGGTCGGGCTTCCCCACAACGAGCAAATCGATGTCGCTATTCGAGCGCTCGTCACCGCGTGCGCGAGACCCAAACACCAACGCTCCGCGCACCCCGGAAATACCTTCGAGTGCACTTCTGAGCCGAGCCTCAACGCCCAGCGTCTGATCGAACAGCGCGCGCGCCGAGTCGACCACCGGCGACCGATCAGCAAGCCGAACCCTGCGTGCCCTGCCGACCATCCGCTCCGAGAGCATCCCAGCTGCCACTAGACGCTTCAGCTCACGTCCCACCGCTTGATGTGGCCGATTCAGCTGCTTGGCGAGCTCCAACGCGTGAGTTTCGAGACCGGGTTGGGTGAAAAACCGGAGGAGGATCTCACGGCGAACTTCAGACCGGCCCCAGAGCCAACCCATCGGTGTTGCGCCCATTTCGGTGCATTATTGCATCATTCGTGGGGCAACAGCTCCCATGACGAAGTTCCCGAGGATGGGGACTTCCAAGGCGGCGGCGACGATGCTAGCCAGAATCGCCGCGAGTACGGGCCGACGTGACGCCATAGCTTCAACCACATCTTGGCACGGCCGCAAGTCGTAGGTCATTCCGCGTGTTCGCCGGTTGAAGGAGGCAGCCGTCATGGAGCGAGGGAATGAGCGGTGTCCTGGTCCCAAACCGGAGGCTAAGGCCTACCGTATTCGGCCCGATCTTAGTGCGACTGCGCTTGCGCTAATCGACTGCAAGTCTCGTAACTCAGATCACCAGTTGCGCGGGGACCGATCACTTGAATTGAGCGCTCGCCAGGATGTCCAAAGCTTCCGACTTCTCGGCTGCGACCGCCGGACCTTTGAAACAGGCAGTGAACGCGAAGTAGTTGCCGGTTGCCTCCGGGCGGTCGATGATGACCTGCATTGCGGACTCCGCCGAAAGGTTCGGGCAGACGGTTGTCAGGTCTGCCGGATCTTGCATCTTGGCTGGAAATCCACCGACAGTAAATGCTGTGCCCGTTTGCGCCGCAAACGTCCACCCGGGAAAGGCGTTTTGCCACCACTCGACGAGAAGAGTCCCGGCCTGCACCTGATCGACTGGTTGGCCACAACTCCACGACATAAGCGAGTGGGTACAGGGTGTCTTGAGCGCATGGTTGCTTACAGCGGCGACCATATAAGCGAAGCTGCTCGGCTGGTCCCAGTCGGTTCTTGACCAGCCGTTTGGATACGAGAAGGTGATCGCCCGGGTGGTAACGGTGGTTGGTAGGACGTCGGCAGCGACGGTCGCTGCCACCGTTTCTCCAGATCTTTATGGCCCTGTTCGCATTGTTGTTGCTGGTCCAGTGTGACTCTGCAAGTTCGGGCACGTTCACGATTCCGCCGCCGAATGCGCCACCATTGACCCCAGACGCTACTCGCTCGTACCTGCTTAACCATCGACCCAACGCGGACCGAGTTCATCATCGTATTGCCTGAAACCCGCCGACTAGTATTCCACCGCCATTCCATGCGAGGAAACCAGCGACCAAGCATTGCGACCGGCAGCCGCAGCAACTGAATCCGACGGCTGAGTGACATAACTCGAGCGTTCCTCGAGGAACCCGAGTCTGGTCCCGGGTGTACTTCCATCTGAGTAGGCTGAAACACTTCTGGCTGCGGCACCCGTATATAGGGTGAACTTGTGGAGAGTACTGCGGAGCAGCAGCTTGTCATCCGGGCTAGAGGTGGCGACACGGTGGCGTTCGAGGCCATTCTCGCTCCGCTCATTGATCCAGCCCACCGTCTCGCCTCGGCGCTGCTGCAGGATCCCGATCTTGCGAAGGACGCCGTACAGGAGGCTTCTCTACGGGCCTGGCGAAAGCTCAGCCGCTTGCGGCCAGGCACCGCGGTCAGACCCTGGTTCTTCGGGATCGTTGCCAATCAGTGTCGTGAACAGATGCGTGGGCACTGGTGGCAATTGATCCGGATAGCTCATCCGCACCTCGCGAGCTCCGAACTGCCGGAGGATACCGCCATGCGAAGGCTAGCGCTACGAGGCGCGCTGATGAAGTTAAGCGACCGCGAGCGCCGGGTACTCATCCTCCGCTTGTATCTCGACTTGCCCTGGAATGAGGTCGCAGCCGCGGCGGGGGTTACCGAGGCTGGCGCCCGGAGTCGCTACTACAGGGCTCTGGACAGGCTGCGGCCCTTACAAGGGTCTGAGGAGGTGCTGACGTGAGCGAAAGCTGGATCGAAAGAGAGTTACGTGCAGCCCTAAATGAGACGTATCGGCCGGCGCCGGAACTGTTGCAGACCTCGATGGCTGCGATTCGGGACGAGCAGCCGAAAGGACGCCCAGTGAGGTGGGTGGCCGGAGTCGTCGCGCCCAACAGCCGCTTGCGTTCACGCGTGCTCAGCTCGCTGCCGGCGAACAAAAACCCCGTTCTGCCGTTTAGCACCCCATCGTTCCAATGGGCGGGCGGTTTGGTTGCAGCTTTCCTCGCCGTGGCGGTGGTCGCAGGCCTTCTTTACAGCCACGCCGTCTTGAGCCGGCAGAGCCCGACCAACAAATGCACCACCGCTCCCAATACAAGCCCGATCGCTCGCAACGCAGGTCGCCTTGGCAGCTTCACCGAGTACTCCGTGCCGGCGAACCTCGGCTACGTAGGCGACATTACAGCGGGCCCGGACGGCAGCCTCTGGTTTATCGGTGGTGGTGCGCACAACGGCTCGGGCGACTTCATCGTCAAGGTGACCACCTCTGGCACCTTCACTGAGTACGCCGTCCCGACTGCTTTTACGAGTTTGAGCGCGATCGCGGCGGGCCCTGACGGCAACATCTGGTTTACGGAGCGTTTCGGCGTGCCTGGCCTTATACAGAGAGGCGGCCCGGCATCTGGCACGCGGACCACTGTGGGCAAGGTGGCCAAGGTGACCACCTCAGGCACCTTCACCGAATACACCATCCCGACCGTCGACACCTCTCCAGGCGGGATCACGGCAGGACCCGACTGTAACCTCTGGTTTACTGATCAGGGAACGAACAAAGTGGTGAAGGTGACCACGTCAGGCAGTTTCACCGAGTACACCATCCCCACCGCACACAGCGCGCCGGGGGCGATCACAACGGGGCCCGACGGCAACCTCTGGTTTATCGAGTTCACCGCGGGGAAGCTCGCCAGGGTGACCACTTCGGGCCGGATTACCGAGTTCGCTCTCCCTACTGCGGGCAGACCCGTCGGCATCGCGGCGGGGCCGGACGGAAATCTCTGGATTACCGAGAGGGGCCTTTACGGGGGTGGGCAGGGAGGCAAGGTGGCCAAGGTGACCACGTCGGGCGTTTTCACCGAGTACACCGTCCCGAATCCCAACGGTTTTCTTGGCCTGATCACGGCGGGACCGGACGGCAACCTTTGGTTCTCTGACGGGGCGACGATTGACCGGGTGACGACTTCGGGAAGTTTCACCGAGTACGTCATCCCGACGACCACCGATGGCGTTGGGTCTACGGAGGGGATCACGGCGGGACCGGACGGCAACATTTGGTTCACAGAACACACCGGCCTCGGGCAGCACGACCAAGTGAACAAGCTGGTGGCCCTGCCGGCCAGAACCTAGACATCCGGTAACGCAAACCCCGATTTGTCGAAGGAATTCGCGCTGCCAAAATGGGCATCGTATGGCGGTTGTGACGGCTGGGTTGGCTGGAGTTGACCCGGCTAAATTTAGTTGGTCGCAGGAAGAGACCGTCGCCGGGCTTGATACCCGACGAACTCTTGTCAAGGTCTTAGTCCCAAACCGGAGGCTAAGGCCTACCGTATTCGGCTCGATCTTAACGCGAGACCCCGAGTCGGGCGCAAGTCTCTTAACTCGGCCTCTCAAGAGCGCTCGAATCTCAAGAATCTAGCGAAGCTGCATCAGGAAATGCTGCCGTAGATATCACTCACATCGGTATCAACGAGACGGCTCGGGCCCGACGTCGGAACGAGCCAGAGGTCATTGACGAGAAGACCATTTCTTGTGGTGGGCTTTCGCACTAAGAACGCCGTGCCGCCCGGTTGACTCGCACCAAGAACTGGCCCTCCAGGCTCAGTGCGTATTACCTGACCAGTACGCCAATTCACAAGCTGAGCGATGTCTGGCATGCTACTGCCACCGATAAAGGCGACGTTGTCATCTCCCGAAAATCCCTGGACGTTTGTCTGACCCATCGTCGCCTCCACGGTTCCCTGGGGTAGCGCGCGAACCTGCACTCTCGCCGCCGGACCTTGGCCCACGACTGTGTAGACCTCCGCAACGTAACGCCCGTCGGACGAAACGGTGACCAATGTGCCGCCGACGGGATTACTCGTCACCCCGTACTCGCGCTGATAGAGGACTGCCCCGTCGGACAGGTTGACCACAACCAGCTTTGTCACAGGATCCAGTCCGGTTTTCGCTGCCTGCGTCAGGGCCGAAGCGGTTCTCTCCGCCAGAACCGCGAACCCGCTGCGAGCGCTGCATGCCTCGATCGTGGTGTCTGCGTTGGTACCGAACTGGCCCACCGTTGCCACCGCCCGCGGCGCCGATCCAACCGCCCCCCAGGTGAGAACAGCCGGTCCAACCAGGACCCCGCCGCCCAATGAGTGGTAGCCAGGAGTCGTCATTTGGCAGAAGTGCCGATTGTCATCGGCCCATACGGGCAGGAGACCGGCGTTCGAATCGAGGTGGCCAACAATTGCACCATCTGCACTACGAACCGAGCCATCACTCAGAACAAACCGGCTGCCGTCAGGCGAGACGCTCCCCGTGGCCCAGAGCTGCTTAGGTGCAGGCTTGCCGGGATAGTGCGGCATGTCTGACGGCGCTGCCGGCATCGCGAACGCAGGCCCGAGGTGGCCCGACCAGTCCGTACGGTGAAGAGACGTGTCAGAGCCCTTCAGATACCAAACGAGACCGGGTGACCCGGTGGCTACTGGGGTCCCTGTCGCTGTGGGTCCGGTTGCTATCGGCGCGGACACGTAGCCGCCGCAAGCAGTAACTGCACAGCCGACTAAGAGCGTGCCTAGAACACCGAACCCTCGCCAAGCCATCGTCACAGTTGTTAACTGGTCGAAACGCGCGACGGTTACCCCGATCTCACATTTTGATCGAGAGCTCACAGAGCATTCTCTCGAACATTGAGTTAGGCAGCCAGCGCCCACGCGCACGCCGGCGCCGTTTCGGGATGCTTCCGAGCGATATCGCGCAGCGCCCACTTTCGCGCGCGACTGCTTCTACCGCGCATCGTAAGAACAATTCCACGTCGAACAGCAGGATCGCGCTCCTCTACGGCAGCTTCGGCTGCAGCTTCAACGTCGAAACCAGCGGCTGCGGATGCCGCAGACCATGCCCAGCACCGCACTTGCGGTCGACGGGCTGGATCACTAGCTATTCGTTCGAATGCCCGTCGTTCGTCACTACCCATGCTGGCCTGGCTGAATGCACGGAGAATGTGGAGGTCAGTGCCGGCCATCTCATCGCTGGCGGCCATCGCGAGCTTCTCTACGGCACGACCGACCATTTCGGAATCTGCTAGTCCACACCTGGACATGTAGTCGGCTGACACGCGAGGGTCAATGTTGAACCGCTTCCAGTCCTCAGTGAGCCACCGCAATGCGAATGGGTCGCCGCGGTTCGAAAACACCTTGATGTACCAACGGAAGTCCCTGGCATTGCCCATTTGCTCCACGACGTCATGCATGAACTCACGTTTCACTGCTCGCATGACGACCGGGCTTCTATTGCTCAGGCCATTGCTGAGGGAGGCGAATAGCCGCCGCTCGATCGCCTCAAGGGCTGCCGCTTGGTCATGGTGCACTTCAGTCTTGTCGACTCCGCGTCGGAGGCCACGCTCTGCAAGGCTCTCGTCAAGTGTCGCTAACAGGTCGCCGGCCGTCCGATCTGCGACGAAGTAGACGATGTCGTCGGTGTACCGGAAGTACCCATCGGTCGATCGCAACATCGCAACATCGACTGGCTTGAGGTATACGGTTCCGGGCACACCACAGGCCTCAGGACCAACCGGTATACCGGTGAGGCCATCGTGATGCTGCCAATGCAGCACACGTTCCAGAAAGAAGCTGGTCGGTCCGTAGCGACAACCGATCCGCATCAAGTCCCGGGCCAGCTGGCCTACGGGAATCGACGGGTAATACGCCCTAACGTCAGTACGAACCATGAGTTCGCAGCCCCAGCGCTTTGCGCGCTTAGCCGCATCCTTGCGGAACCGCGGATAGCCCTCCCCGCGGAACCTCCAGTCGGGAACCCCCCGTGCCAACCGCGCCGAATATACGTTGGGCAGTTCCGACAGGGCTCGCTCACACGCTATTGCCATGTAGCCTGCAGCCGCGCGAATCAATACGAGGTCCTTCACGCTAGGCATGCACAGGCTTCTAAAGCCGCCGTTCCCCTTGGGATAGGGGAAGAAGTGGACAGGGTCTGGCGGGGTCGCCTGGGACCGGTATCGTTTTGCGACGTCTTCGGCCGCAAGGACGTAATCAGCGAAGCCAACCACGTCGGGAACCTCGAAGCGTTCGCTCCACTCTGGGAGGGCTTGGATGCTGTACGAGATGTCAGAACGACTAGGAAGCCACTTGAAGAAAACCCAAACCTCCCGCCAGAATTTCAACTAATTTTACCCCCTCCAAGCGATCACGATCCAGCTACTTAACAGAACCTTCGGTCAACCCTGTCCCGGCGGCCCCTGGCCGAAGGTGATCACCCCTTCCAGTGACAAATCGAGCGCTTGGCAGAGCGCGCGTAGTGTGCCGAACGTGGGCCGCCGGCGACCTGCGAACAGGTCGCACAGCGTCCCCTCGTCGATGTGAGCGTGTTGCGCAAGGTCCCGGCGGGTCCAGCCGCGCACGATTCGTGCTCGATCGATCACGGCAGCGTCGACCGACCATAGCTGAGCAAGCTGTACCGTCAAACCAGACGCTCCCGCTTGGCCTGGACCAGCTCGCGAAAGTCCCGCCCTGTGGCGTCCATGTACTCGCCCACCCGTCGACGGGACACAAGCATCGCCAGGTCGAGGTCGCTGACGCCAGTTGCGGCTGCCAGCGAACTCGCATAACCGGTGAGGCCACGGACGAGCACTGACTCGTCGTATTCCCTGATGCGCTTCCGCACCAATGGGCTGTACGCGACCCCAGACTGCGACCGCATGAGCTGCGACCACACATGCGCGACTGGCCAACGCGGCCGCGTCGCACCCGGTGTTGGCTCCCGCAGGGAGAGCCAACGCATTGCGTATGCCCAGAGGTTCGGCCATTTGGCGAGAACGTCTTCAGGCGTTGTCAGCGAGCACTCCGACAGGACTTCGCGCCGCAGCTGGAACTCCAGCCGCCATACGGGTCGTGACAGATCAAAGTGGTCGCCCCAAATCTCACGCATCCAGCCCTTACCGGAGTGTCCGATCTCCAGACCCTTGTCATAGAGCCTGGCCACCATCGTGTCGCGCCCAAACGTGAACCTCGTGAAACGCCGACCGTCGTGGTGAACGGCGATGTGGCTGGTGTTACGACGACTCCGAGTGATGAAACGGTGGTAATCCTCGGACCGCGGCACCCATCCTTGGAAGTCGGCGTAGATGTCTAGTCGCGAACAGATCGTGTCGTCGACCTGGTCCAGCAACGCCCCGACGAATGACTTGAGGTCGGCAAGCGCTCTGGTAGGACCAACTTCATGAATGAACTCGCTCGCTATCCGTGCGTAGACCGCCGGCAGGCTCTGGCCTCGCCCCAGGAAGACGTCGAAGTCACCGCAGCGAAGCCAGTATCGGTAGCTGCCCCAGCCTGAGGGCTGCACCAACGCTTTACGCCCGCCCACCGGCAGAAACAATTGCGGCTGGCCGGTTTCCTGTGCTCTGACTTTCAGAAACTCAATACCGTCAAGCCATGCGGCGTCCGTCTCACCCTTAAAGGAGACATAGAGCGAGTCGATGCCCGCGGCGAGGACCCTAACTGAGCTCGTCAGAGCTTCGTCTCTGTTTTTTGGCGGTCCTCTGTTAGGAGCCTCGGACCGCCAGCCGTGGACTGCAGCCGGCTCTCCGACCGGCGCCGCCGAGCGTGTGGCGATTGCCTCGCCGACGACCGGACAGTCGTCTCACGTTGGCAACGTCCAGACCCGTTCGCGCTGCGCGTCGCGCGCCCGACTGCGCGCACGCGCTGTGAGCTGTCCGTCGTCACGTGCTCAACCGGCGTTCGCGATGAGGCTCCGCCGCCCGTCGGCATCGCCGGCGAAGCGTCGGCGCCGATCCCTGTGTAGGCCGCAGACCAAAGTGACATTACTTCCCAATGACACCAGCGACCGTGGGGACTTCTAAACCACGTCTTGGGACGACTTGGGACGACTTCAGACGTCCCAGAAGTCCCTCTGGCATATCAACCGCTCTCCCCTCTCTTGCTGTCACGAAGTCAAGCAAAGCAAGGAGAACGGGACGTTCCAACCGCGTTCTAGGACGTTTCCAAACGTCCCAAACGTCCCCAAGGCGTCCCGCGTCCAATTCGTCTTCGGAAGCTCTGTACGGCATCGCTGTCCAGCACAACAGCCCTGCCGGGACGTTTCAACGGCGTCTTCGGACGTTTCACCGGCGTTTCAAAACGTCACGAATCGTCCAAATGCTCGGGTGCGTTGACGCTAGAACCTGCCCGGCACCTACGCTCTACGCAATGGGACGGCGACAGAGAGAGAAGGCGGTAAGCCGGCTTCCCGGCCCGCGGGGACGCAACCCGATTCAAACGCGCCCGAGCCCCGACTGAGATGCCCGCAGTGCGGATCATCCAATCTCGCCGAAGGCGAGCAGGCCTTCGACGGCCGACTCCTTATATGCGGAAACTGCGATTGGCAAGGCGTCACCAAACCGGGCGTTTGGGGTTAACCGGTTGATCGTCTTGGGCGCCGAGTAGCGTTGGGCCAAGTTCTCCAGGTCCTCGCCGTTGTCGCTTTCCTCGTCGGGCTTGCAATTCTTCCGGAGGTAGCGTGGGGGTTCATTCGCTTACGTCGCCTGCACGAAAGAGTGGACATTGGACCGATGCCCGGTGGCCTTGGATATTGGTACGGACCGCGGCTTAAGGCAGGCGCCATCGGACTTGCGCTCGCTTTGATCGCAGGGGCAGTTGCCTTCGGCTTGAGCACCGCCATGGGCGCTAACGTCGGCGACTTTCTGAGCCGCCTCGTTTTTGGGGCCCTGGGAGCCGTGTGGCTACACGACGCCCTGAGGTGGAACGACAGCTGGTTCTTTCGCCCGGGCTTCTTCGGTCGTTGGCCACGTCGGCAGTCTGCAAATGCTCAGATGCTATACCGCGTGTCCATTTTCTTCTTCGGCGTTCTTATGGTCGTGACTGCGTTGTTTGGCGATGTGGTACATCGCCCATAGATCGATGAGCAGCGAGAAGTTTTACGCGCCCCGGTAGACTCTCGTCTTGAGACGTCCCAGTCGTCCCGTAGCTCGAGGCGCCCGGAACGACGTCGTCGGCGATGCGACACCGGCCCACGGTCAGCTTTCTCCGCGCTTGGTGTCATCGTGGCAAAGGAGACCACTCCCGGCGGGACGTTTCAGCGGCGTTTTGGGACGTTTCGAAACGTCCCAAACGACCTAGACCCTGCCTCGGACCCTCTCAAACCATTGGTCCGGCTAGACCAATCACGGCTGGTCGTTCCTGGGATTAGCCTGTCGCCACTCTTATGGACGCGGAGGCAGGCGAACGCCTCACCTCACTTCTTGGGGAGAGAAATTGCCCGAGCTCTCCAGCAAAGTCACGTGGCCTGCGCTGTCGACCTTGTATCGCCAGGAGTACGACAACTGCCCGTGGCTTGGGTCGATATCGCCGCCGTGGAACACGCTCGCGTCCCAATACTCCGTGAGCGTCACGACGAACGACCTTCCGTTCCACGCCGCCGACGTTTGGCAGGTGCCCGGCACGCGAATCCCAGGGTACGGACCTCCACCACGGATGGTGCAGGGCATTTGGCCCGACTTCCCCGGAAAAGTCTGCGAGGAATCCGCGAATCCCGAAGCAACGAGGACGGCCCGGATAGCGGCGTCAGGATTCGGTTCGGCTGGGCTCGTAGTACAGGCCGCCAACATCACGCACGGTAGGACCATAAGCACCGTTCTAACGCGCCCAGTCATGGTCGCCACCCTAAATCATGAACGGGCATCCGAGTCACAAGTAACGCCATGAGACAGCCTCGGCCATGACGCCCACCAAGCCACCACTCATGACCACTCCGTCGCTGGGTTGCTGGCGATCAACTCCAGCCAGTCGGCGCGCGGTCCTAGGTCACGCTCCGTCGCAAGCCGCACGTAGCGCTGCAGCATTCCGTAGTCCGAGTGGCCCATTGCCGCGCGAAGGTGCTCGAAGTTCCAGCCCAGCTTTGCCGCAACCGTCGCGAACGTGTGCCTGAACGCGTGGGCATGCACCCGGAAACCTGCTCGCACCGTGAGCCGGTCCATCATCGACTTGATCCCTGGTCCCTGATACGGCGCGCCGCGCCCATTGATGAGCAGCTGCGACATGTCTGTCTCGGGCCTGTGGCGCGCCTCGTAACGCTTGATCGCCGCCGCCAGCTTCGGCGTGATCGGCACCCGGCGCGACTTGCGGCCCTTGGCGCCGGCGTCCCAGCGCACCCGGAGCTCGACCCGCCCTCGCGACAGTGAGTCCGTCATCACATCGGAGAGACCATCGGGGCCCAGGACGGCCAACCCGCAAATCTCAGCTCGCCGCAGACCTGAGCCGACCAGGATTCGGACCACCAGGTCTTCGGTCGGCACCGCGGGGTTGCAGGCGGCGAGCACCTTGCGCACCTGGGCGATGTGGTAGACCGTCGGCTCCTTGTCGGGCACTCGTGGCGCTGTGAGCTCAAGGATGCGACCGTCGACGTCGTAGCCCTCGCGCCTGGCCCAGCGCAGAAAGCAAAGAATCGCCCGGTGCGACTCCAGGATGGTCTTCGGCTGCAGCGGCTGGCCATGCCTCCTCCCTGGCCTCGTCGCCAGCTGGGCGCGGTAGACGCGCAGTCGAGACACATCCAACGCCTCGAATCGCTGCACCCCGTCGGCCTCCGCCCATCGCAGGAAGGGCAGGACCATGCCGTCGTAGTACTCCAGCGTCCGAGGCGAGACCAGCATCCCCTGGCGATCTAGGCGGAAATGCTCATAGGCGGCGAGGATCGGCGGCTGCCGCCGCGTTGGGCTCGGAACGCCGCCGGGAAGAACGCTGACTGCCTGACTCACCCTGTGCATATTTCCCCACCATGAGACTGGTAGGCAATGCCCCAAGTCTCTTCCCTTGAAAATTAGCCTCCGGTCAAGCTGTGGCCTCCTCGAGGGTGACGCGATAGCCGAGCTGCTCTAGGCGTCTGAGACTGCGGCGGGTGACTGCCTCGCGGTTGAGTTTCTCGAAGTGCATTGGGCCAAGATCCTGAAAGACGGTGCCGTCGCGCAGCATGTGATAGATGGCGACCAACAGGGAGTGAGCGCTGGCGATGGCCGCGCGCTTGTTGCCGCGACGGGCGGCGATTCGACGATGGCGAGCGGTGAAGAAGGTCTGCCGGCGAGAGTGGCTGACTGTCCAAGCTGCTTCAAGCAAGGCGTTGCGCAGCCAGCGGTTGCCACCGCCGATGGAGCTGTTCCTACGCTTACCCGCGGACTCGTTATTACCGGGACAAATGCGAGCCCAGGAAGCAAAGTGGGCCGAGGTTGGAAACCGAGTCATGTCGGTACCGACCTCGGCAATGATCTGCTGAGCAGCCCGGACGCCGATTCCAGGGATCTCATCCAGGTGGTCGAGAGCCGCCTGTAAAGGGCGCATCCGCTGGGCGACCTCGTCATCGAGTGATGCGATCTGCGCCTCCAGAGCCTCCAGCAGTTGAAATTGGCTGCGCAACATGAACCGCTGGTGCGGACCAAAGGAGCCTGTGAGTGCCCTTTCCAGCTCGGGTATCTTCCTCCGCAGTGCGGTCTTGGCCATCCCCGCCAGGGTTCGGGCATCCTGGTCAGCGGTGGCGAGCGCTGTGAGCATGGCCCGACCCGAGACGCCCATGACATCGCTGGTGACGTCACCAAGCTTGATATTTGCTCCCTCTAGCAACTTCTGAATCCGCTGGACCACGTGCGCACGCTGCTCAATGACCGTGCGCCGGTAACGAACCAGCTCACGTAACTCACGCTGCTCGCGGTTGGGGATGAAGCTGGCTTTAAGCAGGCCATGTCGAAGCAGGTCAGCCAACCACTCGGCATCCTTGACATCAGTCTTTCGCCCCGGAACCGCCTTGACGTGGCGAGCGTTGACCACCATGAGCTCCATGCCCTGGTCTTCGAGCAGGTTGAAGACCGGCTTCCAATACACGCCGGTCGACTCCATCGCCACGTGCGTAACGCCCTCTGACTGCAACCATTCCCGGAGTTGCAGCAGATCCGGCGTCATCGTCCCAAAAGTCCTCGTTTGCTGACTCGCCCGTGTCAGCACGCAGGCCACTACCGTCTTCTTGTGGACGTCCAGCCCACAACACCGCTCGTAGATTGTTCGCACCCCGCCACCTCCAAATCGAGCTACCGGCTGGGTGAGCGGCCTGTACCAGTAAAGAGTTTCCCTTGCGTGCTCCCGCTAGGCGGGGCGACATTCGTTGGTACCACCAGGCCGCCAGCTCACGTTAACTAACGGGCTCCATTCACCAAAGAGGCACGAGCTTTCGCCCAGCCGGCGCGCCTCAATTTTCATCCTCAGTGGTGCGCCGGGCAAGGCCCGGCTCATGGGTCGTTCCCTCGGCAGGTTCCAGGGGTTTTCCACAGGCGTTCCAACCCCGCGCCCAACACCTTCCCAAACGGTCGAAACGAGATCGAAATCGGCCGTTTTCAGGGTCTCAAAACGTGATGGTCGGGCGGGCGAGATTCGAACTCGCGGTCTCCTGGTCCCAAACCAGGCGCTTTGCCGAGCTAAGCCACCGCCCGTAAGACGGACTCAATCATAGAGGCGCTCCAGCGCGCCCGACTCCAGCAGCGCGCGGACTGCCCGAGCCCGATGACTGTACAAACGCTTCTCCTCCAGCCGCATCTCCCCGAACGTTTTCCCCGTGCCCGGAACCAGGAACACCGGGTCGTAGCCGAAGCCGGCCTCGCCCCGCCATTCCGGCACGATCTCCCCTCGGCACTCGCCCTCGAAAAACTGGGTTGGGTGGCCCGGATCGGCCAGCGCCAGCACGCAGACAAAGCGCGCGTTCCACGGCCGCGGCTTGCCCTCGAGCCGTTTCAGCAACTCTGCCGTGCGCTCCTCTTGCGTCGGTCCCAGCCGCGCCGAGCGGATGCCGGGAAATCCCTCCAACGCCTCAACCTCGACCCCAGAGTCATCGCCTAACGCCGGCAGACCTGAGCGCTCAACGGCCGTCTCCGCCTTCAACCTCGCGTTCTCCGTGTAGGTCTCCCCCACCTCGTCGATCTCGGTGTCAAACGCGATGAGCTCGAGCCCAGCACCTGCCAGCAGCTCGCGATACTCGCGCAGCTTTCCCGTGTTGCCGGTCGCGATGACCAGCTTGCTGCGTTGCTCAGCCAAGCGTAGCGATCGCGCGTTTTTGCCCGACTATCAGCTCTTTGATTCCTTTGTGAGCCAGCGCGAGCATCGCGTCGAGCTCCTCTTTCGAGTAGGCCGCACCCTCGGCCGTCGCCTGCAGCTCGACCAGCTTTCCGTCCTCGGTCATCACGCAATTGAGGTCGGTCGACGCTGTGAAGTCTTCCGTGTAGTCGAGGTCAAGCATCGGCGTCGCTTCCACGATGCCGCAGCTGACCGCGGCCAGGTAGTGGCGGATGGGAATCTGGTCGATCATCCGCGCATCCTTCATCCGCTTCACCGCCATGTACAGGGCGGCAAAGGCACCAGTGATCGAAGCGGTGCGTGTGCCTCCGTCCGCCTGCAGCACGTCGCAGTCGAGCGTGATCGTCCTCTCCCCGATCTTGCCCATGTCGACCGCGGCACGAAGGGACCGCCCGATCAGGCGCTGGATCTCATGNNGGTCGAGCGCGGCAGCATCGAGTACTCGGCCGTGATCCAGCCCTGGCCGCTCCCGCGGCGGTGCGGCGGGACACGGTCCTCAACGCTCGCGGTGATCCAGACGCGCGTGCGGCCCATCTCGATGAGACAAGAGCCCTCCGCGTGAACGTTGACCCCGAGCTCGATCTTGAGTGGGCGCAGCTGATCCGGTTGACGTCCATCGGGCCGCGAATGGCCCGTCATCGCTTTAACAGCTTGAGTAGCAATGCAGTTCCTTCAAAGAAGATCCAGAGCGGGACGAACATGATCAGCGGCGTGAAGGGATCGACGCCTGGGGTGAGGAAGTTGGCCAGGAGGCCGAGCCCGAGGAACCACCATAACCTGTTCTTGTACAGCCACTTCGAGTTGATGATGCCGACCATCCCCAGCATGAACAGCACGACTGGCAGCTCGAAGATGATGCCGAAGCCAATGACCATAATGAGCATGAAACCGACGAGCTGGCTGATGTCCGCGAAGTAAGTGGTGTTGGCCGGCGCGAGCGAGTTGAGGACGCGGATATATAGAGGCAGCGCGAAGATCGCCACCGCGACGCCGATCAAGAAGAACACGATGCTGGCGACGATCAGCGGCAGGATGAAGCGCCGTTCGTGTGCGTGCAGCCCGGGGCTGACAAACCACCAGATCTGCTGGATCACCACCGGTGCGGCAATCACCAGCCCGATGTACAGCGCGACCTGCAGCTCAAGGATCACACCGCCGGTGGGCCCGAAGTAATACGCGTGGCCGATGCCGGCTCTCTCCACCAGCAGGCCGATCACCTGCCTGGTGATGAAGAACGCACCCACCGTCGTGATCCCCCAGGCGATCAGAGAGACGATGAGAGCGCGCCTGAGTGCCTCGAGATGCTCGATCACCGACATCCGCTGCTCTTCGACGGGCTTCGCGGGCCGGCGTGCGCGCGAAACGACCCTGTCTAGAAGGGCCACGAGAGTCTCAGATCTTGGGGGAGGTGGCCTCGGACTGCGAGCCCGCGGACCCGGAGCTCTCCGAAGAGGCAGGCTGTGCGGGCGCCGGCGGCGTGACGGGTGGCGGCGCGGTCGACTGAACGGCCGCTGTCATCTCGTTGGTGATGTCCGTGGTGGCCTTGCGGAACTCGCGCATCGCCTTACCAACGGCGCCTCCCAGCTCGGGCAGCCGGCCCGGTCCGAAGATGATCAGCACGATAACGAGCAGGCCGACGATGTAAAACCAGTGGAATGGCATCTCGAGTGGATTATAGACCGCTTCCGTCGGCTTCCGACTAGGGGCCGATTTGAGCCGATTTTGCCCCTTAGCCCACCTGGATTGTGATCGAGGTGATCCGGTCGGTCGGCGCCGTCAGGAGCTGCGCCGCGCCAAGCCCCTGGATGACGGTCCCGAACCGGTTGTAGACGGTGGTCGGGCCCGTCCCCGGCCAGGCAGCGCGCTGGATGAAGAACTGGCTGCCGTTGACCGGGCTGCCGAGCGGGCGCGCCATGCCGACGGCGCCAATCCCCCAGACAGGGCTCGTATTCGGTTCGCTAGGCAGGTTGTAGCCAGGACCGCCCCGGCCATCGCCGGTCGGGTCCCCGCTCTGGACCACCCAGTCCTGCGTCGTCCACAACATGCCGTTGTAGTAACCGTCGAGCGCGAGCACTATGAAGTTATTGACCGTCACCGGGGCCACTTGGGGGTACAGCTGAATCGTTATCGGCCCCTTCGTCGTATTGACAGTCGCCTGGTAAGTGCGGGTGGGCACGATGCAGATCGGCTGCGGTCCGATAAAGGTGTGAGTGCCGGTTTGGGTCGACGTGATACATGCGGAAAGGGCACTCGGCGTCGGCGACTTCAGCGCGTCGGAGATCGCCAGCCCCGAGGCAAGGATCGCCGCGATGACGATGCCGGAGATGAGTAGCGGCCTCCAGGGCCGACCCTGCCATCGAGGCGGCAGATCGGCGGCATCGTCTACTGGCGCAACGAGTGGCCGGCGGACGGGAACCTTGGCCTTGCTCATTTCTTGACCGCTGCCTCTGCGATGGCCTGGACCAACCCGTGCGTCGTGTACTCGCGCGCAATGATCGCAACCTGCAAGCCGAGCTTGCGCGCCGTGTCCGCTGTGACCGGGCCCATGCACGCGATCTCCGCGTCACCGAGCACAGCGGGAAGGCGATCGTCAGGGAATGCGCGCACGAAGTTGGCGACTGTTGAGGAGCTCGTGAAGGTGATCACGTCGACGCCCTCGGCATTGAACAGGCGCCACAAAGCTTCGCTCGCCCCAGCGGGCCGCGTCGCACGGTAGACGGGAAGAACCTCAACCTCCGCACCTTTTTTGGCGAGAAGCGATGGTAGTGCGTCGCGAGCCACCTCTGCACGCGGCACCAAAACCCGCATGCCCTCCATCTCCCAACCCTCGAGCGCTTTTGCCAATCCTTCCGCCGTGTACTCCGAGGTTACGAGCTCCGGCCGAAGGCCTCGAGCTTCGAGCGATTCGGCCGTCTCTTGGCCGATCGCGCACAGCTTTGAGGCATGCAGAGCTCTCGCATCGCCACCCGTCTCGAGCAGCATCCGGAAGAAGATGTCGACTGCGTTCGCGGAAGCAAAGATCACCAGGGCCGTCCCGTTGAGGCGCGCGATGGCGCGGCGAACGCGCTCGTCGGTGGGCATCGGGCTGATCTCGATCGTTGGAATCTCGATCACCGCGGCGCCGAGATCAACCAGCTCCCGCCGAAATGGATCGACCTGGTGGCGCGCGCGCGTGATCAGGATGCGGCGCCCATGGAGCGGTCGCTTCGACAGCGTGTCGAGTCGATCCGACATCTCAACGCCTGGGCCGAGGACCAGCAACGCATCGCCTCTCAGGCCATACGTCGCCGCTTTGCGCGCAAGCTCGCCAAGGGGAGCACTTACACGGTGCTGTCCCGGCTGGCCGGGGTTGAGGATCAAAGCGGCCGGGGTCTCAGGGGTCCGGCCGTCCGCCATGAGCGCGGTGATGCCCGATTCCCACCAACCAGATGCGAGACGGAGCACGACCGTCTCCGCGCCTTTGACCAGGCCAAGGCCGATCGAGGCGGACTGGCCTTCGATCGTCAGCGGGATTCCGCTCATCACCGGGGCCGCAAGCTCGACGATCAGGCCGGGGACTGCTTCGAAGTCGATCTCCGCGCGCTCGAGCTTCTCCGCGATGTCGCTGCCGTTGGAAAACGCGTACGGGTTGCCAGGAAAGAGCACTGCCAGCCTGCGACCCGTCCGCGCGAGACGAACTATCTCCTCCACCGATTCGAGCGGTCCGATATCCGCCTGCGCCGAAGCCAGGTGGAGAAGTCCGGTGCCGCAACCATCACAGCAACGGATGATTTCGGCATCCTTGATCGCCTCAACTGCCTGGACTGTGGCCAGGCCAGGATGTCCGGGACCGATTCCGACCAACCTGACTCTGCTCATGAGTCCGCCACCGCTCGGAGCACCAAGACAGGTTAGAGCTTTCGGGATACCACGTAGGTGGCGAGCGCCGCGAGCGCTGCCTTCGCTTCCCCATCACCCAAAGTCTCGAGCTCGCGTCGTGCCTCAGAAGCGAGTTGGCGTGCCCGCTCGATCGCTCGCGTGGGTCCGGCGCTGGCGCGCACCAGCTCGACAACATGGTGGGCCTCTGCCCCGGTGAGTTCGCGATGCGTCTCGAGAAGCTGTCGCAGCTTGCCGCTGACGCCATCGTCTTCGAGAGCCATCATTAAAGGAAGAGTCGCGAAGCCCTCCGCAATGTCGTGACCAATCGGCTTGCCGATCTCGTCCTCGCTGCTTTCGTAATCGAGAACATCGTCTGCGATTTGGAACGCGAGACCGAGAAGGCGCCCGTAAGCGCGGATCGCCGAACGCTTGGGCCGATCGAGGCCGCCGAGGAGGGCCCCGATGTCGCAGCATGCGGCGAGCAGAGTCGCAGTCTTGGCCTCGATGCGGCGCATGTATTCGTCGACATCGGTGTCATAGCGATGACGGATCGCCTGCTGCCTCACCTCGCCGGCGCAAATGTCCATTACCGCGCGCGCGAGAATGGCGACCGCCTGCGGAGAATCCGTGAATGCCGCCTGCTCATAGGCCTTGGCGAAGTAGAAGTCGCCGACCACGATTGCCGCCTCGTCGCCGAGCTTCGCCGCCACCGTGGGGCGACCGCGCCGCACCTGGGCTCGATCGATCACGTCATCGTGGACGAGCGTCGCAGCGTGAATGAGCTCGACGGCCATGGCCGCAGGGGTCAACTTCACGAGGTCGTAGGAGCCGCACCTCGCGGCGAGTAGGACGAGCGCAGGGCGGATGCGCTTGCCTCCTGCGGCAAAGAGGTCCGCCATCGGCGCAGCGACCACGTCCGGGTCGCTCTCGATGAGGCGGCGCAGGCCCGCTTCGATCTTTTCGAGGTCGGCCGCGACCGGGCCGAAAATGGCGTGAGGTCCCGCCTCTAAGCCTTCAACTCCTGCCATCCAGGCACCTCCGGCGCGCTAAGCGCGCTTCACCGAAAGCCGGTAACCCAGGCCGGGCACCGCCTCGATGCTCACGCCTGGGCTGGCAAGGTCCGACAGCTTGCGCCGCAGACGCTGCACGTGAGGGTCGACAGAGTGATCGTCGAGGTCGTGCGGGTAGCCCCACACCTTGTCGCGCAGCTGCGCCCGCGTCAGGACGCGCTCCGGGTTGGCGGCCAGCACCGCGAGAAGGTTGAACTCGGTCATCGTCAGCGTGATCTCCTCGTTGCCCACTCTCACCCGACGCGCGGCGTTGTCGATCTGAAGGGCGCCGACCGTGAGGATCCCCCCTCGCCCGGGACCCGCCTGGGTGAGAGCCGACCGCCTGAGGTGAGCGTTGATTCGCGCGGCCAGGATGCGTGAGTCGAACGGCTTGGTGATGTAATCGTCGGCTCCGACTTCGAGGCCGACCACCTCATCGGTCTTGGTCGAGCGCCCCGTGAGCATGACCATCGGGCTCATTACACCTTGCCGCCGCAGCTCGAGGATGACTTCGGTGCCGCTAATGTCAGGCAGCACCCAGTCGACGAGGACGAGGTCCGGACGGCCTCCCGTGCCAAGCTCGATCGCCTTGGCGCCATTCGCAGCTTCGAAGACTTCGTGACCCTGCAGCCTGCACACCTCGGCGATCAGTGCCCTAACGTCGTGGTCGTCCTCGATGACGAGGATGCGCTGCCTGCGCCGGCCGGGGAGTGAGGTCAGTTGTGATCCGGAGGTGCGAATCCAACCCTGCGCGACTCGTGCGACGAGCGCTTCGAGCGCCTCATCAGGAGGACCCGTTTCTCCCCTCCATCGATCACGTCGGCCAGCTCCCAGCCTTCGACCGCCGAGGCCTGAAGGAACTTGACCAGGGTCGTTCCATCGCCCACCTGGGCCAGCGTCAGGACCTCGGTCGAGTACTCCCATTCGCGGGCAGGGAGGCCCACCGACGGGATGTGGCTGGTCGGCGCCGCGCCGTCCTCCGGCTGCTCGGGCTCGTCGGGATCGTCGTCCGGGTCTTCTTCGTCGTGCATGGGCACTGTCAAACGATTGTAGGTGCCCCGGAGTACCCCCGGCGGGGGTCGAACCCGCGCTGGACCGGGTTTAAGCCGGCTGCCTCTGCCATTGGGCTACGGGGGCAGGGTCAATTGTGAGCGAGCAACCGGCGACCAGGCTGCCAGTCCGTTATCGCCCGCCGATCACTTCGGATAGTCGAAGAAACCCTTGCCCGTCTTGCGGCCTAGGTGGCCTCCTTCCACCAGCTTCCTCAAGAGCTCGGGCGCGTCTGCGCCCTCGCCCTGGCGGTGGCGATCCTTCATCGCGCCATAGAAGATGTCGAGGCCGCTGAAGTCGAGAAGGTGGAATGGACCCATTGGCCAGTTCAGTCCCTTTTGCACCGCCGTATCGATGTCCTCCGCGCTCGCGTAGCCGCCCTCGAGCAAACGCAGGGCTTCTTCTGAAGCCGCGAAGAGGATGCGGTTGACGATGAAACCCCAGATCTCCTTTTGCAGGAGCACCGGAGTGCGATCGATGCTGCGCACGAACTCCATCGCCGCCTCGACCGTGGCCTCGGCCGTTTTGGGGCCGCGCACGACCTCGCAGAGCTGCATGACGGTGACCGGGTGGAAGAAGTGCATGTTGCAGCAGAGCTCCGGACGGCCCGTGAAGTCGGCGAGCCGGCTGATCGCGATGGTGCTGGAGTTGCTGGCCAGGATCGCGTCCTTGCCGGCGTGCCGGCCGAGCGTCTTGAACACAGCCTGCTTGACGTCGAAATCTTCGACCACGGCTTCGATGACCAGGTCGGCGTGGGCCGCGGCGCCGGCAAGGTCGTTGCTGTCCTTGATGCTGCCCAGGGCCTTCGATGCCGCCTCCTTGGTCAACCGTCCCTTCTCCACCGACCGGTCGAGGAGCCGGGTGTTCTGGGCCCGGGCTCGTTCGAGCTGGCCGTCCACGGAGTCGGCGAGCGTGACCTCGTATCGACCGCTCAACGCGGTCTGCAAAGCGATCTGGGAGCCCATGGTTCCTGCGCCGACGACCAACACACGCTTCAATTCATGCATGCGGGTGAGCATGCAGGAATTCGAGGCCGCGGCGCAGGCTGCAGTCGATTCGATCCCGGATGAATTCGTGCAGTACCTCGTAAACACGGTATTCGTCATCGAGGAGTCGTCGCCCGAAGGGCTCATGGGGCTTTACGAGGGAGCCACGGCGCTGGCGGGCCTGGGCATGCCCGAGCGGATCACCCTCTACAAGCGCTCTCACGAGCGAGCCGCGGACTCGATCGATGAGCTGGTCGAGGAGGTCCGCCGGACGATCATGCACGAGGTCGGCCACCACTTCGGGATGGAGGAAGAGGACCTTCCCTATTAGGGATGTGGTCGGAGGGCCGGCCGAGAGATTCGGTGATCCAGGTGGTCCAGCTGCTAGGCGCGGCCGAGTAGCGGAGCGCGCGCGTCGAAGATGCGTAAGCGAGCAACGAAGGCCGCAACAACGCACATGGGCCGCCAGGGCGCCGAAGCTCCGGTTGGCATCTCCGGCCGCATCCCTCAGCGCAACGTCCAGAAGGAGCGGTCCCACAGGATCAGCGGGTCGCCCGCGCCGGCCACCGCCGCCTCCACCCTGCCTACGCAGATGTCGTGGTCGCCGGCTGAGTGAGTTGCGACTAGGCTGCATTCCAGCCAAGCCACGCACCCTTCTATTAGAGGGATGCCGTTGGTGCCGAGGCGGTGCGGAATCTCGCGCCAGGATTCATCGATGGCGGGGGCGCGACCGGCGAAGCGATCGGCGAGGAACTCCTGGGAGCGGGTCAGGACGCTGACGTTGAAAGCCTTCCCCTCGACCACTGCAGTACGCGTCGTGGCTTCGCGCTCGAGGCCGACCAGCACCATGGGAGGGTCGGCTGAGATCGAGACGAGGCTGCTGGCAGTGAGCCCTCTGTAGCCGGACCCATAGCGCGCGCTGACCACGACGACGCCAGACGGGAGTCGAGCCATGACGCCTCGGAAGTCTTGCCCAGCCAAGTGATTCCGTAGCCTAACCTTAGAATCCACTCCCGACGGGGCGACGTAGCCAAGTGGCAAGGCAGAGGTCTGCAAAACCTCCATCCCCAGTTCGATTCTGGGCGTCGCCTCCAATTTTCTAGCCGTACTTCAGGTACGCCGCGTACCAGTTGGTCGCGATCGCGTGCTGAGCCGCGCGCAACCCAATCTGGGCGACGCAAACGAGCCTGTGCAGCGCGTTCTCGACCTTGTCCTTGATCCGGGCCCCGGTGCTGCCGGCATACGGCTCTGGCCATAGGTTGCCCGCTGCGTACCCATCGCCGCCCAGCTCCAGCGGAATCAGGTGGTCCTCTTCGAAGTCGGCGAGCCGAGTATCCGCGTAACCGTACTGAGTTATCTGCTCTCTCTTGAGCGCCGTCGTGTACGAGGACGGCGGCCGCACCGTGCGGCCATCATCGAGGCGGCGGCCGCTCGTGTAGCCAGTCACGCAGATGGTGCGATTGATGTTGGCTGGGCTCACATCGGCGCTGACGACGCCTGGCGTGAGCCTCGAATTTGGCAGGCCGGCTTTCAGTTGCCTGAGGATAGGACTAGGGCTGGGGGCATTTGGAGTGGGGCTATCGCTGGTGGTCGCGACCGGATGGTCGGTCGACGGTATTGATGCGAGCCAAAGACCAAGCGCGCCAACGATCAGCAGCGACACCAGGATGGCAATCCCCACGCGAAGTTCAGCCGCACCGCCTGACGGCGATCTCATGAGCGGAGGGTAGCCCGTCGGTCCGAAATACCTCTCGCCACCGGTGCGTTCAAGAAGGGACTGCATCCCTCGTGGCCAGAGGGAGTGGGTCCAGGTGAAGGGGTCAGGCGGTAAGGTGCTGTCGAAAGACCACCTCAGGCGCCTGACCCCTTTGTAGGAACGAATCGAATAATCAGTACTTTGTCGGGTTCGACAGAACGCTCGGCTTGGGACCCATTCCCCGCACCACAATCAGCCCCGCGATCGCCGAGATGACGATCGCGATCCGAAGGACGTTGCGCACTGGCTTTCACCTCCTGGAGCGTTTTTTCTCGCTTGTCGTGCCCCGCAAGTAGAACGAGCCCGCCGCAAGGCGAGTTACACAGCCTCTCTGATCGCCAGTGGCAGTTGATAGACTCGGATCAATACTCAGGCGAGGAGAAGGCGCATGGGCTTGGCCCAGATCAAGATGCCCCAGCTCGGCGAGTCGGTGACCGAGGGCACGGTCGAGAAGTGGCTCAAGAGCGAGGGTGACTTCGTAAAACGCGACGAGCCGATCGTGGAGGTCGTCACGGACAAGGTCAACGCCGAGATCCCCTCCCCCTTCGAAGGCAAGCTCGTCAAGATCACGGTCACCGAGGGCGAGACGGTGCGGGTTGGCGCCGTGATCGCCCAGATCGAGACCGCCGGTGGTGCCGCGACCGACGCCCCTCCCCCTCCGGCCAAGCAGCCCGCTACCTCGGCCAAGGAATCCGCAGCGCCCCATCCGGAGGTGCCTGTTGCCCCCGCTCCGCGTCAGGGCGCGAGCGCCCCGGCGGCGGCTGCGCCTGCACCCGCCCCTTCGAGCGACAACGAAGGCACCGACCGAGCTCGGCTTTCGCCCGCCGTCCGAAAGCTCGCGGCCGAGCACGGCATCGACGCCACGGCGATTCGCGGAAGCGGAATGGGCGGCCGGATCACCCGAGACGATGTCCTCGCCGCTGTGGAAGGCGGAGGTGCCGCTCCAGCTGCTGCCTCTGCTGCCCCCGCGCGATCCGCCCCTCGCCCAGCGCGGATCGACGGCGCGCGCGAAGAGGTGGTGAAGCTGGGCTCAATGCGAAAGGCGATCGCCGAGCACCTGGTTCGGAGCCTTGCCACATCACCCCACGCCTGGACCCTCCAGGAGGTCGACGTCACCAACTTGGTGCGTTATCGCGCGGTGGAGAAGGAAGGTTTTCGGGCGCGGCACGGAGTCTCGCTGACGTACCTGCCGTTCGTCGTGCAGATCGTGTGCGACGCGATCAAGGAGTTTCCCTGGCTCAACTCGACCTGGAGCGACGAGGGCGTGGTGCTGAAGCACTACATCAACATGGGCATCGCCGTTTCAATCCCTGACGGCCTCATCGTCCCTGTGCTGAAGGACGCGGATCAGCTTGGGTTCACTGAGCTTGTTCGCTCAATCAACGACCTCGTCGAAAGGGCGCGCACGAAGCAGCTCAAGCCGGACGATGTCCAGGGCGGCACATTCACCCTCAACAACACGGGCTCGACCGGCTCTGTTGCCAGCCAGCCGATCATCAATCAGCCTCAGGCGGCCATCCTGACCACCGAATCCATCGTCAAACGCCCAGTGGTGATCGGCGACGGGATCGCGGTTAGAGACATGATGAATATGTGCCTCAGCTTCGATCACCGGATCATCGACGGGATGATGGCGGGCCAGTTCCTAGGCACCGTCAAGAAGCGCCTCGAGGAATGGACCGCCGCGAGCATCCAGCTGTGAGCACGGGCGTGCCACTCACCCAGGCTCCCATTCCTTCATGGATACGCATCCGCGTGACCGAGAGCGAGAACTTCAAGGAGCTTAAACAGATCGTCAAGGGCAGCCGCCTGCACACGGTCTGCGAGGAGGCGCGCTGCCCGAACATCTTCGATTGCTGGAACCGCCGCACAGCGACCTTCATGATCCTTGGTGACGTTTGCACGCGCGCCTGCCGGTTCTGCGCAGTCACCTCGGGCCGGCCGACAGAGCTGGACCTGGGCGAACCGCTGCGAGTCGCCGACTCGGTGGCCGAGCTCGGCCTGCGACACGCCGTAATCACATCGGTCGATCGGGACGACCTGAAAGACGGCGGGGCAGGCATCTTCGCGCGCACCATCCGCGCGATCCGGCGGCGCAGCCCTGGCACGACGATCGAGGTACTGACCCCCGACTTCCAGGGCGACCTCCAAGCCGTGCAGACCGTGGTCGACGCCGGCCCCGACATCTTCAACCACAACACCGAGACCGTCCCCCGCCTGTATTCGCGGATCCGGCCAAAAGCTGTTTACGCGAACAGCCTCGCCCTGCTGCGGCACGTGAAGGGATCGGCGCCTGAGATGGTCACGAAGTCTGGCCTGATGGTCGGCCTTGGGGAAACTGAGGACGAGTTGCTCGAGGTGTTTGGCAATATGCGCGCGCACAATATCGACGTCCTGACGGTGGGCCAGTACCTGCGGCCGACCAAAAGTCATGCCGAGGTCGTGCGCTACTACAAGCCCGAGGAGTTCGCGCGGTTGAAAGGCCTGGCCCTCGAGATGGGCTTTGGCCACGTCGAAGCAGGACCCCTGGTCAGGTCCTCATACCACGCTGATGAGCAAGTCCCAGAACGTAAGAGCCTGCTGGCTGGGTAGCACCCCTTACCAGGAGGCATGGGACCTCCAGGCGGAGATCGTTGCCGCCGTTCGAGACGGAGGCGCGCCCGACACGCTCCTGCTCCTCGAGCATCCGCACGTCTTCACGATGGGCAAGGCGGCAAGCCCTGCGGACATCCTGTGGGATGAAACCGAGCGGGCGGGCCGCGAGGTCGACGTGATCTGGTCTGACCGCGGCGGCGAGGCGACGTATCACGGTCCAGGTCAGCTGGTCGGCTATCCGATCATCGATCTCGCGCACTTCGAGCTCACGATTCCCGCTTACATCCATAAGCTCGAGCAGTCAGTGATCGAATATCTACGCGAGCTCGGTGTCGAATCGGAGCCTGGCGAGCGTGGACTCACCGGCGTCTGGTCCCAGGGCGAGAAGGTGGCGGCAATCGGCATCAAGCTGAACCGATCCGTTGTGAGCCACGGCTTTGCGCTCAATCTCACCACGGACCTTCAGTACTTCGACGGCATCGTTCCCTGCGGACATGCGGACAAGCGTCCGACATCGGTCGAGGCCCTAACGGGCCGGCGCATCGACACCGCGACCGCGGCTCGTGAATACACCAGACATTTCGCCGGCGAATTCGGAGCTACGGCCGATTGGGCCTCACCCGAAGCGCTTCTCGCGGCTGCGCGCCGCTAGCTCTTGAGCTCGCCCCTGGCGAGCCTATACTCCGCCCACTGAGCGCCCGGGTAATCAATGCTGGCACACGCTTTTTCCCTCTCGGACAACCTTCCGGGCTGGCTGCAGGACCCAAGTTGGTGGCGGCCCCTCGCCCATACCGTGCAGGAATTCGTGCGCCAGCACCAGGCGACCGGACTGTTCGTGGTCATCTTCCTGGAGGAGCTCGGCGTTCCGCTGCCGGCACCTGGCGACGTCGCGATCATGTACGGGGGCTACCTCACGACAACGGGCGCCATCCCCTACCCGCTTGCCTATTTGGCCGTGGTGTCCGCTGCGGTCCTCGGTAGCGCCTGCAACCTGACGATCAGCCGCAAGTACGGCCGTCCATTCATCCAGCGCTTCGGCAAGTACATCGGCGTGACCGAGGCAAGGCTGATGCACGCTGAAGGGCTTTTCAAGCGATGGGGCCCCTGGGCGATCATCATCGGCCGCCACATTCCCGGCATGCGGATAGTTTTGTCGGCCTTGTCGGGAATACTTGGGGTGCCTTACCGGGTTTTCATACCGTGCGTATTCGTTTCAGCGATGATCTGGGCCGCGATCTTTCTCGAGATCGGACGTCGAGTAGGTCCCCGCGTACGAGAGGTTTTTCTCATATTCCCGGCACACCTGATTCCTTGGGTTTTGCTGGGTTTGGGCTTGCTCGTGATCGGGTATCTGGGATATGAGCATGGTTTCAAACCGAAAGCCTGGAGCAGACACGCTGAAGAGTTCCGCTGAGCTCGTTCGCCTCGACACTGTCGAGATGGACGAGGACGACGAGATCCTTCCCGACTTCTCAGCCGAAGTCGATGGACGGCGCGTCTGGGTCACGGCCGTACTCGAGAGGACCGTCGTGATCGAGCCGGCCCCAGGCGAGCCCAAGGTGCTTGTCAATCGCAACCGCCTGATGGTCGACCCTGGCCAGCTCCGCGTTCGCCACCTGGCGAGCAAGGAAGCCGCCCGGCGCGGCCGCGAGGCTGCCCGCCAGCTTCGGATGCAAGAAAACCGCTCAGCGGCCTGAGCTCACCCCTCGGGGTTGAGCCTTTGTAACGTTCTGGTAAAGTTGGCTGCTCCGCGGCCGACATGGCCGCCTAGCCCAAGGACCGACTGCATGAGCAAAATCGTACCCGTCGAGCTTGTTTCGCTGGCCAGCATCGTTCCGCCCCTCAACCACGAGGTCAGTGGGGGCTTCAACGCGATGGTGGACGGCAAGCAGGTTCGCGTCCGCGCCGTGCTGGAGCGGACCGTCGTGATCGAGCACCAGGAAGGCGGCGAGCGCAGCGTCGTGCGCAAGGACAACTGCATGGTCAAGCCCTCGACAGTCGTGTTCGTGCCGGGCAACCCCAACAACGGTGTCGGACCACGCCAGTGGCGCAGGCTGCCGGGCAAACCTCCCGCCACCCCAAGGGTCGGGCCCTAGCCCCAGATCAGTCGATCTGGCGCTGTGCCACCAGCGTTAAGAAGGTCGGAAACGACTCTGACAGCGCCACTTCATCGAACACCTGGCGCGCCTCGGCAAAACGACCCTTCGCCCACAGCTCCTCGCCAAGCCGCCCACGCACCTTCGCCAGCTCGTCGTCGGCGATCTCGCGCACCAGGTCCGCGGTCACCGGCGAGCCCTCGTTCAACCGCGACGAGTGCCTGATCCACTGCCACACCTGCGACCGCGAGATCTCAGCCGTGGCGACATCCTCCATCAGGTTGTTGATCGCCGCCGCCCCGACCCCTCGAAGCCAGGACTCGATGTACTGGACCCCAACGCTCACGTTGAGCCGAAGCCCGTTCTCGGTGATCGACGCGTCGGGCACCTTCATATCGATCAGCTGCCCCGGGGTGACTGACACATCAGGCCGCTGCCTCTCGAGCTGATTCGGCCGGTCCCCCAGCACCCGGTCGAAGGCCTCCGTCGCCGTGGCCACGAGGTCCGGATGCGCCACCCACGTGCCGTCGAAACCCGAGCCGGCCTCCCGGTCCTTGTCCTCCTTGACCTTGGCCAGCGCCACGCGATTGACCTCAGGGTCGCGCCTCGACGGGATGAAGGCGGCCATCCCCCCCATCGCGTGCGCTCCGCGGCTGTGGCACGTCTTGACCAGTAGGTCGGTGTAGGCGCGCATGAATGGAACCGTCATGGTCACCTGCGCGCGATCAGGTAGGACGAAGTCGGGTCGGTTCCGAAACTTCTTGATGATGCTGAAGATGTAGTCCCAGCGCCCCGCGTTCAAACCGCTCGAGTGCTCGCGCAGCTCGTACAGGATCTCTTCCATCTCGAAGGCGGCCAGGATCGTCTCGATCAGCACCGTNNGCACCCTGGGCGAAGTTGAAGACGTCGTTCCAGAGCCGCGCCTCCAGGTGGCTTTCGAGCTTGGGCAGGTAGAAATAGGGCCCGCTGCCCTTGGAGAGCAAGCGCTTGGCGTTGTGGAAGAAGTACAGGCCGAAGTCGAACAGGCTGCCTGAGATGGGCTTCCCGTCCACCTCCACGTGGCGCTCGTCCAGATGCCAACCGCGCGGCCGCACGACGAGTGTCGCGACCTTGGCATCGAGCCTGTACTGCTTTCCCTCCGGGCTCGTGAAGTCGAGCGTCCGCTCGATGGCATCGATGAGGTTCACCTGCCCCTCGACGAGGTTCGCCCACGTCGGTGTGTTGGCGTCCTCGAAGTCGGCCATGAACACCCTGGCCCCAGAGTTCAGCGCATTGATGACCATCTTGCGGTCGGTCGGCCCTGTGATCTCGACACGCCGGTCCTGAAGATCATCGGCGGGAGGGGCCACCTTCCAATCGGACTCGCGGACCGATCTGGTTGCGGCGAGGAAAGTTGGAGATTCGCCGGCGTCGAGGCGCGCCTGGCGCTCGTCGCGCATGTGCAACAGCTCGAGCCTCCTGGCACCGAACTCGCGTTGCAAGCCGGCCACGAACTCGAGCGCGTCACTCGTGAGCACCTCGGCGGCGCGCCCGGTGACTGGCCCCTTCAGCTTCATCTGTTCACTCGAGGCCATCGTCAGCCAATTTACAGCACGCCGTCAGTTGCCTGCCAGGCGCGCCACGACAGGAGCGAAGGACTCGGCTGCCTCGCCCGGCACGATCACGTATGAGATTCCGTACCGTTCGCGCCGGCGCTGCAGATCCTCGACCAACTCATCGACGGTGCCGATCAGGAAATGCGGCATCGCGAGTATGTCTTTTGCTTCCACGCCGATGCCCGCGGCCATGACCGAGGCCACCGACTCGCGGTCGTCGGTGATATTGGCCAGAAATATCGTGACGCTCAGCTCGACGCGTTCCATACGTTCGCCCGCCGCGTCTCGGATCC
>PLYD01000184.1 GCA_003151665.1 Candidatus Dormiibacterota bacterium
CGGATCGTCGACGGTCCCGGAAGGGAACGGCCGCGTCGCCTGCGCGCGACCGGCGCCCTGCGAACGCTCGTGCGGGAGACGCGACTTGCTTCATCCGCGCTCGTCGCGCCGTTGTTCGTGGTCTCTGGGCGCGGTCGCCGGGAGGAGATCTCATCCTTGCGCGGGCATGCGCGCTTGAGCCCGGATCTTGCACTCGCCGAAGCCCATCGGCTCGCCGGCCTTGGCGTCGGAGGCGTGTTGCTGTTCGGCATACCCGATGCAAAGGATCCATACGGCCACGCCGCTGCCGATCCCGGCGGCCCGGTATCCGAAACGCTGCGCCGGCTGAAGGCCGATAACCTGCCACTGGCCCTGGTCGCCGACGTTTGCCTCTGCGAGTACACGACCCACGGGCACTGCGGGGTGCTCGAAGGCGAGTTCGTGAACAACGACGCCACCCTGCCGCTGCTCGCCGAAGCGGCGATCACGTACGCCGAGGCCGGAGCGGACATCGTCGCGCCGAGCGCAATGATGGACGGCCAGGTTGCTTCATTGCGTGCCGGGTTGGACGCGGCAGGTTTTACAGGGGCAGCGATCATGGCCTACGCCTCGAAGCACGCATCTACTTTCTACAGCCCCTTTCGCGAGGCTGCCGGGTCGACACCGAGCTTCGGCGACCGCAAGTCCTATCAGATGGATTCCGCAAATGGGCGCGAGGCGCTGCGCGAGATGGAGCTGGACGCCCAGGAGGGAGCCGACATCCTCATGGTGAAGCCGGCGATCACATCACTCGACCTCCTCGCGCGCGCTCGCGACCGATTCGATCTGCCGCTGGCCGCATACCAGGTCAGCGGCGAGGCGGCGATGATCGAGGCCGCCGCTGCCCGGGGCTGGATCGACCGACGGAGCGCCATTCTGGAAACGCTGACCGCGATCGTTCGCGCCGGAGCCGGGAACGTCATGACTTATTTCGCCGGCGACGTCGCCACCTGGTTGAAGGAGACCGCATGACAGACAGCCGTTTCGTTCACGCGCTTGCACTCGGTCTCGATCCGGCCTGGCGGCGATTGGCCACGGAGGAACGATGCCAGTCGGCGGCCGAGCTCGCTGCGGCAGTTGACGCCACATCGAGCGTGACCACGCACACGTATTCGATGGTGGGACTTAGGGCGGGCGCGGATTTCCTCCTCTGGAGCCTTGCGTCGTCACTCGATGCGCTGGAGGAGAAGGCCGCATCGGTGCTCCGATCCGGGATGGGCCGGTGGATGAAAGTGTCTGAGAGCTTCCTCGGCATCATTCAGCCCTCCCAGTACGTCAAGAAGCCAACGCCGCAGGAGCAGTCATTGTTCTCCGGCGAACGATCCCGTTATCTCATCGTTTATCCATTCACGAAGAGCACCGATTGGTACCTGCTCGGCCGCGAGGCGCGCCAGGGGATCATGAACGAGCACATGAAGATCGGGCATGACTTTCCTGATGTACGCCAGCTGCTCGCCAACAGTTTTGGCATCGACGATATGGACTTCCTGGTCGCGTACGAAACCGACGACCTGCCCAAGTTCGGAGAGCTGGTTCGTGCGCTCCGTGGGACGGACAGCAGGAGATCCACGGTCCGTGACACGCCATTACTCACCGGAATTCATCGCCCCGTCGCGGAAATCACCGCCCTCCTCGGAGCCTCGTAATCAAGACCGGTGTAAGCGGCGCGTGGCGTGAAAGGGCCGCACAGCTTTTTCCGGGCGGCGTTAACAGTCCGGTCCGGGCTTATCGGGCAGTCGGCGGTGAGCCACCAATCATCGCGCGCGGTCACGGCCCTTTCGTGTGGGACGTTGACGACAACCGCTACATCGATTTCGTAGGCGCATTCGGGCCGCTCATCCTGGGCCACGCACACCCCGCTGTGGTCGAGGCCATGCGCACCGCTGTCGAGGCCGGTGGCTCCTTCGGAGCGACCAGTCCGACCGAGGTCCGGCTGGCTGAGCTGATCCGCTCGCGGATGCCGTCCATCGAGCGAGTCAGATTCGTCAACAGTGGAACGGAAGCGGCGATGAGCGCACTCCGGGTGGCTCGCGCCGCGACCGGCCGCGACCTCGTCATCAAGTTCGATGGCGGCTATCACGGTCATGCCGACTCGCTGCTCGTCGATGCCGGATCCGGCGTCGCAACGCTGTCGATCCCGGGAAGCGCCGGCGTCCCAGCATCGGTGGCGGCTCAAACCCTCGTGGCGAACTACAACGATCTCGACTCGGTCGCCGCGCTGTTCGACGCCCACCCGCGCGGGGTCGCGGCCATCATCGTCGAGCCCGTGGCCGCCAACATGGGCGTCGTTCCGCCGGCGCCCGGCTTCTTGGCCGGCTTGCGTCGGCTGACCAAGCTTGCCGGCTCGCTGCTCATCTTCGACGAGGTGATCACCGGATTTCGGGTTGCGCCGGGCGGCGCGCAGGAGCTCTTTGGCGTGCGCCCAGACCTGACCATCCTCGGCAAGATCATCGGCGGTGGCCTTCCCGTCGGCGCTTACGGCGGGCGCGCTGAGCTGCTCGACCTCGTTGCGCCCGCCGGCCCCGTCTATCAGGCGGGCACCTTGTCGGGCCACCCGGTGGTCATGGCTGCCGGCGAAGCCACTCTGCTTCAGCTGACCGACGATGTTTACAGGAGGCTCGAGGCACGCGCCAAACGGCTGGAGGAAGGATTGCGAAGCGATGGGTCAAGTACCGCTCGCATCGGATCTCTTCTCACACTTTTCTTTCGCGACAGCGCTCCAACGAACTTTCTCGAGGCGAAGGAAAGCGACACCAATGCATTCGCGAAATTCTTCCAGCACATGCGCGGTGCGGGCATTCTGCTTCCGCCCTCGCAGTTCGAGGCCTGGTTTGTCTCCGCCGCGCACGATGACGCGGTCATCGACGCCACGATCGACGCTGCAGCCAGGTGAGCCGCTTCCTCGACGCGGCGAACCGGCGGCCAGTGGATGCCACACCGGTCTGGCTCATGCGGCAGGCCGGCCGATCGCTGCCTGAGTATCGCAAGCTGCGCGAACGCTGGAGCCTGGTTGAGATCGTTGCCCAGCCGGAGCTCTGCGCAGAGGTGACGCTGCAGCCCGTTCGACGCCTCGGCGTCGATGCTGCGGTCATGTTCGCCGACATCATGCTGCCACTTCGCGGCATGGGCGTTGAGTTCGAGCTCGTCGAGAACGTGGGCCCCGTCATCGCCCATCCCATCTCCAGCGTGGCGGACGTTGAGCGACTAATCGTTCCTGCCGGCGAGGAGGCTGCGCCACCGGTGATCGTGGCCGTCCGGCAGGTCGTCGCCGCCTCACCGGTCCCGGTGATCTGCTTCGCGGGAGCTCCGTTCACGCTTGCCAGCTACCTTATTGAGGGCAAGCCCAGTCGGGACTTCGCGAAGGTCAAGGCCTTCATGTACTCAGAACCCGCGGCCTTCGACCTGCTGCTCGGAAAGTTGGCCTCGACGATGACCGGTTACCTGAAGGCACAGGTCGCCGCCGGAGCTGCTGCTGTCCAGCTTTTCGATTCGTGGGTCGGCGCTCTCGCCCTCGAGGACTACGAGTCGCGAGTGCTACCTCACACGCGCGCCATCTTCGAAAAGCTCGCTCCGCTCGGCGTGCCCACCATCCACTTCGGCACCGACACCGCTGGGTTGCTCGAGGCAATCGCTTCGGCCGGCCCGGATATCGTCTCGCTCGACTGGCGCGTTCCGCTGGATCGGGGTTGGGACCGCGTCGGTCTTGACCGCGGCATCCAGGGCAACATGGATCCTGCGGTGCTGCTGGGACCGGCAGAGCTGGTCCGTGAGAGGGCTCGCGACGTGCTGCGGCGTGCGGCTGGCCGGCCGGGGCACCTCTTCAATCTCGGCCATGGTGTGCTTCCGGCAACTCCGCTTGAGAATCTTCAGCTCCTGGTCGAGACGGTTCACCAATGGGAGGTCGCGCGTGTCGCCTGAGCCATCGACCGGGGTGCTCTGCATGGCGTACGGCAGCCCGGCGACAGAGGCTGACATCGAGCCCTACTACACGCATATTCGCGGTGGCCGCAAACCGTCGCCGGAGGCACTAGATGAGTTGAATGCGAGGTACCGTGCGATCGACGGCTCGCCATTGACGGCGGTAACCCGCGCTCAAGCCGCCGCCCTGGGCAAGCAACTTCGCCTGCCGACTTTCGTGGGCATGAAACACGCGCCGCCATTCATCGCGGACGGTGCTGCCGAGGCGCAGAAGGCCGGCATCAAACGGCTGGTGGCGCTGCCACTGGCACCTCATTTCGCTGAGATGAGCGTGGGCGGCTACCGGCGGGCTCTGGCCGCCGCCTGGGATGCGGATCTTGTGTTCATCCCCGGTTTCCACGACCACCCGGCCTTCATCAGTGCAACTCGTGCGGTGCTGTCGGAAGCGCTTGCCGAGTCGTGGCCCGACCAACTTTTCTTCACGGCGCACAGCCTGCCGGCACGGATCGTGGCCGAGGGCGATGGCT
>PLYD01000159.1 GCA_003151665.1 Candidatus Dormiibacterota bacterium
TCGTCTCGAGGAAGCGACGCGCGCATTGCGCCTCGGCGACCCTTTCGCGGCCGAGACCACACTGGGGCCGCTGAACAACGAAGGCGTGGCGACCAAGATGGACGAGCACGTTGCAGATGCCCTCGAAGGCGGGGCCAAGCTGGTGCTCGGAGGCAAGCGCGCCGAGGGCTTTCCAACCCGGCTCTACTATCCCGCCACGATCCTCGACGGCGTCGTGCCGTCGATGCGAGTCAGCAAGGAGGAGACGTTCGGTCCAATCGCGCCGATCATCAAGTTCCACGACGAGAAGCAGGCGCTCGAGATTGCCAACGACTCTCCTTACGGGCTCCTGGGCGCGGTGTACACCCGCGACCTCTCCCGTGCCCTCCGCTTCGCCGACAACCTCGAGATGGGTTGGGTGAACGTCAACGAGTCCACCAACTACTGGGAGGCGCACCTGCCGTTTGGCGGCCGCGCTGGCAAGCACAGCGGTATTGGGCGGGTCGGCGGGCGTTTCGCCCTCGAGCAGATGACCGACCTCAAGACGATCGTGATCGAGGTCGATGGCGGGTAGCGGCCCGCTCGAGGATCCGATAGCGGAGGCCGAACGGATCGCATCGGCTGCCGCGGCGGCACGGGTGGGCGTGAAGCTGATGGGCGGAGCCGGCATCCATCTTCACTCGCCGAGCGCACACCGGCCGCCGCTGCGGCGAAAGTACGGCGACCTCGACTACGCCATGCCCAAGCGAGACAGGAAGGCTGCGCTCACTTTCTTTCCATCGCTCGGCTACGAAGCAAACGAGCGGTTCAATCTGATGCAGGGAGACCACCGGCTCTATTTCTTCGACAACCTGCACAGCCGCCAGGTCGACGTGTTCATCGACTCGATCAGGATGTCGCACGTCATCGACCTGCGCGACAGGCTGGACCACGACGGCCCGTGCGCGACCCCCTCCGACCTGCTGCTGAGCAAGCTGCAGATCTACGAGATGAACCGCAAGGATCTGGTCGACCTCACCGCGCTGCTCCTCGACCACCATGTCGCAAGCAACGATGTTGAGGCTATCGACGCCGCCTACATCGCCCGCCTGACCGCCGACGAGTGGCGCCTGTATCACGCGCTCGAGGTCAACATCGTGAAGCTCCTCGCCACGCTGGACGAGCTGGATGTGGATCGCGACCTGGTCAGGTCACGCGTGGACGAGATATGGAAAGCGGTCGAGGCCCAATCGAAACCGCTGAAGTGGAAGCTTCGTGCCCAGGTGGGCGAACGCGTCAGTTGGTACGAGCTGCCGGAAGAGGTCCGTTCGCCTTACCAGCCCGAGTGAGCAATCTCCCAAGCCACGCACGCGTGGTCGTCATCGGGTGCGGGATCGTCGGCAACAGCGTCGCGTACCACCTCGGCCGGCTGGGCTGGCGCGACATCCTCCTGCTGGACAAGGGCCCGCTGCCCAACCCCGGGGGATCGACGGGCCACGCTTCCAATTTCATCTATCTGGTCGATCACTCCAAGGAGATGACCGCGCTGACCATCGACAGCGTCAACCAGTACAGGGACCTGGGCGTCTTCACCGAGTCGGGCGGCATCGAGGTCGCGCGCAACAAGGAACGCATGCAGGAGCTGACCCGGCGCATGGCGTCGGCCAGGTCATGGGGTATCGAGCCGGTCTCGCTGGTCTCGCCCGCGGAGGTCAAGCGCCTCGTCCCATACATCGACGAGTCGATCATCCTCGGCGGCTTCTACACGCCTGGGGTAGGCGTGGTCGACTCGTTGCGCGCCGGAACGATGATGCGAGAGCGCGGCCAGGCTGCGGGCGCCCTCACGGTCTCCGCCAAAACCGAGGTCCTGGGCATCGACGTCGAGCATGGACGCGTCCGGCGTGTGCGCACGACGAATGGGGACGTTGAGGCTGAGATGGTCGTTATCACATGCGGCGTCTGGAGCCCGCGCGTTGCACGCATGGCCGGGGCGCACATCCCGCTTACGCCCGCGGTGCACCAGATGATCGACATTGGTCCGGTGCCGCGATTCGCCGGAGCCAAGAGCGACATCGAGTTTCCGATCGTGAGGGACATGGATACCAACATGTACGAGCGCCAGGCGGGCGGCGACCTCGAGATCGGCTCCTACGCACACCGGCCGATCCTTTACGACCCCGAGGACATCCCGCCGATCGAGAAGGCCGCGCTCTCGCCGACCGAGTTCCCGTTCACCCAGGCCGACTTCGAGGTCCAGATGCAGCACGCCCTCGAGTTGATGCCGGAGATCGTCGGCGACGAGAAGGTCGGTGTGAAATACGCCATCAACGGCATCCTCTCGCTGACACCGGATGGCATGCCGGTCCTGGGTGAGTCCCCTGACGTGAAGGGTTTGTGGGCGGCCGCGGCGGTCTGGGTCAAGGAGGGGCCGGGAACCGGCAAGGCAATCGCCGAGTGGATGGCGCACGGCGAGTCGGAGATCGACCTGCACTCATCAGACATCGCCCGTTTTCACGAACATCAAAAGACCCGCGCGCACGTTCGGGCGCGGGCGGCGGAGGGATTCAACAAGACCTACGGCATCGTCCACCCGAGCGAGCAGTGGGCTTCGAACCGCAACGTGCGCCTGTCGCCGTTCAACGTTCGCGAGCGTGAGCTGGGCGCGACCTTCTTCGAAGCTGCGGGCTGGGAGCGGCCCCAGTGGTATGACTCCAATGCGCCACTGCTGGAAGAGTTCGGCGACAGGGTCACCCGGCGCTCGGCGGAATGGGAGAGCCGCTGGTGGTCGCCGATCATCAACGCGGAGCACCTGGCGATGCGCGAGCGTGCGGGGCTCTTCGATCTCTCCGCTTTCACGATCTTCGACATCGTCGGTCCCGGCGCGCTGCAGTCGGTGCAGAGCGTCGTGCTCCGGCAGATGGATGTGCCGGTGGGGCGTGTCGTTTACACGCCCGTGCTCAGCGCCAACGGCGGCTTCAAATCGGACCTCACGATCATGCGGCTGGGTGAGGAGCGCTTCAGAGTGGTGACCGGCGGAGCCTCCGGCATGTCGGACCGTAAGTGGTTCGCCGACCATCTTGCTGCGGACGGCACAGCGCACCTGGCGGACCTGACCTCGTCGCTGACCACGATCGGCCTCTGGGGCCCACGGGCGCGTGCCATCGTCGCGAGCGTGACCGCCGACGACGTCTCCAACGAAGCTTTCAAGTTCGGTACCTGCCGCACGATCGAGGTGGACACGCTTCGCGTGCTCGCCTCTCGCATCTCATACGTGGGCGACCTGGGCTGGGAGCTCTACATCCCGATGGACCAGGGGCTGAAGCTCTGGGACCTCCTCCGGGAGGCCGGCAAACCCCATGGCCTGGCGCCTTGCGGCATCGGCGTGTACGGCACCACGGGCCGACTGGAGAAGTGCTACCGGGCGCATGGCAACGAGCTGGAGACCGAATACAACGTGATGGAGGCGGGCATGGCCGCGCCCCGCGTCAAGGAGGAGGACTTCGTCGGCAAGGAGGCTCACCTCCGCCACCGCGAAGAAGAGCCCGCGGCGATCATGTGCACGCTCACGGTCGACGACCACACCTCAAGGAGCGGCGAGAAGCGCTACATGCTTGGCCGGGAGCCCATCCTCACGCGCGACGGCAAGCGAATCGTCGACAGGCGAGGTCGCGGATCGTACGTGACGAGCGCCGGCGCCGGCCCCTCGATCGGCAAGCACATCCTCATGGCGTACCTGCCTCCGGAGCACGCGGTCGCCGGCACCCCGCTGGCCGTCGAGTACATGGGCGAGCGCTACCCGGTGACAGTGGCAGTCGCAGGTGCGACGCCGGTCTTCGATCCAGAGAACCTCCGCATCAAGGCGTGAGCCAGTGCCAGTGAAGGTCCTGGTCTGCGTCAAACGGGTGCCGTTCACGGGCGGCAAGATGGTCCTGGCGCCTGATGCGATGTCGCTTGAGACAAAGCACCTCGGCTTCACCATCAGCCCGCACGAGGAGTGCGGCGTCGAAGAGGCGGTCCGGATCATCGAGGCTCACGGCGGGGAATCGGTCGTGCTCACGCTCGGGCCACCCGAGGCGGTCGAGCAACTCCGAGATGCGATGGCGCTGGGGATCGACCGCGCCATCCACCTGCAGACCGATGGCGGTGAGTGGGACGCCGAAGGGACGGCAGAGGCGATTGTCGAGGCGATCCGCGCGGACGAGGCGGCCTCTGGCCCCTTCGACCTCATCTTTTTCGGCAACGAGTCCGCTGACTCGGGTGGCTTCCAGGTCGGCTTGCGTGTGGCGCACGCACTCGGGCGGCCTGTGGTGACCGGCGTGAAGGGGGTGAAGGTCGGGTCAGCTTCGGTCCGTTGCGAGCAGGAGACCAGTGACGGCCGGGACGTGTACCTCCTGCCACTGCCTGCTGTGCTCGCAGTCAAAGAAGGCTTGAACCTGCCTCGCTATCCGTCCGTCCCAGGACGCTTGCGCGCCGGTCGCAAGCCGGTCGCGACATCAACTCCGGCCCGGCCGGAGGCTCGCCTGGAGACGACCCGCCTCGTGGTGCCCGCCGGCCGAGGACGCCGCGCTGAGCTGCTTGGGTCCGGACCCTCCGCCGCCCCGGCTGTCGTCGAGATGTTGCGCAGCATCGGGGTGGTCTAGTGGCTCCGGTTCTGGTGCTCGTCGAGAGCGCGGAAGGCAGCCTTGCCGATGTCTCGCTTCAAGCAGTCTCCCTGGCTCGATCGTTCGCCGGCGGTGAGCCGCTCGAGGTCCTGCAGATCGACGCCGACCCGGGGGCTGTCGAGAATCTCGGCGACTACGGGGTCGTTTCCGCGCACATCGCTGACCACGAGGGGATCGGATCATTTGGACCGGATGCCTGGGCGGCCACAGTAATCCAGCTCGCCGACCGCATCTCCGCCGGAGCGGTCTTTGCAGCAGCGACGGATCGCGGCAACGACATCATGGCTCGAGTCGGCGCGCGCCTCGGTCTGCCCGTGGCCGTCAACTGCATCGCGATATCCGCCGGCTCCCCAATCACCCTGACCCGCCAGCGCTGGGGCGGCAGCCTGCTCGAGGAAGCTCGGCTGCACAGTCCGAGACCGCTGGTCACGGTGGCCCTGCACACCGTGGCCGTGGAGCGGGTCGCCGGTTCAAAGAAATCCGAGGTCCTGCGCGGCACCGCCGACGTCAGCGAGCGCGACCTCCTCGTGCGACCGACGGACCGCGTCGCGCCACCGAGCAGCGGAGTCTCCTTGGCCGAGGCCAAGGTCGTCGTCAGCGGCGGGCGCGGTGTGGGTTCCAAAGAGGGCTTCGCCATCGTGGAAGAGCTGGCCGGCCTGCTCGGTGGGGCGGTTGGCTGCTCTCGTGTCGTCACGAGCGCCGGGTGGCGGCCGCATGCCGACCAGGTCGGACAGACGGGAACCAAGATCGCCCCTGACCTTTACATCGCATGCGGCATCTCGGGCGCGACCCAGCACATGGCCGGGTGCAAGGGCGCCAAGCGCATCCTGGCCATCAACTCGGATGCCGAGGCGCCGATCATGCTCAACGCCGACTACGCGGTGGTCGGCGACCTCAAGGAGATATTGCCCGCCATCTCGGCCGAAATCCGCAAGGCAAGATGAACCCAGTCTCAGCGGTCGCTCTCGCGCTCTGCCTGATGGTTGCGATCGTGCTGTTTTCGCGCCGCGCCATCCTGCTTTACCGGCTCATCCGGATGGGCAAGCCCGCCAAGCGCTTTGACGATCTGCCGGGGCGCGTGCGCGCTGAAGCTGTCGTCGTGATCGGCCAGAGCAAGCTCTTGCAGCGCCTGCTGCCGGGGCTCATGCACGCGGCAATCTTCTGGGGCTTCATGGTCCTGCTGCCGACGATTCTCATCGCGATGATCGGGATCGTCGACGAGCATGCCACCCTGCCCTGGCTCGGCGCGCAGGGCTGGTATGCGCTGATGGTCGATATCTTTGCGTTCCTCGTCCTGGTCGGTGTGATCACCGGTTTTGTCATCCGCAAGGTCCAACGACCGGCGCGCTTCGTCGGCAGCCACCTTGGCGAGGCGGACGTGATCCTGCTGTGGATCGCGGGCATCGTGGTCACGCTCTTTGTCTGGCACGCGAGCCGTATCGCTCTTGGTCTCAACGAATACCCCGCCGCCTGGGCGCCGATCTCGAGCCGGCTTGCGCATTCGCTGGATGGCGCGTTGAGCCCAACCGTCGAGCGAGCAGCCGTATGGGCGCACGTCCTGTTGATCCTCAGCTTCCTCGTCTACCTGCCTTACTCCAAGCACCTCCACATCTTTCTGGCCGCCGTCAACGTGTTCTTCGGTCGGACGAAATCGAGAGGTCGCCTGGAGCCTGTCGATTTCGAGGCGCCCGCGGAAGAGGTGCGTTTCGGAGCGGCAACGGTGACCGACTTGAGCTGGAAGCAGATGGTCGACACGCTGTCCTGCACGGAATGCGGCCGCTGTCAGGATGTCTGCCCGGCATACAACACGGGAAAGGAGCTCTCGCCGAAGCTCTTGATCATGGCCTTGCGGGACCAGCTGCTCGCCGACGGCCCGAAGGTGCTGGCTACGCCCGGCGCCAAGCTTCAGCCGCT
>PLYD01000254.1 GCA_003151665.1 Candidatus Dormiibacterota bacterium
CACATCGAATGCTCGGCCATGAGCAAGCGCTACCTGGGTGACACGTTCGACATCCACTGCGGCGGCATCGACCTGATGTTTCCGCACCACGAGAACGAGATTGCGCAATCAGAGGCGGCGAACCACCAGCCCTTCGCTCGGGTCTGGCTGCACTCAGAGCATCTCGCCGAGGCCGGCGGGGAGAAGATGTCGAAGAGCGTCGGCGGTTTCACCACGCTGCGCGACCTCGTCGCCGCCGGGCACGAACCGCTGGCGGTTCGCTTCTTTCTGATGGCCAACGCGCACTATCGAGCGCGCATCCGCTTGAGCAACGACGCGCTGTATGCCGCCGCGGAACAGGTGCGGCGGCTCCGGGACTTCGCCGGCAGAGTGCGGCGATCGGCTCCGGGGCCGAGTGACGACCAGGCTCTCGTCCAGCGGGTCGGCGCCGTGCGCGCCGGCTACAGGGAGGCCCTGGACGATGACCTCAACCTGCCGCAGGGCATCGGGCTCGTGTTTGAGCTGATTCGCGAGGCCAACGCCGCCCTGGATGAAGGCAGGGTTGGCGAGCGCGGACGCAGCGAGTTGCTCGCCTTGATGGGCGAAGTCGACGCGCACATCGACGTGATCGGTGCTGACGAGCCGGGCCTGGCGGACGAGGTCGAGCGATTGATTGCGGAACGCGAAGCGGCGCGCGCGGCGCGGGATTTCGCTCGGGCCGACCGGCTCCGCGACGAGCTACGAGAGCGGGGCATCGCCCTCGAGGATTCAAAGGAGGGAGTGCGATGGAAGCGAATCCGCGTCGGGACAGAGTAAGGAAGCCAGGCGACAAGCCTGATCGCAGGCCCCGCCCTGTCTCTGCGGGCGCTAGACCGATCCCTACTGGTGGCCGTCGTGAAAGGGGCCCGACTGGGATTTCAGGCGACAGGCCGGACCGCCGGCCGCGCCCAACCTCAGGCGCAGCTGGTCGGGAGCGCGGCCCGGCGAGCTCTTACCGGCGACCTCCGGCTGCCGAGCGCGAGGTTTCGAAAGCACCGCTGATCTACGGGCGCAATGCCGTGCTCGAGGCAGCGCGCGCCGGCCGCGTACTCAAGGTCCTGCAGGCATCCGGTCTCGGTCACGATCCGCGACTGGAGGAGCTGAGCAAGCTGGCGCGTATTGAGGTCGTTGGCCCCGAGCGCCTCGACATACTCGCGCCAGGAGTGCACCAGGGTGTGGCCGCCGAGCTCAAGCCGCGTCGTCAGTGGACCCTAAAGGAGCTCCTCGCGACAAGCCCGAATCTCCTGATCGCCCTCGATTCGATCATGGATCCGCAAAACCTCGGGGCCATCCTACGCAGCGCCGAGGTCGCGGGCGCTGATGGCGCAATCCTTCCGGAGCACCGCAGCGCGCCCCTGTCGCCGGCCGCGGTCAAAGCGAGCTCAGGCGCGACCGAGCTGCTTCGCATCGCGCATGTTTCCGGCGTGCCGTCGGCGATTGCCGAGGTCAAGCGATCCAACATCTGGTGCGTCGCCCTCGACCCTCGAGGCGAGGCGTTGGCCTGGGAGTTCGATATGACTCAGCCCGTTTGCCTCGTCGTCGGCAGCGAAGGCGAGGGCGTCCACCGGCTGGTCAAAGAGCGATGCGATGTGCGCGTTCGCTTGCCGGTCAAGGGACACATCGCGAGCCTCAATGCATCGGCCGCTGCCGCCGCGCTCCTCTACGAGGTGATCCGCCAGAGAACAATCCGCACTGAAAAGGGTCGTCTTGATTAAGCCCGCTCTCCAGCGCAGCAGAGTTGGCCGGGGTTCCCCGGCCATGACTTTGTCCCTAATAATCCCAAGCATCGCGGGGAGCGATCTCGTCTAAACCAAGACCATCCTTATACCGGAGGGAGAGCAGGCGCGCGCGAAGCGCCCGCCGATGAGGGGAACCACCGGGGGTTCCCTCTCATACTTTGGTTATGGCTGATGCCACGTCCGACCTAGCGAAGGCCACCGCCGACATTTCTTTCACGCATTCGGGGCGCGAGGTGCTCGACCGAGCCGCAGCCATTGCGACCGCGCGCGGCGCCTCTCAGACCGAGCCCGTCGACGTCCTCAAGGCCATCCTCGAGAGTCGCGGCACTCTTGCGGCGCAATCCATTCGCGAGCTCGGCGGCGACCCGGCGACCATCAGCGCTGACCTGGAAGCGCCTGACGGGTCTCCCAGCCTGCCGATCCGCCAGCTGCTCGTCAACGCCAACCGCGAGGCGGGGGTTCTCGGCCACTACCAGGTCGATTCGATCCACCTGCTATTGGCGATGCTCTACAGCGACACGCGAGTCACCTCGGCCGCGCTTCAGAAGGCAGGTCTGACGCTTTACGACTTGCGACGCCATATCCAGACGGCGGCCAAGCCTTCATTTGCCGGCGACCCGCGCTCGGCGCGACCTCCCGACGCGTCGCTTCGACGCAAACCACTGCCACCGCTCCGTGGCGTGGTCTCGGTCAGTCCAGTGTTCCTCGGGTTGCTGGCTCTGACCGTTGGCTGCGGCGCCCTCATATTTTTCGAACTCGTGCCCGCGGGCGTCCCGATTCTCACGGTGGTGTTCGTTACCGCCGGTTGGATCACCTCGGTGTGCGTGCACGAGTTTGGCCATGCATTGATCGCTTATCTGGGTGGCGACCGGAGTGTTGTCGGGCATGGCTACCTCACGTTGAATCCGCTGCTCTACACGAGCATGTTCCTCAGCGTCGTAATGCCGATTGCGTTCCTGCTTCTCGGTGGCATCGCATTGCCTGGTGCCGCCGTTTACATCAATCGGTCGGCCCTTCGAAGCAAGCTGTGGGATTCGGCGGTGTCGATTGCCGGACCCGTCGGCACCCTGCTGTGCGGCCTGTTGATCGCGATTCCATTTCTGATTCCTGGCCACCTCGACTGGATGGGCTCCCATTTGAGCTTTTTCGCAGCGCTCGCGTTCCTTGGATTCATCGAGGCGTTCGCGCTGGTTTTGAACATGCTTCCCATCCCGGGCCTCGACGGGTTCGGAATTATCCGTCCCTGGCTTCCATACCCGGCACAGGATCTTGCGAACTCCTTTGGGCAGTCGGCGATCTTCATCGTGTTCATAGTGCTGTGGTTCGTGCCTTCGGTCTCCCAGGGATTCTTCAATGTCGTGTTGCAGGTTTCCGCCGCAGCCGGCATCGACCCTGGCTTGGTTTCCATCGGGTCAGCACAAATGCCACGCCTGCGCTGATGGAGCGGGTTATCGTCGACGGCTACAACATCATCCACGCGTGGGTGCCGCTCAAGCGACTGCTTGACGTTTCACTCGAGGTGGCGCGCGACAAGCTGATCGAGCGCCTGGCCGTCTACGCAATGGTCACAGGGGCCGAGGTGACTGTCGTTTTCGATGCTCACCATTCGGCCGCGCGAATGAATTCGGAAGAGATGGTCGAAGGGGTGAAGGTGATATTCACTCGCAAAGGCCATTCGGCCGACCACGTTATCGAGCGAATCGCCTATGGCGCCACCGAGGCGGGCGACGTCATCACCGTGGCCACCTCTGATCGCACGCAGCGCGACCTGGTGCGCGGAATGGGAGGCGCCGTGATCGACGCCCGCGAGCTCGAGCGCAGGGTCGTCGACGCTGAGCACGAGATGGGCCGTCGCGTGGACAGGTACGCGAGGTGAACCCGGTGATACGCCGAACGCGGATCGTTTGCACGATCGGGCCTTCGAGCGCCTCGCCGCCGGTCCTGCGCAACCTGCTGAAGGCAGGAATGGACGTCGCGAGGCTCAACTTCTCGCATGGCGACGAGGCAACCCACCGCCAGGCGGCAATGGACGTGCGCGCCGCCGCCGAGGATGCCGATTGTACTATCGCTTTGCTGGGCGACCTGCAGGGTCCAAAGATCAGGACGGGCGCGCTGGAGAGTGCGTTTCAACGGCTGGTGCGCGGGCGTCGTGTCTTCTTGACCGGTGGCAAGCGCGAGGCAGAGAACGAGATCGAGGTCAGCCATCCCGAGCTGGTCGACGCCCTGCGCGTCCGCGACCGCGTGCTCCTGGACGATGGCCGAATCGAGCTCGTCGTCCGCGGTCGCTCCTCAGGACGCGCGGAGTGCTCGGTGGTCCGCGGCGGCTTGCTCGGCGAGCGGAAGGGCGTGAGCGTGCCCGGCCGTCCCATAGCGATGCCGGCGCTCACCGAGAAGGACCT
>PLYD01000191.1 GCA_003151665.1 Candidatus Dormiibacterota bacterium
ATCTGGTCGCCGGCGCCCAGCTCACCGATCTCCTTCAACAAGCGGCGGAAGTACGTCGCTCCGTGGACCAGGGTCTCGACCGAGTTGCCTGTGGTCCACGCCGCACCAGACGCATGACGCCTGTCAAGCTCGGTGAACTCGTTGCCCCGTTCAGGGGCGGTGAGAAACCAGCTCTCCAGGGCACCGCCGGCTGGCTCCTCCTGTCGCATCGCGAAACAGATTAAGCGCACCCCCACGGTGAACGTATGTACGGGAACCCGGGGTGTTATGGCGATTGTTCCGCTTCCAAGGCCAAGGTCTAGTGGTGCCAAGGTCGGTGAGATTGTCCCCTTCAACCGTTCTCACTTGGATGCTCTGGCGGTCGCCAGGGCTTCCTAACGTCATTTAGGAGGTCAGCAGTGGGTGCAGTGGAAAGCCCGAGGCCTGAGATGGCAAAGATTCAAGGCGGTGCCGGGGCTGTCAAACATGCGGCGGCGAACCCCACGCTCGAGCTGCTCGAGCGCCTGGGCTACGTGGTCCGGGGATTGCTCTATGTGGTCATGGGCTTCCTCGCCCTGCGGATCGCGGCCGCGCAACCGGGCGGCAAGGCCACCGACCTGTCGGGAAGCCTGGTCTGGCTGATCGGCAACCCATTTGGAAAGCTGGTGCTGATCGTGACCATCATCGGCCTGGCCGCCTACTCGCTGTGGGGCTTCATCCGGGCGATCTTCGATCCTCTACACCGCGGTCGAGACACCAAGGGCATCGCGGCAAGAATCGGCTTTCTCACGAGCGCCTTCTCCTACGCGGCCATAGCCTTTTTCGCTCTCCAGATTCTCGCCGGTTCAGGTTCGACCTCCAACGACAGCACGCAAAAAGCGGTGAGCGCTCTCCTGACGAATCCTGCCGGCGGCGTCATCACGATCTTGCTGGGCGTCGCCGCGCTCGGAATCGGCGCGGGGCAGTTCATCGAGGCCTACCGGGCCACGTTCAAGACCGACCTGAAAGCGGGCGAAATGAGCAAGTCCGAAAAAGACATCGCGGTCGGGCTCGGCCGCTTCGGGATGGCCGCGAGAGGCGTCACCTTTCTGGTCATCGGATTCTTCCTCATCCAGGCTGGAATCCATCATGCCCCGGACAAGGCTACCGGCTTCGGCGGAGCCTTCCTGTTCCTCCTCAGCCAGCCATACGGCCATCTGTTGGTCGGAATCATCGCGCTGGGATTTGTGGCGCTAGGCCTCCACTCCTTCGCCTGTGCAAGGTGGGTGAAGCTGCTCGGCAGCAGCGCCGGTTGAGCGCAGTCGTCGCCGCGCTCCCGATGCGTAGAGCGAGGACATCGCCCTTTAGGTGGCCCCTTCTAGGGGCCGGCCTACTGCTGCTCGCGATCTTCGCCGGCCTGACTCTCTATGCGGTCGGCCACCAGTACATGCCGTTTGACATTTCCATCGAGCGCTCGATACAGGCAGTGTCCTGGGGGCCGCTCGTCACCGTGTTCAATTGGTTCGACTGGTTGGAAGGCACCCGACAGCTTTACGCCGGATTCGCAGCCATCGCCGTCGTAGCCTTGGTCAACTGGAGGAGGGCGCCACTGATCGCTGTTGGGGCGCTTGCCGGACCCATCTACTCGATCGTCCAGGGGATCATTCAGCGGCCGCGGCCGTCAGCGGACCTGGTCCAGGTGATTCGCCACACCGGCAGCTTCAGCTTTCCCAGCGGGCACGTCGTCTTCTTCAGCTGGGTCCTCGTATTGCTCGTCGTCTGCCTCGCTTTCGGCCGCCTTCCCCGGGCCTTGCTGGCAGTTGCGTGGATAGCTGCGGCTTTGGTGCTTCTTGTGGATTGCATTGGCAGGATCTACCTCGGCGAGCATTGGCCGAGCGACGTGATTGCGGGGCTGGCCCTTGGGTTGGGCTGGACCTCGCTCGTGCTGTCCGTGAGGCTGCTCTCCAATCCAGTGCTGGAGCGGAAGAGGTGAACGCATGGCTGTAAGGTCGACCCTCAGCCAGTCGCCGCAGAGGGCAGCCCTGCCTCGGGACAGGTTCTCGAACCGCGAGCTCTCGCGGTTGGATTTCGACAGCCGCGTGCTCACGATGGCCGAGGACCTGGCGCGACCGCTGGCAGAGAGGATCCGGTTCCTGGCGATCGTCAGCGACAGCCTCGATGACTTCTTCCAGGTGCGAGTCGCCGGGCTCCACGAGCAGCTCATGGCGCCGTTAAGACTGACCTCCCCGGACGGAATGACCCCGGAAGAGCAGCTCGAGGGGATTGGGGCGCGGGCGCGCAACCTGATCGAGCGCCAGTCGGCCACGTTCAACGAGGAGATCGTGCCCGAGCTCGCAGAGGCCGGCGCCACGATAGTCAAGGCTGACGATCTGTCCAAGGGAGACCGGAACCTCCTCGCAGAAGTGTTCAAGGAGCGGATATTTCCCGTGCTTACGCCCCTTGCCGTCGACCCGGCACACCCTTTCCCCTACATCTCCAACCTGTCGCTCAACCTTGCGGTCATGGTCCGCGACCCCGAGCGACAGCAGCCGCGATTCGCGCGGGTAAAGGTGCCGGCGCTGCTGCCGCGCTTCATGGCCCTGCCCGACGGCAAACGATTCGTGCCCCTCGAGCAGGTGATCGCCCTTCATCTTCCTGTCTTGTTCCCCGGAATGGAGATCGTGAGCAATCACTTCTTTAGAGTCACACGGGACGCCGATCTCGACGTGGATGACGACGAGGCCGAGGACCTGATGGCGGCGGTGCAGGCAGAACTCATGCGCAAGCGTCGGAAAGGCCGCGCGGTCCGTCTCGAGGTGGGACCCGACATGTCACCTGACGTTCTCGCTCTGCTGCTGCGGGAGCTGGAGCTCGGCCAGCCGGACGTGTACACAGCGAGCGGGATGCTCGACATGACCGGCCTGCTTTCCATCCATGTGCCGGGCAGCAACCAGCTGCCTGCCAGGATGTGGATGCCGGCGACTCAGCCAAGGCTTCGACCTCTCAGCGGCGACTCGGTCGATTTCTTCGAGGTGATTCGAGACCGAGACCTTCTCGTCCATCACCCGTACGACTCGTTCGTGACCTCGGTTGAGTCGTTCGTCGAGCAGGCTGCCCGCGACAAGGACGTGCTCGCGATCAAGGTTTCGATGTACAGGACCTCCGGCCCAGAGAGCCCATTGGCGCGCGCGCTCAAAAACGCGGCCCAGGCCGGCAAGCAGGTGGTTGCGGTCGTGGAGCTCAAAGCGCGCGGTGACGAGCAGGCCAACATCGTGTGGGCCAAGGCGCTGGAAGAGGCGGGCGTCCATGTTGTCTACGGCCTCGTCGGCCTGAAGA
>PLYD01000270.1 GCA_003151665.1 Candidatus Dormiibacterota bacterium
TGAGGACGTGGCTGGAGATGAACACCGTCTCTCCCTCTGCGGCAAGGCTGCGCAGCAGGTCGCGCATCTCCACGATGCCCGCGGGGTCCAAGCCGTTGGCCGGCTCGTCGAGGATGAGAAGGTCGGGGTTGTTGAGCAGCGCGACGCCGAGACCGAGCCTCTGCTTCATGCCCATCGAATAGGTCTTCACCTTGTCCTTGTCACGCCCGGTCAGCGAAATGATCTCGAGAACCTCGTCGATCCGCTTCTCCGGCACGCCGCCGAGAAGATCGCCGAACACGCGCAGGTTGTTGCGGCCCGACAGATAGCCATACAGCGCGGGAGATTCGACCAACGCTCCAACGCGAGGCAGGACCTTGGAGCGGTTGTGGCGGACCTCGGCGCCGAGAATTTCCACAGTTCCGTTGGTCGGAGCGATGAGGCCGAGCGCCATGCGGATCGTGGTCGTCTTGCCCGCACCGTTGGGGCCGAGAAAGCCGAACAGCTCGCCGCGGTCGACCTGGAGGTCGAGACGGTCCACCGCCAACCTCTTGCCATAGGCCTTCGACAGGCCGATGGCGCGAAACGCGGGTTGGGCGCCGATCATCCCTGACTAAGCACCATGCTCGGGGCTTTTGTGACGCTGATGAAAACGAAGTGCGGCGACGTCAACTCGAGGACGTCGCCGCAGATTCGCTTCTTACTGAACTTGTTAGGGATTGACTCCCGCCAGCGTCATCGTCGTCGTGTGCGAGCCGGTCTGGTCGGTCCAGCTGATCGAGACGGCGTCTCCCGCCTTGTGTGAGCGGATCGCAGTACCGAGCGACGCGCTCGACGTGATCGTCGTGCCGCCGACCTTGCTGATAATCGCGCCGGGCGAGATACCCGCCGAGTCTGCAGGCGAACCAGGCTGCACGGTCACGACCTGCGCACCACCGGCGTTGGTGTCGCGGACCGAGACACCCATGAAGCCGACCTGGCCGTAGACGATGTCCGAGGCCGCCTGGCCGGACTGGATCCGGTTGACGAGGGAGATCGCGGTGTCAGTCGGGATCNNAGCGGAAGCCCTGCACGTCGCCGGCCGTTATCATGCCCACGACCTGACCCGACGAGTTGACGATCGCTCCGCCTGAGTCGCCTGGCTGGATGGCAGCGTCGCTCTGGATCATGCCCGAAAGCTGCTCAGAGTTGGCGCCACCCTCGCTTGCGGTGATCGTCTGGTCGAGCGCGGTGACGTTGCCGCTGGTAACGCTCGGAGCGCCGCCCAGGCCGAGGGCGTTGCCGATCGCGACGATCGCATCGCCGACTTTCACATTGGACGAGGGCGCGATGGTCACAGTTGGAAGACCGGTCACGCCCTCAATCTGAATGAGCGCGACGTCACGTGCAGGCGCGACGCCGATGACGTGCGCGTGGAAGTTGCCGGTTCGGCCGGCGATGACGACGCTGATGCTCGTCGAGCCATCGACGACGTGGTTGTTGGTGAGAACCTCGCCGTCCTGGGTGAGGATCTGGCCGGTGCCCGACGCCTGCCCGGAGGTCGTGATCGTGTTGATGTCGACAATCGCGGGAGCGACCAGCGCGGCGATCGCGTTGGCGTCGAGGCTGCCGCCGTTGTTGGGGGGCGTGGTGGGGCTGGCAATCGCAATCGGAGACGTGACGACGGCCGACGGGGACGGATGGCGGAAGACGCTGGCGAGGCCCCAGCCGACTCCGATGCCGCTACCGCCTGCGGCTATGGCCGCAACCAGGAACGCAACAACGATCCAGCGACCGATGTGCGGCTGCGAGCTAGGGGGCGGCGGGGGCGGCGGTACCCAATAGGTAGCCTGGATCGGCGGGGGTTCCGCGCGCGGCGCCAGGGGTTCTGCCGGATCCGGATACTGCTGCGACATTGGATTCACCTCCGCATCGTGTGACATTGGATTTCTTGTCATCACGATGCCTTCGTAACCTTTGAGCTTGCTGGACGGATTCTTACGGTTTGCTGAGAAACGCGTCGAACACGTTGCCCGGCCGGGCTCGTCTCATATTCAGACTAGCCGCCGAAGCTAGCTCGTGGTGGCTGGGATATGGAGGACGACCATGCGGGTGGTCGCCCAGCTTGCGTTGTACTGGGCCAGAGTCCAGTACGCGTGGTACCGATTGTTGGTGTGAGCATCGACCAGATCCCACGATGTGCCATCGTTGGCTACGACGATTCCCTCGTGGTCGTAAACCCCGTCGTTGTTGAAGTCATACAGGACGATGTCGCCCTGGGTGGCGTTATCGGCGACCTTCTGCCCCGGCGCGACGCCGTAGTACGACGCGACCTGGGTGACGCCCGGCAGATGCTGGAGCGCGAAGATGCTGTTGTCCTGGGCATTGACCCAGGGCAGGGCGTAGGACCACTGGCGCTGCTTGGACTTCACCATGTACCAGGCGGCATTGCCGCTGTTCGGAGGCGAAAGGCGCATCGTGATGCCGCCCGCGAAGAGGGCCTGGGATACGAAGTTCGTGCAGTCTCCACCACTGTTGGCGAATGAAGGGTAAGCCGAGTTGTACCTCTGCCAGTAGGTGTCGGCGTAGGCCGCCGCCGCGGCTCCGTTGTAGCCCGACGCTGCGAAACCGGTTGCGGGCGCCGAGACCGCAAACAGCGCAGCTACGACCGCGGCGATCAGCAGGAATTTTCGGATCATTGCATTCTCCTTTGACCGCAGAGGGCCACTTGGGCTTCGGCTGCAATCCTGAACCTCAGATTGTCACACGCATGGTCCCGCAATGGAGCACTAGGCCGATCCAACATCAGCGGCGGTAGTCCTGAGGGAGCAGCCCACTTCCCGCCGCTATGAAGTTACGGCCGCGTAACCAGGGCTACAGTGAGCCGATGTACAAAGTCGAGATCGCTTTTGGTCGCGGTTTGCGGATGGACCTCAAGAGCAAAGACATCGTCCTGGTCGTGTCCAACGAGCACGGCAAGATGGGCGAGCTGCGGATCAGCCGAGGCTCCGTCGACTGGTGGGCCAAGCGAAACAGGGAAACCCCGACGACGCTGAGCTGGGAGCGGTTCGCGGATGTAATGGAAGACCCGAGTTTGCCGAGACGGCGCAAAGTCAGGCGCCCAGTGAAAGCTAAGCGCGCGTCGTAGCGGGCTTGGTTCTCCCCGCTTGCCGGGGAGGTGGCCCGAAGGGCCGGAGGGGACGTGCAACTCGCACTTAGCGGTCGTTGCCGGCTAAGGCGTCGGGCTGAGCCAAGAATCGATTTCTTGGACGCGGTATCGAGAGCGCAGCAGATCCACCGTCGCCGGGTCACCCACCGCAACCGTGATGTAAAGGCCTGCCGCGCCAAAGCCGTTCTCCAGTACGAGGATGCCCCGGGCCAGGAGATCGGCATTGTCCGCAAGCAGAACCTGCTGATCCCGAAACCCGGCTGCGGTGGGGTAGCCGGCATGCATCTGGGCTGGCGAGGGAGGTTTGGTCGCCGACCAGACTTTCATCACATCGGTTTCGGACACGGATTTGAGCGGCGGGGCAGTCAGAGCCAGCGAGGTACCAGTCCAGGTTCCAATCAGCTGCATGATTGGGGTGAAATAGGCGCCGCGCGTCCTTGCCACGTGATCGAACGGCAGGCGGGCGCTGCCGAGATGCGAAATCAGCACCGATGACCCGCACTCACCAGGCAATGAGGTTTCAATTGTGTGGCAAGCCCTGGCGGTGCCATCGGGATACGCCTCCAGGATGGCGGTGACGGTATAGCTCGGCGAGGCGGCGTGAGGTGCCGTTATCGGCGCGGCGGATGGGACGTGGGCTGTGGTGCCGCTGCAGCCGGTCAGGGCGATCGCTATTGCAATGCTGAAGACGCTAAACGACCGCATGGCGACACCAGCTTGCGCTGATTGGGCCACCGGAACTTCATCTAAGCCGAGCGGCGCCAGATCAGCGTGCGAGTTACCGGCTCGCCATCGGCGCTTGTGGTTGCCAGCTCGATCGTGAGCGTGTCGCCATCGACGTGCATCTCACGCGTGACCACCTTGCCCACGTCGCCCCGCGATAGCGCCCCATGCAAGACCTGGGTCACCGAGCCCGAGGCCTCGTCCACCGTGTAGCTGCCGAAGTAAGCGTCGTAGCCGTTCACGGCCGAGCTGTTGTTGANNCGGTCCTCTCGCGACAAAAGCTGCCACGTGCCGATCAGTTGAGAGGCAAGCGTCTTCACGAGGTCAGCTACCGCTTAAGAGGCTTTCGCCGGCTCCAGCTCTCTGGTTTCCTCTTCGACCTCGTCTTCGCTCTGGGAGACCGGCGATCCCTCGCCCAGTTGCGTCCCCGGCCTCTTCTTCGCCGCCAGCAGCGGCACGGTCGGCATGAAGATCGAGACCACGAGCGAGATGAGGATGGCTACGGTGCCGATGAGGAACATCTCATGCAGCGTCAGCGCAAGGCCCGCCTTCACGGCCACGATCACCTGGTCGAACAGGGGTTGAGCCGCCGCGGGCAATGCCGCGCGGGTGGCCGCAAGGGTCGCCGGATTGAAGATCTGCTGCGCGCTCTGGCCGCCAATCTTGAAGGCGCTCGTGGCGGACGCCGGCAAGTTGAGGGCGGCGACCTGGCTCTGGATGTTCGGAC
>PLYD01000164.1 GCA_003151665.1 Candidatus Dormiibacterota bacterium
GACCCCACGGGCCTCAGCACAGCCTTTTCAAACATAGAACTTGATGCCCTGGACCACGCACTTGTCCAGGAGGTCGCGCAAAGGCGGAATTCCGAGCCCGAAAACATTGGCGATGATGTCGGGCTTCAGCAGCTCCGCCGCATCGCCGGCGAATGCGATGCCGCACTCGGTGCCCGCCGGTGTGGCTCCATTGCATGCGATGTGGAACGGGACGCTGGCGCGCGTTGGATCCTCAGCGCCGGTCGATGTGACTATCAGAAGGCTGGGCACAGGCGTCAGTATGCGGATCGCATGAGGCCAAGGTGAAGCTCAGCCGCAAGGACCTGGTCCGCCTCCTTCTGCTCTGGCTGGGAGGAATCGACCTCCGCCTCACGCTGCTGGCGGTGCCCCCGCTGATCCCGCTCATCCACCGGGACCTGCACCTCGATGAGAAGGNNGGCGGGCTGGTGTCTCTACCGGTATTGCTCCTGGCTCTCGCATCCGTGCCTGGAGCGCTGCTCATCGCCAAGCTGGGAGTGCGCGGTGCGCTGATCACAGGGCTCGGGCTCGTCGCGATCTTCGGCGCGCTCCGGGGAGCGGGCTCGAGTCCCGCGATTCTTTTCTCGGCGACCTTCTTGATGGGCCTTGGGGTCGCAGTGAGCCAGCCCGCTTTTCCATCGCTGGTGCGCGAGTGGTTCCCTACGCGGATCGCGATCGCAACGGCCGTATACAGCAACGGCATCCTCATCGGCGAAACCCTGCCCGTGACGTTCACCACCCCGGTTGGCGTCTTGCCACTGGCGCACGGGGACTGGCACCTGGCGCTGGCCCTTTGGTCGATCGTCGTCGCCGTCAGCGCCGTCGCCATCACGATCGCTGCGCCCGCACGGCGGCGGCTTGCCGTTCCGGCGCGATGGTGGCCGAGCTGGCTGGAGTCCCAGTCGATTCGAATCGGGCTGGTCATCGGCATGGCCTCGGCCGTCTACTTCGGCGCCAATGCCTATATCCCGGACTACCTGGACCAGACCGGCCGGCACGGGCTCATCACGCCGACCCTTGCTCTCCTCAACGGGGGGCAGCTGCTCACCGCGCCCGTGGTGGCTCTATGGGACCGGCTGCTCACCGGCCGTGCCGGATTCGTCGGCGCAGCCGCGCTGATGGCGCTCTCCCAGGTCGGAATCGTTGTCCTGCCTGGTGCGTGGGTGGTCCCGTCGGCCCTCATGCTGGGATTTGCGACCGCGCTCGCCTTCATCGTCACGCTGACGCTGCCGCCAAGGCTCGCCGCGGCGGGCGACGTCCATCGCATGAGCGCGGCGGTGTTCACGATCCAGTACGGGACGGCCTTCGTGGTGCCCCTCATCGCGGGCGCGCTGTGGGACGCAAGCGGCCGGGCACTGTTTGCTTTCATCCCCGGCGTCGCCGCCGCGGCGGCGATGGGCTGGCTCGCGCTGTCCCTCCGGATCCCGCGCGAGGTCCGGGCCGGCTCAGGAAGCTGATCAGCCGGTCGCGGTAGTCAGTCGCCTACGTCGTAGGTCAGGGTGTACTTGCCCGTGCTTCCCTCCGGGGCTGAATAAGATCCGGTGCCAGTCAGCCCTTTCAGGGCGCCCTTCGCGGCGCCTTCGACCACCGCCCACTTGGTCACGGCCTGCTTGCCGTTGTACTCACCCTTGATCAGGAGCGCAAAGGATCCTTTCCGGGTGCCGATGGTGCCGTTGATCACCTGGACTCCTGAATATTCGGCGGTCTTGTCGGGCCGGTAGACCATGAGGTACTCGGTGGTCCCTGTGCCCTTGATGTCCCCGGTGAACTTCTGGGTCACCGTCGCCCTCGTCACCTTAGGGCCGCTACGTGTGCCGGCCGGTTTCTCTGTCCAATCCGTGATCTCAAAGCCACCCTTGGCGATCTTCTTCACTCGGTCACCTCCACCTTTCGTGCCCCATTCCAATAGAACGCGAGACGCGGTCTGATAAGGCTTGGCGGACGCGATTGCGCCCTCGTCAGTCGTCGAACTCGAACAGGTCCATCAGGTCGCTAATCGAGCCCAGCCCATCGCGCGGGGGTGCGGGCAGGCCGCCCGACTCGTAGTCCCCTCCTGTTGGAGTCGAAATGTCGAACTGGTGGTTCCGCGAGGCGAGGGTCGGCAGCCCGTGTAGCTTTTCGATGAGCTTCAACGTCGAGCCGTGCTCCGCGGGCTTCCGCGATATGACCGGGCCTCGCCGAGCGAACGGCGAGATGACCCACATGGGCACGCGGATCCCCAGCCCATATGCATCCACCTGCGGCGGTTTGACGTGGTCGAAGAAGCCACCGTGCTCGTCGTATGTGAGCAAGTACGCGGAGCTGTCCCACGCTTTCGACCGCTGCAGGGCGGTAATCAGCTGTTGCTGGAAGCCCATCCCGACTGAGACGTCTGCCGGCGGGTGCTCGTCGAAGCCCATAGAGAAGCTCGGAATGACCCACGAGACCGCGGGCAGCCGATCGTTCGCACAATCAGCTATGAAGTCATTGCTCGTCGCGGTCGTTCGCGGGTCGTGCGCCCACCGGCTCCAGAAGACCGCGACGTTGTCACTGTCGCCAATCGGAACATCGTCAAAGCCGATGCTGTAGATCTTCCAGCTCACGTCGAACTCGTCGAGCAGGTCGAGGATGATCGGCCAGCCGCTCGAGTCGAAGATGCCGTAGCCCCACTGGCCGTTGGTCGTGATCCCGCCCGAAGTTCCTGACATCAAGTAGAAGCGATTCGGCCAGGTTGGTCCGAGCACCGAGCAAAAATAGTTGGCGCAGAGGCCCGAGTTGCGCATCAGGCTGTAGTAAAAGGGCAGCTCGCGCTGGGTGTAATAGCCCATGGCCACGTTGCCGTCGCCGTCCGCGTCTTGCGCCATGGTGTAGAAGCCGTCCATCTTGCCGCCGTCGTACTGCTGATGTACGGCGCCCCACCAGTGCGGTGGGTCCGGCGTCGAGAGCTGCGTGAACTCGAATGGTTTGTGCCGTCCGCCGAGCGCGTCGGGCTGCGTATAGCCATGCGGTGGTCCGTATCCCTTCGCCTGGACATGGTGGTCGTAGCCGAAGTAGTGGTCGAAGGAGCGATTCTCCTGGCAGGAGATGATCAGATGCTTGATCGGCGACTTCCCTCGCTTGGAACTTCGCGCGGTGGCGGACACCGGGAGCGCCGGCAAGAGGGTTCCGCCGAGCAGTGCAGCGCCGGCTACCGCCGATTTCTTGAGAAACGTGCGACGTGAGTAGGCATTCTTCTCAGACATTGCGTCCTCCAATCTCCCGAGGCCGATCAGATCCTGCCGCGAGCCCTCAGCCTACTGAGCCGCGTTTAAGCAGAGGCGAACTCCACTTTAAGCGCCCAGGACGATTGGTTCAAGAAAACCGTTGTCTCCATGATCCCCAAGTAACCCGAGCGCAGCGATGGGTCGATCGAGATCGCACCACGCGTCAGAGCCCAGCCGGGTTGCTCGACGTGATCACGTGGCCCCACTGGTCGACAACGACGCAGTGACCGCTGTCTGCACACGATACGGCCATGAGGGCAGTCCCGCCCGAGTTCGCTTGGCTCCATGCAGATGCTGCCCCGGTGGGATTGTTGGTGGTCAGCACGATGCCATCGCCCGTGCCAGGGGTCGCAATGACGATGCAAAAGAGTGTGCTGGGACAGGAGACCCCATCCATCGAGGGAGCGCCGGCGGGGTCACTGACAAGGTTGACCACCTTCCAGGCCGCGGCGCCAGCGGTGGGACGAGTCGATGTGACCACGTTGCCGCCCCCGTCGACCGCCACACACAGGCTGACGATGGGGCAGGACACGCTGAACAGGAAGCATGGTGCGCTGGTTTCGGTGATGTAGCAGTCGGTGCCGTCAATGTGCGTCGTCTTCCAGGCCGCTTGGCCACCGGTCGGGTTGGTGGAGGTGACGGCGTTGCCGAGGATGTCGACGGCGACACACATGTTGGTGCTAGGGCAGGACACCCCGGCCAGATGGTTGGCGTCGACGTGCGCGACATTCCACGCGGCCGCACCACCTGTTGGGTTGCTTGACACCACAACGTCGCCCCGGGAGCGGGTCGCGACGCAAAGGCTGCTGCTCGGACACGACACCCCAGTGAGTGAGCACGGGGGTTCCGTGGGGGTCGGTGAACCTGCGCAGTTCGAGCCGTTCACGTGAGTCACGGTCCAGGCCCCACCGCCTTGGGTGGGATTGGTTGAGATCACGACGTTGCCGTCATCGTCCACGGCAGCGCAGAAACCGGTGTTCGGGCACGAGATAGCGCTGATGTAGTGGGAGCCATCCACATGCATCACCTTCCACGCCGATGCTCCACCATTTGGATTCACCGAGGTGATCACATTGCCGTTGACGCTACCGGCGACGCAGAGCGTGGTGCCGGGACAGGACAGAGCTGTCGTGAAGCAGGTCGGCTCCAACGCAGTTCCGCAGCCGACCGCCAGCCCCTTGGTGACCACCCAGTTGGGAGACTGGACCGGCGGCGGTTCTGGTGTGGGGAGCGGCACCAGCGGCGAGGTCGACGTGACCACGTTGCCCGCATAGTCGACCGCGACACACAGGTTGTTGCTGGGACACGACACTCCATAGAGGATCGTGTCGTCCACGCCGAGCACCGCCCACGTCCCCTCTCCGCCCGCAGGATCGGCTGACGTCACCACGTTGCCCCCATCGTCCACCGCGACGCAGAATGTCGGACTTGGGCACGAAATCCCGCGCAGGCCGTTGCCGATCACGTTGGTCACTTTCCAGGTCGGTGCCCCACCGGAGGGATTGTTCGAGGTGACCACGTCGCCACCCTGGTCCACGGCCGCGCAGAGATCAACGCTGGGACAGGACACGCCCCAGAATCCACCGGTGCCGCCGACATGGGTCACCGTCCAGGCCGCTACCCCGCCGGTAGGATTGGTCGAGGTCACGACGTTCTGAGAACTGTCCACTGCCACGCAGAGATCGGCGCTGGGACATGAAACACCGTCCAGGTCGTTCGAGCCGTCGACGTTGGCCGCGATCCAAGCTGCAGGCCCGCCGGTGGGGTTTTGGGAGGTGAAGAGTCTGCCGACGCCGGTGACCGCGACGCAGAGGCTGACGTCGGGACAAGAGATGCCGAACAGGGACGCGTAGGGGTCCAAGCTCGTCGCCGTCCACGCCGACGCGCCGCCAGTCGGGTTGGTCGAGATGAGGACGCTGCCCGTGCTACCCCAGCCGACTGCAGCGCAGAAGTTGGTGCTAACACAGTGCACTGCGTTTATCGAAACGCCGACATTCGTCACCGTCCAAGCTGCTCCCCCGCCGGTGGGCGTGGTGGAGGTGATCACATGGCCGTCCTGGTCCACCGCGACGCAAAGGTTGGTGCTCGGACACGACACACTCTGTAGAACGCCGGAGCCTTTGATGTGGGCCTTGGTCCAGACGGAAGCCGCACCGGGGCGGCTGGTCGGGGACGCGGCTGGCGCCGGAGATGCAGCCGGTGTCGCAGTGATCAGGGTTGGAGAGGGGCTGGACGCCGCGCCGGGAGTGCTAGCGGCGGTTGCCATCGATTCGCGAGGCGATGGCGCGATCGATCCCGTGGCACTGCCGCATCCCGAAAGTATCAAGAGTGCCGCCGCCAGAAACACCGCTTTCATGTAGTCCGTAACGCATGCACCCACGTTTAGGTACGAAGGCGGACAAAGGGCATCCCGAAGCTCGCAGCCCGCGAGGCGGACAAATGACGCCGCTTACTTATGACCACCAGTTCGAGCCCCTCGTCGAAGCGCGCCCAGGGGCCAGCTGTTGGGTAGGGGTCGACGTAGGGTCAACAGAGGCTATGAATGTGCAATTCAAGTTCACAAGCTGGAGCGCAACCGGCGCCGGAGGCGCCGGACATTCAAAGGACGTCTCCCGCGGACGAACCTCAGCGCGAAGCGCGATAGGTTCGTGGAGCGGGAGACGGGGATCGAACCCGCTACCTCAACCTTGGGAAGGTCGCGCTCTGCCAGATGAGCTACTCCCGCG
>PLYD01000150.1 GCA_003151665.1 Candidatus Dormiibacterota bacterium
CGCTTGTTGAGGATCGAGTGGACGAAGTGGGCCACCCACCCCTGGTCCTCGCTACCGTACTGGTGCGCTCCGTAGATGCAGCTCTGGCGCAGCACGACTGTGTTCATGTGGTAGCAGCGGGCGTAATCCCTCACGTACTGGTCGGCCGAACCCTTGCTGCACCCGTAGGGGCTGTGAAAATCGATCGGCTGGCTCTCGCTACATGCGACGTTGTTCTTGTCCAGCTTTCCATACACCTTGTTCGTCGATGCGAAAACAAAAGGCACTTCCGGATTGTGCTTCCGCGTCGCCTCGAGCATGTTCAGGGTGCCGCCGGCGTTGACGTCGAAGTCGGTAACCGGGTCGACGAGCGAGGTCGTCACAGCCACCTGACCCGCCAGATGGAGGATCGCGTCCTGATTCTTGACGTGCTCGCTCAAAGCGTTTGCGTTCCTCACGTCCTCTTTAATGAAGGTCGTTTCGGCAGGGTGCTCGTTGATGAGCCACTTCAGGTTTCGCTCGGTCCCGTGACGGCTGAGGTTGTCGAGCAAGATGACGTGCCAACCATCCTCGATCATTCGCACTGCAGCGTTGACGCCGAGGAATCCCGCTCCGCCGGTGATGAGGATTCGGCGCGCCGGCCCGCGATCGGCTGCACGCGCCTTCTTTGGCTTGGGGCGTGGGGTGAGACCGGACTCGGCGCGCAGGGTGGCGGGCGTCATGGAGGGTCCCTACCTTAAGACAATCGGCCGCGACCATCGGTTGCGTCGCCCGACCTTTGATGAACAGGTGCCAGATTCGCCCGTCCGGCATCGGGCCAGCCGAGGGCATCCGCGACCCATCCCTACGATAGACACGTGGCGTCCCCCAACCGAGCCCTGTCCGAACCAGACAGCAAATCGCTGCGTTCGAACTGGGAGAGTGAGACGCGAATGGCCGGGGTCTACGAGGCGCTTGCTGGAGTTGCCTCGGACTCAGGCCTCAAACGACGGTTGCAATCACTGGCCACGACTGAGAAGCGACATGCCGACGCCTGGGCCGAGCTGCTCACGCGCGGAGGCGTCAAGGTTCCGGCGCGTCAACCGCGGCTGACCGCGCAAGCCCTTGCCGCCCTTGCGCGCGTGGCTGGAATCGGTCCGGCGCTGGCGCTTGCAGGCGCGGCGGAGGGCCAGGTCTTACGCGCATATCTCGGCCAGGTCACCACGGTGTCGGACGCGGGTGCGCAGGATGTGCTTCGAAAGGTGTTGCCCGAGGAGCTGGACCATCAGTCGCCTGAGGAGATCGCCGACAAAAGCGATTCTTCCACGGCGGCAGCCAGTGTCTCAATCGACGATGGTTCCGAAGGCGAGTTCACCGACGAGGCGTGGCACGGCAGTGGCATCGAAAGCATCCGAAACGTCATTTACGGTGTCAACGACGGCTTGACCGCGACCCTGGGCGTTCTCGCTGGAGTGGGCGGCGCCACAGTGAATCCGCGCGTCGTCTTGATCGGCGGACTTTCGGCGATGGTGGCCTCGGGCATTTCGATGGCCGGCGGGGCCTACCTATCCAGCAAGTCTCAGCGCGAGGTGTACGAGAGCCAACTGGCCCGCGAAGCCGCGGAAATCGAGGCGATGCCCGACCTCGAGCGTGCAGAGCTAGTGAAGATCTACCGGTCCAAAGGTCTGACGCCGGACGAGGCCAAGACCATCGTGGGCCGCATCACCTCCGACAAGAAGGTTTGGCTCGAGACTCAGGCCCGAGAAGAGCTCGGCCTCGACGTCGCCCAATTCGAGAATCCCGTCCGCGAGGGCGTCGTGGCCGGCATATCGACTCTGGTCGGAGGAGTGATCCCGGTCGTCGGCTACCTCGGCGGACGCGCGCTCGTCGGCGCCACTTTCTCTGGCTTTGCGGCGCTCAGCATTGCCTTCGTCCTGTGCGCCGCCTTCCTGTTTCTGATCGGATCCGCCCGGTCGTTCTTCACGGGAAAAGGCGGGGTGCGCTCAGGCGTGGAGATGCTGACAGTGGGCACTGCGGTCGCTGCGATCACCTATCTGGTGGGCGTTCTCTTCCGAGCCTAGGCTCAACCTGTGGCGATGCCGCGCAGGTAAGCGATGCTGACGATCCAGGCCGCGCCGGCAAGGATCACCGCTTCGCGCCGGCGCGATCCGCCCTGGGCGTAGAGGTAGGCACCTGGCAGGAAGATCACCGCGAATATGCCGTAGACGACATGCAGCAGCACGGTCGGCCGCCCTCCCGATACGAATGTCGCGAGGCCCAGGAGTCCCTGCAGCGCAGTGAGTCCGGCCATTATCAAATAGCTGGCCCTAAACCCGCCAGTCAGCTCCTGGTTGCGAAAGTATCTGTACGTGCCCCAAATGGCCAGCGCCACCGCGTACACGAGGAGCACGCGCGCCCCAAAGCCATGAAGCGAGCCGAGCGCTGCTGTCATGACGTTGCCATTACGCCGCCGGCTCTCATGCCGGCGCCTCCGAGACTTGTTCCCGGAAGTAATCGACGGTCAGGCTCAGTCCCTCTTCGAGGCTGACCCTCGGCTCCCATCCGAGGTCGCGGCGCGCCCGCGTGTTGCTCAGGGCGATCCGGTAGACATCGCCCTTGCGTCGAGGCCCGTGGTTGGGCGCCAGCTTGTAATCCGTGAGAATGGCAAGCTTGCGAAAAAGGTCATTGACCGACACCGGCACGCCTGTGCTGACGTGAAAGATCTCTCCCTCTCCGCGCTCGAGGGCGGCGAGGTTGGCGGTGGCCGCGTCGCCGACGTGCAGCATGTCGCGCGACTGCTCGCCGTCGCCATCGATCGTGACGGGCTTTCTTTCCAGCATCCGGCTGGCGAAGATCGCCACCACCCGGCCTTCCTCCGCGTAGAAATCCTGCCGCGGACCATAGATGTTGGCGTAGCGGAGCACCGTGAACTCCAGTCCAAATGTGCGCTTAAAGGTGCCGAGGTACTGCTCAAAGCTGAACTTGCTCGTGCCGTACGGAGACAGCGGCCTGACCGGGTGGTCTTCGTCAGCGGGCACCACGTCCGGCTCGCCGTACAGCGCCCCGCCGGTTGAGATGAAGATCACCTTCTTTACCTTGTGATCGACGCTTGCCTTCAGAAGGTTCAGGCCACCGACGATGTTTATGTGAGCGTCGAGACCTGGGTCGGCGACGGACTTCGGCACCTCTGATTGCGCGGCATGGTGGTTCACGATCTCGGGCCGGAACGAAGCGACCACCTTTTCGACGGCGGCCTGGTCACGTAGGTCGACGCGGTGCACTTCCGCGGCGCTATTGAGATTGGCTTCGTTGCCGGTGCTGAAGTTGTCGAGGACGGCGACCTCGTGGCCCGCCGCCACGTATGCATCGACGACGTGGGAACCGATGAAACCGGCACCGCCCGTCACCAGAATCCGCACTGCTCGTGACTGTAACGGGTTTACTTGATGGCGGTGCCTGAGTCGCCCCGGCTTGCGGTTGAAGTGGTGAAAGCGGTGCGGGCGCCGGTCGCGCCCTCCTTCGTGCGGTTGGTGCTGGCGCGCACAGCCTCGATACCGGAGGTCGCCGCCCGGCTGCCTGAGGGCTCGTCCACCGTCGCGGTCAGGATCACAGGGGACCGCGAGCTGCGCCGGCTCAACAAGACTTACGCGGGCCATGACGCCGCCACGGACGTCCTTTCATTCGGGGGTCCAGGTGAGCACCTCGGCGACCTCGCCATCTCGTGGGAGACGGTTGTCCGCCAGGCCGCCGAGTTCGGGCACGAGCCACTGAGCGAGTTCGCCCTGCTTTCCGTCCACGGCTTTCTGCACCTGCTGGGCTGGGACCACATGGCCGCCTCTGAGCGCAAGGAGATGGCCCGCCTCACGGTGGCCGCGCTCGAGCTTTCGCATTTGCGATTGCCGGCCGGCCGCCTTTGATCTCGGGGTAGACTCAAGGCCCTCCCCCCGAAAAGGTGGAGACAGGTCTGCGGCGCTCGCCGCGGGCCGATTTGCGTCTATTCGGATTTGGAATGAATCAGAAAGTGCTTCGAGAAGAGCTGTTGATTGTGGGCCTTGGCAATCCGGAGTCGGACTATGACGACACGCGTCATAACCTCGGCTTCGCTTGCGTTCGGGAGCTCGGCAAACGGTTCGGCCTACGTGTCGACCGCAAACGTTGGCAGTCCCTTGTGGGGCACTCCGAAGGACAAGGCATCTGGCTGGTGTTGCCTCAGACCTATATGAACCTTTCGGGTCAACCGGTGGCGAAGGCGGTGCGCGACCTCAACCTGACCCCTGAGCGGGTTTGGGTGGTGCACGACGAGCTCGACCTGCCCCTATGCCGCCTACGTATCCGGCGGGGCGGCTCCGGCGCCGGACACAACGGCGTGCTCTCGGTGATCAGCTCGCTGGGCACAGATGACTTTGTTCGTTTTCGAGTCGGAATTGGAAAGCCGCCTCGAAAGGGTTCTCCCGCCGGTCGCAGCCATGTGCTGGGCCGTTTCACAAAAGCGGAGGCAGCTCGCATACCGAATATCGTCGATGGGGTCGCCAGCGCGCTGGAGCTGGCGATCGAAGCCGGCCTTGAACGTGCCATGGAGCATTACAACCGCCCGGGTGCTCTCGGGTGCGAGGAATTGAAATGACCGCCCTGTGGGAGGCAACCGTCAAAGCCGCACCTCTTCTGGAGCGCTGGCTCGACGGCGCACCGTCAGAGTTTCGCGTCGGGAGGCTGCCCCGGGCGGCGTGGCCGATCGTCGCCGGTTCAATCGCACGCGCATGCCAGGCACGCGGTCGCTCCCTGCTGGTGTTGGTGTCATCGCCAGACCGTTTTGCCGATGAGCTTCGGCCGTGGCTCGCCGGCCGGCCGGAGACGCATGTGTTTGCCGAGGTCGCAATTTCGTTTCTGGACCGGCCGCCTGCCAGTGACCCCGCCGTGAACAAGCGCCTTGACGCGCTGTCCGCGATAGCCGACGCCCCCCCTTCCGGGGAGCCGAAAGTTCTCGTTTCGTCGAGGCGGGCGGGCGTGCGTATGACGATCTCGCCATCCGAGCTGGCTGAAGGCACGCTGGTGCTGACCCCCGGCCAGGGCCCTGACCCAGTCGCGGTGGCGGGTCGTCTGGTCGAGCTGGGCTACGCGAGAGAGGCGCTGGTCGAGAACCGGGGACAGTTCGCGGTTCGCGGCGGGATCCTTGACGTGTACCCGGCGGCTGCCGACAGCCCGGTCCGGGCCGAATGGTCAGGGGAGATGATCGAGACCCTCCGGCTGTTCGATCCTGAGAACCAGCGCTCGGTGATGGCAGTCCCAAGCGTTTCGATTCGCGCCGGGCGCGAGCTGCTGCTGGGCGCCCGGCGCGGGTCCGCTGCGGTCACTCGAATACTCGCCGACATCTCGCTCGCAAAGCTCCGCGACGATGTGCGCGGCGACTGGGAGGATGAGCTCGTCCGTCTCGGGTCGGGCGCTACGTTCCCAGGAGTCGAGTTCTACGCGGCGTATGTCGATCCATCGCGCCCATCACTGTTCGACCACCTCCCAGTTGACGTGGTCGTGCTCGACTTCGAGGCCGACCGGCAGCGTGCAGATGCGCGGTCGCTCATCGACGAGACAGAGATGCTCGCGGCGGCCGAGGCCGGCGGAGGTGAGCTGCCGCGCGGATTCACGTTACCGATGGTCCCGCTCGATCGGCTCGAACCACCGACGAGCTGGCATCACCTGCGGGTGACCGCCGGCGAGGCGGACGGCACGACCGACCTCGGCTGGGTGTCTGCCGAGCCTTACGTCGGCCGGCCGCGCGCGCTCGCTGATGCCGTCGCCCTTGCCGACTCTTCCACGGTGGTGATGTCCACCGAACAGGCCGAGCGCCTGACCGCGCTTCTCGACGAAAGCAAGGTGAAAGCTCGGCTGAATGACACGGACCTCGACCTAGATCTGGAGCTCGAGCCGGCGTTTCTGAGGGCGGACGCCGACATCACAGCCGGGTGCTCACAGCCGGAGATCAAGTTCTACCTGGCCACCGATGCCGAGCTCTTCGGCCGGCTTCGTCGGCCTGGCGGGCGCGGCAACCGCCCGGCGGCGACGCGCGCCCAGGATCTGACCCGCGAGTTCACCCTGGACTTCGCGCCCGAGGAGCTGGTGGTCCACGTCGACCACGGAATTGCTCGTTTCAAGGGGATGCGCCTCATCGAAACAGACGGCGCCCATCGCGAATATCTCGAGCTCGAGTACGCGGAGGGTGACCGCCTTTTTGTGCCGGTCGAGAACCTGGATCGCGTCCAGAAGTACCTGGGCGGCGAGGGTCAGCCCACCCTCCATCGGCTTGGGACTGGCGACTGGACACGCGCGAGGGGACGCGCCAAGAAAGTCGTCCAGGATGTGGCGGACGACCTGCTCCGGATCTACTCACTTCGAGAGGCCAGGCCGGGAATCGCGTTCGCTCCCGATACGGCCTGGCAGCAGGAGCTCGAGGCCTCCTTTCCTTATGAAGAGACACCCGACCAGGTGGCTGCCCTGGCGGAGATCAAAGCCGACATGGAGTCCGACAAGCCAATGGACCGGCTGTTGTGCGGCGACGTTGGCTTCGGGAAGACCGAGCTTGCATTGCGGGCGGCGTTCAAGGCAGCGATGAGCGGCAAGCAGGTGGCTCTGCTGGCACCGACGACCGTCTTGGCGCAGCAGCACTTCCACGTTTTTCGGGAACGGCTCAGCAAGTTTCCTGTCTCGGTCGAGATGCTGTCGCGCTTTGTCGACGACGAGACGCAAGCGCAAACCATCGAAGGTTTGAAAGCGGGTCAGGTCGACATCGTCGTCGGCACCCATCGGCTTCTGCAGCGAGACGTCCGCTTCAAGCGGCTGGGTTTGTTGATCGTCGACGAAGAGCATCGGTTTGGCGTGATGCAGAAAGAGAGGTTGAAAAAGCTGCGCACGCAGCTTGACGTGCTGTCCCTGTCCGCCACCCCGATCCCTCGAACGCTCCACATGGCTGTCGGCGGCATTCGCGACATGAGCGTGATCCAGACCCCTCCGGAGGAGCGTCAGCCGATCAAGACGTACGTAACGGCGGACGACGATGCCCTCATCAGGGAGGCGATCAGTCGCGAGCTTCAACGAGGCGGCCAGGTGTACTTCGTCCATAACCGCGTTCGCACGATCGAGAAGGCCGCCGATCGTGTTCGCGAGCTGGTGCCGAACGCGCGGGTGACCGTCGGGCACGGACAGATGCAGGAGGATCAGCTCGCCGAGGTGATGGTCGCCTTCGAATCGGCCAAGTTCGACGTTCTCGTCTGCACCACGATCATCGAATCAGGCCTCGACATTCCGAACGTCAACACAATCATCATCGAGCGCTCGGACAGGTTCGGGCTCGCCCAGCTCTATCAGCTGCGTGGACGCGTCGGCCGCTCGGGCAGGCGGGCCTACGCATATTTCCTTTACGACCCCCGGCGTTCGCTGACCGAGCGGGCGGACAAGCGATTAGACGTCATGTCCGGGCTTCATGAGCTTGGGCAAGGATTCAAGATCGCGCTCCGCGACCTCGAGATCCGAGGCGCCGGCAACCTGCTCGGAACCGAGCAGCATGGAGCGATCGCGGCTGTCGGATTCGAGATGTACCTCCAGATGCTGCAGAGCGCGGTGACCAAGATGCGGTCCGGATCAGAGGAGACCGCTGTCGGCGATGTGCTGACGACAACGGAGATGAACCTCGACCTGCCGCTCGACCACTTCATCCCTCGCTCATACATTCGAGACGAGAAGCTTCGCCTGGGCGCGTATCGCCAGCTCGCAGGCACCGAGGACGAAGAAGAGCTCGAAGCGGTACTGCGCTCCCTCGAAGATCGCTATGGCCCCGGGCCGGCGCAGCTCAACAACCTGGCTTATTCGCTGCGGATCAAATTGAAAGGGCAGCGCCTGGGACTCAGAGGAGTGGTCGCGGAAGGCCACGACATCGTCATTCGAGTCGACCCTCAACGGTACCTGGACATCGACGAGCTGACGCGTCGAATGGCAGGCCGCATCGCGGTTGCGCCCAACCGCCTCAAGCTGCGCCGCCAGGGCGAAGGTTGGCAGCGTGACCTAGTCGGCCTGCTGGACGAGATGGCCCACCTCTATGAGGTCGGGAGGGCTGCGGCCGCCCTGCCAGGGGGCTGACGTTACATGCCAGAATCACGGCGGATGCCAGACGCAGAGGAGCGCGAGTTTTCACCCGGCGTCAACGCCATTTTTGAGGTCGTCGCACGGCTTCGCGCGCCGGACGGTTGTCCGTGGGACCGCGAGCAAACTCACGAATCGCTGCGACCCTATCTGCTCGAGGAGACCTATGAGCTGCTCGAGGCCATCGACTCCGGCGATGACGCCAAGATAATGGAGGAGCTAGGCGACCTTCTCCTCCAGGTGGCGATGCACGCCGAGATCGCCGCCAGCGAATCCCGCTTCGATGTCGCCCAGGTGTCGGAGGCGGTCGCCGCCAAGATGGTGGCCCGACATCCGCACGTTTTCGGGTCGACCAAGGTGGCCAACGCCGACGACGTGCTTCGTAACTGGGAGCACCAGAAGGCGCATGAGGCTCGCAAGGCGGGGCGCGAGGAAGAGTCTGTGGTCGACCGCGTGCCGGTCACGCTACCCGCCTTGGCGTGGACTCTCGGCCTACAGAAACGCGCAGCGCGAGTTGGTTTCGATTTCGCTTCTCCCGTCGACACCGCCGAAGCGGTTGCCGAAGAGGCGCGCGAGCTGTCGGGCGCGGCGGATGCACGCCAGGCCTTCGAGGAGATGGGCGACCTGCTGTTTGCGGTCGTTTCGCTGGCCCGCCGCCTGAAGGTCAACCCCGAAGATGCTCTACGTGTCGCGGGCCAACGATTCCGCAAGCGCTTCGCGCAAACAGAGGCGGGCCTTCGCAAGGACGGAGTGACGTTCAGCGAGCTCGACCGTGACGAGCAGTCTCGCCGCTGGAACGAAACCAGCTAGGCAGGCGCCAAACCGGGGGGGCGTTTGTTATAGTCGGCACTCGTCTACGCGGATTTCCACTAACGACGCAGCATGAGACACAGCAAAGCAACAGTTGCCGCGGGCAGCGTCCGCACAAGCGGGCACGGAGTGCGTCGCACCATCATCGTTGCGGTGGTTGCAGTCGTCGCATTGTGGACCGCCTATGCCTTCGCTCAAGAGGCTTACGTCGGCCACAAGCTGAGCCAACAGGTGGCCGATCTTTATCGCCAGAACGCGCTTCTTGCGGCGGAGAACAACGGTTACCACAAAGACGTCCAATCCATGATGTCGGGCGCAGCCAATGAGGAGGAAGCCCGCCAGAACGGCTATGCCCGCCCAGGTGAGAAGGTGTATCTGATAACCGAGGCTCCCTCGCCCTCACCCGTGGCGCCGGCTGTCACCCCGGCGCCCTGACTGGCCCGATCCAGGGAGCTCATAGGGCCGGCGGTATAATCCACGACGCGGAGTGGAGCAGCGGCAGCTCGTCGGGCTCATAACCCGAAGGTCGTCGGTTCGAATCCGACCTCCGCAACTTAAATCGAAGCGATCCCCCGGAGCCGGGCCCCCCGGCTCTTTTCATTATTTGGAGAGCAGTGAACAAAAGGAAGCGGGTGGCGCTGGCGAAGCGCCGAACCAAGAAGCGGAAGCTGAAGGCTCGGGCACAAGCCGCGCGATAGGATTTCCTGCTGGAGTGCGCCTTGTGCGCGCGCCGGCGTCCCGCGGTGCCGTAGCTCAGGTGGTAGAGCGCGCGACTCATAATCGCGTTGTCGCTGGTTCGAGTCCAGCCGGCACCACCATGCTGCTCACAGACATTGACGAACCACTCATCCTGGCTCTTCGCCGATCGGCTCTGGTCCGACCTGGCGATCGAGTGCTGGTCGCCGTGTCCGGAGGTCCCGATTCGACCGCCTTGCTCGTCGCCGGACATGAGCAGGGACTCGATGTGGTCGCCGCGCATTTCGACCACGCGCTTCAGAACGGCTCGCAAGCCGCTGCCGAGCATGTGGCCGATCTATGCCGGCGGCTGGGCATCGAGCTTGTCACCGAGCGGCGCACCTCGCCGCTGACCAAGGGTTCAGTGCAGGCGGCGGCCCGCATTCTCCGGTACGAGTTTCTGGAACGAGCCCGGGCCGCGGCCGAGGCCGATGTTGTCGCCCTCGCGCACACTGCCGATGACCTCGTCGAGGGCGTCGTGCTGCACCTTATGCGGGGGTGTGGATTGCCGGGACTTCGCGGCATGCCCGCGAGTCGCGGATCCTTTATTCGCCCGCTGCTTTCGATTTGGCGCCGTGACGTTCTCGATTTTCTAAGCCGTCGCGGGATCGTGGCCCTGGAAGATCCCGCCAACAGCGACACCGCCTACGCCCGCGTGCGTGTCAGGCGCGAGATCCTGCCTGCGCTGGAGCGCGACAGGCCGGGCCTCTTGCGCCGCCTGTACGCCGTCGCCCAGCGGGCCACGACGATCCAGGAATCGATCGCGCGCGAGGCTGCTGCTGCCCTCGTGGGTGGAGCATTGGATCGCGCCGCGGTCGCCTCGTCGTCTGAGCCGGTGGCGGTCGAGCTCATGAAAATGCTGTACGCGGAAGCGGGTGGAGAGCAACCCGCACTTTCGCGCGTTCATTTGAAATCGATGCTGAGATTGGCGCAACCTGGCCGCGGGGGCCGGGGCGTGGACCTACCTGGCGGCTTGAGGTTGCGTATCGTTGGGGAAACCATGGAGATCGTGGCGTCCGTAACCGCGTCCGCACGGCGAGACCGACCCGCCACGCGCCTCGAGGTCACGCGTTGTTCTGGATGCGCGGATGAGACCGCCGCTCACTTCAAGCCTGGCGTCGACCTGCGTCTGGGCTTTCGCCGGCCGGGCTTGACGATGCGTCCGCGCGGTGGGCGAACCCGAAAGCTGCAGGACATCTTTGTGGACGCGCGCGTGCCGCGCGAGGAGCGCGACACCTGGCCGTTGGTGTTCGCAGCCGAGAAGCTCGCCTGGGTGCCCGGGGTCGCGATCGACGCGGAGCTGGCGACGTCTCCTGGCACGTTCGGTCAGCATGTATCCGTCGTTCCGTATCCCCTAAGTCAGAAGTCAAAAATCGCTGTGCTAAAACCGGTGCACAGCCACTCAGGAGAGCCCACTTGAGCCGCTTCCCCCGCTCCAGCCTGTTTTACTTCGCACTGGTCGTATTGCTCGGCCTGGTGTTCTGGTTCACGTACCAATCGCTGCAGGGCAACTCGGGCTCGAGCGACTGGCACTACTCGACCCTGATCAGCCAAGCTGACAACCACCAGGTCAAATCGCTCGAGATCAACGGCACGGATGGAATCGCCATTGGTGTGGATGGCAAGAAACACAACGTGGTCCTGCCCGATACAACCGGCAGCACCGCGGCGTGGCTCACTCAGCTCGAGACGGACCAGGTTGACGTCTTCTTCGATAAGAACAACGGTGGCAACTACCTGCTGAGCGTTCTGCTCCCGAACATCATCCTGGTGATCCTCATCGGCGCATTCATGTGGTGGGTCCTACGTCAAACCCAGAGCGGCAACAATCAGGCGATGTCGTTCGGGCGTTCGCGCGCCCGCTTGATCGCTGGCGACAAGCCGGCGATCACGTTTGCCGACGTGGCCGGGGTCGAAGAGGCCAAGCAGGAGCTCTCGGAAATCGTGGAGTTCCTGAAATTTCCTGAGAAATTCGTGGCCCTCGGCGCCCGCATCCCGAAGGGCGTGCTGCTCGTGGGCCCGCCTGGAACCGGAAAGACCCTCCTCAGCAAGGCGGTGGCCGGCGAAGCGGGAGTCCCCTTCTACTCGATCTCGGGCTCCGAGTTCGTCGAGATGTTCGTGGGCGTTGGCGCCAGCCGCGTACGCGACCTGTTCGACCAGGCCAAGAAGAACTCGCCCTGCATCGTGTTCGTGGACGAGATCGACGCCGTCGGCCGCCAGCGTGGCGCCGGCCTTGGCGGCGGTCACGACGAGCGCGAGCAGACGCTGAACCAGCTCCTCGTGGAGATGGACGGATTCGATACCAACACGCACGTCATCGTCATCGCCGCGACCAACCGTCCCGACGTGCTCGATCCAGCGCTTCTCCGACCGGGACGTTTCGACCGGCACGTGACCCTCGACCGGCCCGACATCAAGGGCCGCCGGGCGATCCTGGACGTTCACGCAAGGAACAAGCCCCTCGACTCCACGGTCGACCTTGACGTCCTGGCGCGCCAGACACCCGGGTTCAGCGGCGCCGACCTGGCGAACCTGATCAACGAGGCTGCGATCCTTGCCGCGCGTGCCAACAAGAAGACGATCGGCATGGAGGAGCTCGAGGAGGCGATCGCCCGCGTGATCGCCGGGCCAGAGCGCAAGAGCCGTCGCATCTCCGACCACGAGAAGGAGGTCATCGCTTACCACGAGACGGGCCACGCTCTTGTCATGAAGGCGCTGCCGCACACCAACCCCGTTCACAAGATATCTATCATCTCGAGAGGCATGGCGCTCGGGTGGACCCTGAGCCTGCCGGAAGAGGACAAGTACCTCATCTCACGCGACGAGCTGATGGATGAGATTGCCGGCATCATGGGTGGTCGCGTGGCTGAGGAGCTCGTCTTTGGCGACATCACCTCGGGAGCTGAGAACGACATCCAGAAAGCGACGCAGATGGCGCGCCGGATGGTGACGCAGTGGGGTATGTCCGAAAAGCTCGGCACCGTTGCCATGGGTCACCGCGAGGAGCTCGTATTCCTTGGTCGCGACCTGGGCGAGCAGCGCAACTACTCCGAAGAGGTGGCAGCCATCATCGACGAGGAGATCCGCAGCATCGTCAACCACGGCTACCAGACGGCCAAGACCATCCTCTCCGGCCAGCGGGACAAGATGGATGCGGTGGTCGAGCGCCTCAAGGTCGTCGAGACGCTTGACGGAAAAGACCTCGACGAGATACTCAACCGCCAAGCCCCCGTAGCCCCTGCCGCAGCGTCCTCGACCGCGTCCTGAGACGCCCGCCCACCCGCGGCTGATCGTCGCGGGCCGCGGCAACCTGGGCCGTAGCCTGGTCGGCGGCCTGCGCGCGGCCGGTCACCAGGTGCGCCTCGTGAGCGCGAGGGCCGGACTTCCAGCCCTGCTGCGAAGGCTCGTCGGCGCGGGACCGACCGTGGTGTTCCTGACGGTACCGGATGACGCCGTGGCCACGGTCGCGTCAGGCCTTGCGGCACTGGGTGAGAGTGTCCCGACGGACGTGGCTTTCGTGCACGCGAGCGGCGCGCTCGAGCTGGGGGTCCTTGCGCCCCTTCGCCGCCGACACGAGGTCGGCTCGTTTCATCCTCTGCGCTCGTTCCCGCAGCCGGGGCCGGCCGAAGCGTTTCGCGGAATCGTGATTGGAGTGGATGCGAGCAGCGAATCGCTTCGCCGGGCTCTCAACCGCCTGGCCCGCGACCTGGGTGCCAAGCCGATGCGGGTCGACGACGCGCAGCGGGCCGTCTACCACGCGGCAGCCGTCTTCGCGTCCAACTATGTCGTCGCTCTGCTGGCCGAGGCGGTTCTCCTCCTCGAGCAGTCGGGATGGACCGAAAAGGAGGCAATCCAGGGCCTGGTGCCCCTGGCGGAAGGCGCCGTCGCCAATGTCCGCAATCGTGGTCCGATCCGAGCGCTGACTGGTCCGATCCGTCGCGGCGATGCGGAGACAGTCACGAGGCACCTGGCCGCCCTCGCCCGGATCGACGCCCCCACCGGAAGATCCGGCAGAGGGCGCAAAAGCGACCTTTATCGTATGCTCGGCGACGTCGCGCTCGAGATCGCGCAACAGGCCGGTTTGAAGCCGGCGGCGGCCGAGCAAACGAGAAGGGCGCTGACCCGAAAAGTGGCAGCGACCCGAAGGAGATCTCGTCAATGACAACGGTCCTGGACGTCCAGAGATTCAAGGATGAAGGCCGTCGTTTCGCGATGCTCACGGCCTACGACTACCTCAGCGCGCAGATTCTCGACGAAGCGGGTATCCCGATCCTCCTGGTCGGCGACAGCCTGGGAATGGTGATGCTCGGTTACCCGACCACCCTCCCGGTAACCATGGACGAGATGATCCACCACGCCAAAGCCGTGTCTCGAGGCTCCNNACGAGCGCCGGGCGCTTCCTGCAAGAGGGCGGCATGCATGCGGTCAAGCTCGAGGGCGGCGGTCGCATCGTCGAGATCACCTTGCGGCTGACTGCGATGGGGATACCCGTGATGGGTCACCTGGGGCTGACTCCGCAGTTCGTCCACCAGATGGGCGGCTTCAAAGTCCAGGGCAAGAGCGAGTCGCAGGCGGCTCGCATCGTCGCGGATGCCAAGGAGCTGGAGCAGGCCGGCGCGTTCAGCCTGGTGCTCGAAGGTGTGCCGAATGCAGTCGCCACTCGGGTCACGCGGGCGGTGCACATCCCGACCATCGGTATTGGCGCGGGCCCCGGGACCGATGGCCAGGTGCTTGTGCTGCACGACATGCTCGGGATGACGAGCGGCAAGCCGCCGAAGTTCGTCAAGCGATACGCCAACCTGGCGCAGGAGATTGGCAAAGCCGCTCAGCAGTACGCCCAGGAGGTAGGCTCGGGCGCCTTCCCGGGCCCCGAGCACGGCTACTCGGCCAACGGTGTGGCTCCGGTATCGAAGGAAACGCGAGAAAAGGAACCGAGCGAAGAGGTCAAGTACGGCGCCGGCTAGCACGCCGATCGTCGTCGACAACCCTGGCGAGATGCTCAAGACGTCGCGCCGGTGGCGGCGGGAAGGGCTGTCGATCGGCCTAGTGCCGACGATGGGCGCCCTGCACGCCGGCCACATGAGCCTTGTAGCCAAGGCTTGCAGCGACAACGACATGGTCGTCGTCAGCGTTTTCGTGAACCCGATCCAGTTCGGCCCCCGCGAGGATCTCGAACGATATCCGAGCAGCCCTGACCGCGACCTCGAGCTGCTCACGAAGGCTGGAGTCGCTGCGGTCTACGTGCCAACCGCCGCCGCTATGTATCCGCCCGGCGCTAGCTCTCGCGTGAGGGTCGGGCGCGTGGCCGAGCCGCTGGAAGGGAGCTTGCGTCCTGGGCATTTCGAAGGCGTGGCCACGGTGGTCGCGAAGCTGCTCAACGCCACCCAGCCCGATCGGGCGTACTTCGGGCAGAAGGACGCCCAGCAGGTCGCGGTGGTCAAGCGCCTGGCGCTCGACCTCGACACTGGGGTTGAGATCCGCGTGTGCCCGACGGTTCGGGAGGCCGACGGCCTGGCGCTCAGCTCCCGCAACGCCTACCTGGGGCCGGACGAGCGAAAGGCCGCAGCCTCTCTGAGCCGCTCCTTACGCTGGGCGGCCGAGGCGTACGCGGCCGGCGAGCAAGATCAGAGCCGGCTGCGGCGGGGGATTCTGGACATCCTCGAGGCCGAGCCGCTGGCCAAGGTGGCCTACGCGGAGCTGGTCGATCCTGAGACCTTTGGGGCGCCTGGAACCCTGGCTGTGCTGGCCGTCTGGATCGGAAAAACGCGTCTAATCGACAACCACGACCTGGCCCAGCCTTTTCCTGGATAAGTCGGATTTCTGCGGTACAATTGCGGTTCGTTACTGGCGGAGGCCGATCTGACGACCAACACCACACCAATAAACNNGTTCGTGTCGATGCCGATGAGGTTCTTGTCGACATCGGTGCCAAGGCTGAGGGTGTTATCTCCAGCAAGGAGCTGGGGCTCCGCGGCGAGGCCGATTCCGTCGGACTCGAGCCCGGGGACCAGATCAAGGTCTACGTCCTGCAGCCCGAGAACGAGGAGGGCAACGTCGTCCTCAGCCTTCGGCGGGCGCGAGCGGAGACCACCTGGATCGTCGCTGCCGAGAAGCAGGTCGACGGCTCCGTCATCGAGGCCGACGTTCGGGAGCAGAACAAGGGCGGCCTGATCGTCAACGTCCTGGGCCTGCGCGGATTTCTGCCTTCCAGCCAGGTCGCGCGCGCTTACGCCGGCAGCCTGGAGTCGCTGGTGGGCCAGCGGATCCCCGTCAAGATCCTGGAGGTCAACCGCAAGCGCAACCGGCTCATCGTCAGCCAGAAGGCGGCCGAGGACGAGGATCGCGCGCGCAAGCGCGAGGACCTGTTCAGCCGGCTGCTGACGGGCACGACGGTCAAGGGCACGGTCTCGGGCATCACAAGCTATGGAGCCTTCGTCGACATCGGCGGCGCCGACGGGCTCATCCACATCTCAGAGCTCTCTTGGGACCGCGTGTCCAAGGTCACTGACGTGCTTCAGCTTGGAGACGAGGTCACCGTCAAGGTGATCAAGCTCGACCCGGAGCAGACCCGCATCTCGCTTTCGCTTCGGCAGCTCCAGCAAGACCCGTGGGAGAAGCTGGTCCAGTCGATGCCCATCGGCTCGATCGTCGAGGGCCAGGTCACGAAAACCAAGAAGTACGGCGCCTTCCTGCAGATCATGGCCGGCATCGAAGGGCTGCTGCACATCTCGGAGCTCTCTTGGGATCACGTGGAGCGAACCGAGGATGTCCTCAAGGTGGGGGAGGACCTGCAGGTCAAGGTGATCGGGATCGACACCGCACGGCGGCGAATCTCGCTCAGCCTGAAGCAGCTCTCGGCTCCGCCCGCAAATCTCGCAGCGCGGACCGAGCACCGGGCCGACGAGTACGAAGACGTCGAGGACGAGTCCTAGCCGGACTCGCCGGCGACGTGCGGGCGTCCAGCTCAGCCTGATGCAGGCACGCCTTTGCCCGCCAGCCGATCCCTGGCTGGGCGGAAGTAGGGATCGATGGTGACCGCCATCCGGTAGGCGGCCTGGGCCTCGACAGCACGGCCCAGTTGCTCATCGGCGTCGCCGATGTCCAGGTACAGCTGAGGATCGCTCTCACCCAGCTTTGCGGCCAGCTGCATCTGGGCCAGCCCGCGAGACGTCGATCCGATCGCGACCAGTCCTTGGCCGAGGGCCCAGTGGTAGCGCCCTTGCAGAGGATCGACGACCACCGACAAGTCCAATCGACTCTGGTAGTACCAGACGTCAGCCAGCACGGGCATCGCGCCAAGCCATACGACAGCGGCGGCCAGCGCCACTGCAACCAAGGCGGGAGCCGCTTTAGGGCCTGAGGCCTGCCGGCCGGCGGCGTGGGTCGCCAACCCGGTTTCACTCTCCGCCGCCCTCACCCCCGACCACGCGATGCCGGCTAGCAGCCAGAACGCACCGGTGGCCGGCGCCCAGTCGAAGTTGAAGAGCACCCAGATGCTGTAGCCGACGCATGCTGCGGCGAGGGGCCCAATCGATCCGGCGAAACGCCAGCGCCAGAAGCCGCGAAACAACGTGAACAGGACCCACGCCAGAGCGCCAAGACCAATGAGTCCCTGGGTGGCGGCAATGTCAAGGGGACCCGAGTGCGCGCGGTCGACCTCGGGGGCCCAGTCGCCGCTGAGGAACCGGCCGTAGACGAGTCCCGTCGCATCCTCACCCCAGCCGGTCAGCGGCCGCGCAGCAATCATGTGGATCGCATCCGACCACAGGTGAAGCCGAGCGGCCCCGGGGTCGTCGTTGAGGAATCGG